>NZ_JBYQGQ010000009.1:0-90086 GCF_058200215.1 Streptococcus sp. SCPM-O-B-15304 (M98) | reverse complement strand
TGCACTTGGAATTTTGTTTCCTTCTGGATCAACTGGAATGATCTTACCAAGTGGTTTATAAGTAACCTTATCCGTAACTTCTGGTTGATCTGGAGTAACTGTCTTAGATCCAGCTTCCTTCTTATCGGCATAGTAATGTTCAACAACTGGAACTGTTTCTTTGCCATAAGTGTGATTAGGTTGATCCCATGTTGTTGTACCATTTTTTTGTTTACCAGTAAAGGTGAAGTTATCTTGAACCTTATCAGCTGGAGTAGCTGTTCCTGCTCCTTCAAACGTTACCGTTTGTTTAGTTGGTTTTGTAACTTCAGTTGTTTTTGGTACGTAGATAATTGGTGTATCTTCACCTGGTTTTTCAGGAGTGATTGGTGTTCCTGGAGGTACTGATTTACCTGGTTTAGTTGGATCTTTTGGATCTGGAAGATGTGGTTCATAACCTGGTACATCTGGAACAAGTGGTTGACCTGGTTTAGTTGGATCGTTTGGATCATTTGGATACTTCACTTCTGGTGTTGATGGGAACTTAGGATCATTTGGTGTCTCTGGTTTTGGAACCAAGTTTCCAAGTGGTTTGTAAGTTACAGTTTCTTCAAGATTTTCTTGAGTGACTGTCTTAGAATCAACATTTGCTTTATCCGCATAGTAACCTGTCAATCCTGGTGTTGGAACTGCATCATAGTTAGCCTTATTCGCTGTCCATGGTGCATTAGGGTTAAGAACTTTACCTGTCACCTTATCAACATTTAAGGTACGTGTCCATTGTGCATTTTGAACATTGTCAGCTGGGGCAGTTGCCTTACCGTCTGATACCACATAATGAACAGTTGATGTTACATCTTTCTTCCATTGATCTGTCGCAGGGTATTTAGGACTGTTTGGATCATTTGGATTGATTGGATCTGTTGGATTGTGTGGATTATTTGGTCCAACTGGAGTTACATCGTGTTCTAGTCTAACTACGAATTCTTGTTCAATGTTTTCATCATCATCAAATTTCTTTTGATCTTCAGAGGCCTTTTTGAATCCATCGTCTACAAGTTTGTAACCTTTATTAACAAAATCAGCAATCTTAGCATCCGTTGAGTAGTTAATGGCTTCATCCGATTTACCAGAAACTTGATCTTTTGCTAACTCCTTATTATTAGCACTTGTATCAATGTATTTAATAATAGCTGATTGCATTGGTCGCTTATAGACAACGACTGTTTCGTATGTACCCAAATCAGACTTAGCTACAATATTGCGCCAATAAGTTTCTGAAACGGTACGTTTACCTGCTTGAGCTTCAATAAGCGTATCTGGTGCTTTGCTTGAATCATATGAAACAGAAACTGAATCAGCTTTAGCCCCAACTTCTAATCCTGGAACATTTGTTGATAGAATTTCTGGTTTATAGCCTTTGAGTTTTGGCGAAGCGATAGTACCATAATTATAGGTAGCAGAATTTGTTCCGTCTTTTTTCCAACCTGTATCAGCTATATTATCTCCATCGATATCAGAAATGTGATACTTCGCTTTACTGTATGCTGCTAAGAATTCATCACCATTTCTAACGCTTGAATTTCTTAAAATATTTTCGAAACCTTCTTTGTCGATTGAGACATCCAAAGTACGGTTCCAATCTGATGACTGGATAACATCTTTAACTGGATTTCCGTCTTTGTCTACTTTAACTGGAGTTCCATCTTCGTAGACATATTTGATGATATTCTTATGAACACCAGTCGGGTTGATTTTAGTACCATTTGAAACCCAAATGTTTTGACGGTTATGATCAACAGGGTCAATACCATAGGTTCTATCTGTAGCGCTTACCCCACCAGAAGAAGAGCCTGTTTGAACAGATGCAGCGTTAGCAGGTTGAATATCTGGTCTTCTACTTATGAAACCAGCGATTGACATTGAACCGCTCCGTATATTAGTCCAAACAGAACTTTGTTTATCTTTAGTTTGGCTATCCCTACCATCTTTATTCATAGAATAGACGGTATAAGTTCCAACAGTAGAGCCACCGTTCCGACTAGCTGGACCGTTAAATTCGATTCTGTTTCCAGACGCTGGTGTTTTATCTGAGATATAAAGGATGTTTCCGTGTCCAATATCCTGTGGGTTGTTCCCTTGAGGAATAGATACTGGTAATTTACCCGTAATTTCCCCTGCTGAAAGACCTTGTGAGTTTGTATATCTCATGAAGGATACATAAAGTGGGTTATTGAACTGGAAGACAGTATTCTTACTTGAACCCAAGGCTACGGAAATCAACTCCGCATAGAAGTTGGTATTATCATCTCGGATATCTACGATAGAACCCTTATTAGCTTGGAAAAGTGGCTCAGACTTAGTACCATTCTGAGAACCAAGTGAAATGACATCATCCCAGTCATTGTTGCCACGATTGTCCATTTGCACACGGAAAGTCGCAAAGTCATCTACTAAGATTTTACCATTTTCATTGAGGCCGATATAGTTGTAACCATCGTAACTACCCGAAGGTGCACCACCGTTCTTACCTTTACCATCTGAATGGAAGGTATTTGTCGAATGTTTACCAAAGGCTACTCTTGAATCATTACCGAAATCAAGTGCTACACCGCGTCCTCTATTTTCAAAGCGAACTTTTGAATTTTGACCTGTGACAAGTTCTGAGTTATTACCCATCATAATCCCATCACGGCCATTAAACTCAAAGGTACCTTCTTCACCAATAAGAACACGGCTAGGGCCATTTTTACGACCATGGTTACCTGCACCGTAACCACCGAAACGATTCTTATCGTTAACTCCATCCCCTGGACGGTCTATACCAATTGAAATACCTTGACCGATACTAGTATTTAAGACTAACTTAGAGCCTTTACCAGTTTCTACGGTACCACTATCAGCCATGAAAATACCAGCATTATGGTAGCGAGCATTATCAGTTCGGTTGTCAGTGTTCATGTTGATAGTAAGACTACCTTTATCTTTTACACTGACTTTAGCTCCACTTTCAAGAGTAATAGCATCCCCTTGAGAAGAGCGATTAAGCGTTAAACTAGCTCCCTCAGCAACTGTTACAGATTTGGCATCGTGAATATTTGACTCACGACGTTGATCTGAACGGCCAACCGCGCCAACATTACGTTGTACGTATTGTGTTTGACCGTTTGCTGCTTGGTAACTGTCACTTACTGTTGATGTTGTATTCCCTTTGATAACGACATTTGTGTTACCACCACCACCATAAAGTGATGAACCAACACTGGTTACGTTGTCAAAAGTGACAGTATTTGAACCGCTAGTTCTTGATAGTTCAATTGGACCTCTAGAGTTTGCTGAAGCAATCTTAAGATTTTTGAGGTTTAGTTCCCAGCTAGCTCCTGTCAACTCCAAAGTGTGTGACAAAAGTTCAAGACGAGCGTTTTCATTTTTACCTTGGATAGTAACTGGACGTGATGGTGCACTAATGGTAGTTCTACGGTCTACAGAACCAGGATTTCGGCCATCTGTGTTTCCATTATCACCTTGAGCAACGACATCACCATTTACAGTGATTTCGTTGACATTTCCATCCTCTAAGGCTGAAACAAACTCACTCCAATTTGATACTTCACGTTTATTTTCTGAAGTAGCTCGACGTGTACGTGTTGAACGGCGTGCTTCAGTTGGAGCTGGAGCTTTATCAGTAGATTTACCATCTTTTTCAGCAACTTCAGCTTTATCAGTAGACTTACCATCTTTTTCAGCAACTTCAGCTTTACCTTCAGTTGTTTTTGCCGTATCTTCACTTGATACCTTAGCTGATTCTTCTTTATCAGCTTTTGGCTTTTCAGTTGTTTCTGGTGTTACAACAGCTTTATCTACAAGTGTAGAATTTGACTCAGAAGTTTCTGAAGCTTCAGCAGGTTTTTCAACTACTGCAGGTTTTGATTCAGAAGTTTCTGACACTGAAGATTCCGACGTACTAGTTGAACTATCTGGACTAGCAGATACTACGGAAGGGGACAAAGTTTCTGAAACATTTGTCTCATCAGCGCTAGCGACTTGGCCACTCAAAAAGAAGGCGGTTCCTAAAAGAACAGACGCTAAACCAAAGCTATACTTACGTAAAGAAAAGCGTTGGCGTTCATTAAAATGATACTTCATTTTATTCTCCTTAAAATATTTGTATATTTTTACACATACTAGTATACCACTTCAAATTAATATTTCAACTATTTTTATATTTTAATTGTCTTTTATAACCAGTTATTTGTTGTCGGAATATTTTCATCCACTATAACTGTGGATTTTTTTGATAACAAAACTATTTTTTGTAAAATAAAAGATTTCTTGATACATTATTGCAAAAAACTTTATTATATACGACATGAATATTATAGAATGTATCACTTAGATAATCTTCCTAGTTCTTTAAAAACTTTAATCGAAACATTGTATGCCTGTTAATAGAATAAGTATTAAAAAATCGTAAAAACAAAATAAAATAGACCAGTTTTCCTGATCCATTTATTCTATAGTTATAAATTATATAGATACATTCTTAACTAAAAGTAAATCTTTTGAATGACTTTTGAAAAATAAACCTTACTTTCACTCCAAAAGATTCATCTAGAAATCCTCATGCCCTACTAAGTGATGCTGAAAGGCATATACTGCTGCCTGGGTGCGGTCACTAACCTGAAGCTTTGCTAAAATATTGGATACATGGGTTTTAACTGTCTTAAGGGAAATGAACAATTCATCAGCTATACGCTGATTTTCATAGCCTTTAGCGATTAATTGAAGGACATCTCGTTCACGAGCTGTCAGATCTTCATGTAGTTCAATATGATTGCGGTTGTATTCTACCTTCTTGCTAACCTCTTGTTCAATGGCTAGCTCTCCAACCGCCACCTTACGAACAGCGTGTAACAATTCATCTGCACTGGACGTCTTGAGCATATAACCTCTAGCTCCAGCATTCAAGACCGGCATGATTTTTTCATTGTCTAGGTAAGAGGTCACGATTAATATTTTAGCTTCTGGCCATTCTTTGAGAATAGCTAGAGTTGCATCAATTCCGTTGACTTCAGGCATAACAATATCCATGACGATCACATCTGGACGAAGCTCCAAGGCCATAGAAATTCCTTCCGCACCATTGGTTGCTTCTCCTACAACCTCTACATCATCTTGTAATTCAAAATAACTTTTTAAACCCAGACGCACCATTTGGTGGTCATCTACTAATAATAGTTTCATTTCATTTCCTTTTGTTAGTCACTCAAGCAAGGGAATGCGGATATCCACTGCCAAACCCTGCTTAGGAGCCGTCATCAATTGTACTGTCCCAGCCATATCTTCCACTCGTTCTTTGACATTGCGTAGACCATAGCTTAGTTCATCAACATCATCTAGCTGAAAACCACGACCATTGTCTACTACCTTCAACTGCAAACCTGTTTCCGTTTGATAAAGGTAAACATCTAGACATGAAGCTTGGGCATGACGAAGTGTATTACTAATCAATTCTTGGACGATACGGAAGACATGTTCCTCAATCTTTTTAGGCAATTCGTCTACCTGATATTTAAAGCTTACCTTCAATTCACTTTTTTCTTCTAGCTCTTTGAGGAGTAGCTGAATACCCTCCACCAAGCTTTTTTGTTCCAGTTCAATTGGTCGTAAATGCAAAAGAAGAATGCGCAAGTCTCTTTGAGCTGTCTCTAAAATGGCAGTCACACTTTGGAGTTGTGTTTGCATCTTCTCGCGGTCTAATTTAGAAGCTTGTTGGCTGAGCCCAGATAAAATCATATGGGCTGCAAAAATTTCTTGGCTGACCGTATCATGCAAGTCACGTGCGATTCGCTTGCGCTCCTTTTCAACAATTTCTTCTTCTTTGACCAAGGCCTGATTGTCTGCTTTTTGAATAGCTTCTGTCAACAAACCGAGCTTTCCTGACAAATTTCTAAAACTTGCGTCTAAGTCAGCATCTCCCAGACTTTCAATATCTTTGCCAGCTAGGAGACGTTTGAGATTTGCTTGGATTCTTCTCTTTGAAATTTCGTCAACCATTGTCCAGAATAGGACTAATAAAAAGGCTAGGGCAAGACTAAACATCAGGGCTAGAAAAAGGACTTTTTCTGTCTTTTCTAGATCCTGAAAAAGAGAAGTCCACTCCAAATCTAAGACCTTAAAAAGGCTTCGAAATAGAAAAGCAACAAAGAGAAATGAGGTGAGACCAATTAAAATATAGGGTTGTTTTTTCATCCTCTCACCACCTCAACATCTCCAATCATGGTTGTCAAAAGTACCTTAACACTCTTAGGACTCTTGAGATAATCTCTGGTTTCTTGATGAAATTGCTCATTACGTAAAGCACGTTTAGGCTGGTCAAAAAAGGTTAAGTCTCCATACAGAGAATTGACACTAAGACTGACTTCAACATCTACTGGTACAATAATTCTAGTCGTACCCACCAGTTTTCTCAAGATGATGACATTATCATGATTGCTCAAAATCACGTGCTCTAGATGAATGGTATCTTTCCCCATGAGACGAAAAAGGTTGATATCATCAAAGCGGCAAGTCTGGTAGCTTGAGAAGTGGTGTAGATTCCCAAACCAGCGATTTTTCTCCCTCTTCACTGTCACTACTTCTTCAAAAAACAGATTGGTGTCTTCTCTTTCCTGATTCATCATAGGATAAAGCAAGAAGAGACTATAAATCAAAGCCACAAAGATAGCTAAAATGACAAAGGGATTGAGCATGATGATAAAGAAAAATAGGATGCTCACTGCCACTAATATGAGGTTATTCCCCTGTCTTCCAGTATAGTATCGAATCAGCAGTAAAAACAAGAGCAAGATCAGCAGAAAACGGGAAAAATGCTCTGATACCATCATAATCAGAGCTCCTGTTAATAAACAAGCTTCAATAAATAGAAAAATTTGAAATTTTCGCATGTATCCGTCCTCTCTATTTTATTGTATCACAAAACCAAAAAGTCACATCAGTCTGAGGAATGATAAAGAGACCGGGACCAAAATCCCGACCTCCTTATAATTGATCTTTTGCTTCTTTTAATTTTCCGTAAAGGAGATAGTCGACCTCTTGCAAATCCTCAATTCTTTTACAATTAAGGGCACACATAATCAAGCATAGGTCTTCCTTCCAACCTTCAACAATGGAAATAACGACATCAACAGAGTAATTTTCAACCAGCTCTAACATGGTGCGTGATAGACCAACCGCCTTGGCTCCAAATACCAGGCATTTGATGATGTCTAGTGGATTGCGCACTCCTCCACTTACCAAAAGCTCCATCTTATCTTTCCAGTCTTGGGCATTCAGAAGTGCTTGCATAGTTGATTGACCCCAGTCATTTAGGTAGTCACGCTGTCCACTGCGACGGTTTTCAATATAGGCAAAGCTCGTTCCCCCACGACCAGACAAATCAACGGTTCGTATTCCCATCTCATAAGCCTTAGCAATGGTCTTAACATCCATACCAAAACCGACTTCTTTTAAAACAAGAGGAACTGTGATTTGCTCAGCATAATCTTTCAGATTACTTTGCCATAATCTAAATTGACGTTCACCTTCTGGCATGAGTAATTCCTGCATAACATTGACATGAACTTGCAAGAGGAGGGGATTCATCTCTTGGACCGTTTGTATCCCCAATTCAACAGGCTTGTCTAAGCCAATATTGGTTCCAAGTAGAAGGTTAGGGTGACTAGTTTTGACTGAAAAAGAATTGTCCGATGGATCCTTAAGTGCCGCACTGTAAGAACCTGTCACAAATAAAATCCCACAGGCCTCAGCCACCTGAGCCAATTTTTGATTGATTTCTCTGCCCTTGTCACTCCCACCTGTCATGGCGTTAATATAAAAAGGAAAGTCCCATTTGCGCCCTGCAAATTCTGTCGAAAGATCAATTTCATCTAAGTCATATAAGGGTAGCGAAGAATGAATCAGTTCAACTTCATCAAAACTATTATAAGAACTTTTTTGTTCAAGGGCATAGCGGATGTGCTCATCCTTCCGATTCGTCGTCATGTCCTATCCTTTCTTGATACAAGAGTTCAATCCCAAGATCAGCCCAGCGTTTTTTCAGTAATGTGGTCGAATCTTGGTCAAAACTGAGGGCTATCCCACAGTCTCCACCACCAGCACCACTACTTTTAGCAACAGCTTTTAAGTTTCTGCTGGCATCTTTTAATTGTCTGAGCGAAGGTGTGTAAATATCTGAACTCAAGCCTTCTAAAAGTTGGCTGGCTTGTTCTAACAAGGCAATAATGGTTTCTTCTTGCCCTTCCTGCAATCCCTTCACCAAAGATTTTACTGTTTCTTTTGAAGCCTGCAAAAAGCTAGCGTTCATATTGTTCTTGATTTGCTTGACCATATGACTAGACACAGCTACTTCCTTGGTCCAACCCACCAGAAAATCAAATTTCAAGGCCGGTTCAACACTAGAAATAGAAAAGCCCCAATCACGTGCCAATACAGTTGGCAAGTCTTCCTTTTCTAGCCATTGTGCCACTTTCTCCCGATCAAATGACTGATAGAGGACTAGGTTTTCTGAAACGATACAGGCAATGTCACCCATGGAACCATTGTCCCCACGTTTGAGAAGGACTGCACTCGCCAGTTTAAACAAGAAGTCTCTTTCAGCTGGTCTATCATAGAAAGCAAGCATGGCCTTGATAACCAATACAACGACGCTACCACTAGAACCCAGACCAAACTTCTTGCCCTCACGCTCCATTTTCCCACGAATGTCTAGGGAGAAAGGCTGTAGTTCAACTCCTTGGACAGTCAGGTATTCCTCCACCAAGGCAACTGTTTCTTGAATCAAGGCATAAGAAGAATCTGGACTCATGTCTACACTATAGGAAAACATATCTGAGTAGAGTCGATAATTATTAGACGCTTTAATCTCAGCCGTCATATAGATGGGAATAGCCTTTATTAGCGCCAACTGTCCTGGTTCTAAAATGGCATACTCCCCAGCCCAATAGAGCTTCCCACAAGTTTTAACAATCGTCATCTTGGCTCAAATCCTTTGTTTTTGAAACGATTAAGCGATAGCGTTGACCTAAAAGTTCTGATAAATGTTCCAAGTCCTCTTCCAAGCAAAGAACCTTGACATTAGGGCCCGCATCCATGGTAAAGTAGCAAGATTCTCCTTGTTCTCTAAGCTGACGAACAAAATCCATAGCCTCATAACTAGCATCTGTCAGATAAGAGAAGGAGGGAGTGGCTGTTTTTGTCGTAGCATGCATAGCCAAGGCGTTCTTCTCTGTCAATTCTCCAACTTTCTTAAAGTCATTTTCCTTGAGGTAGACCAACATATCCTTGTAATCTTGTTCAGATTGACGAATCCACTCATCAAAAGTTGTCGAAGTCTCCACACAGAGCTTCATCCCATCTCGACTGGAAATTGGTTTTTTCTGGTCTTCCAAGACCAACATAATCATAGCGAGTTTCAAGTCAGTCTCAACTGGATAGATCTCTCCACTATCCTTGTCCCAGGCTGCCAAGGGGCCATAAAAACTACGAGATGAAGAACCCGATGCAAACTTAGCTTCCAAGGCCAATTCTCTGCGACTCAGCCCCAGTTGGAAATATGAGTTACAAGCTTTGACCAAGGCAGATAAACCACTGGAACTTGAAGAAAGGCCTGCTGCTGTTGGCATATTGTTCTTAGTATCGATACGAACAAACCCTGCTCCTTCAGGACGGTAGCGGTCAATGATTTTACTCATCTTAGCGTGCTCAGCTTCATTTTGTAACTGACCATTGATATAGAATGCATCTGCGGTTGCATCAGCTGGTAAAGGAGAAAGTGTCGTCTCCGTATACATATTTTCTAAGGTTAGAGAGATACTGCTAGTCGCAGGAACCATCTCTTTTTCTTTTTTCTTACCCCAATATTTGATAATAGCAATATTGGCATAGGAACGTACTGTTACAGGCTTTCGATCCATGTCTGAACAGCTCCTTTCTCTTCTAATCTTTCTGCTAGTTCTTGCGCTTGGCGATAGTCGGCTACTAAGGCTATGATACAGCCTCCTAAGCCACCACCACTCATCTTGGCGCCAAGAGCACCATTGTCGAGAGCAGTTTCAACCAAGGCATCTGACTCAGGACTGCTAACTCCAATTTCCTTTAGATTGCCATGTGCCTTTGTTAAAATCTCTCCCAGCTTCACGGCATCTTTTGTTTTTATTGCTTCTTCTGCTTGCTGGGTCAACTCTCCTAGCGCATGTAAGAAAGGTAAGGCATCCTTGCCTTTACTCTCTACAACTTGGATAGCTTCACGAGTATGTCCATAAACTCCAGTATCAGCAATGACCAGATAAGCTGACAAATCCATAGCTAATTCTTCAAAACCTACATTCTTGATAAAACGAATAGGCTGGTCACTAAGACAGGTCTTGGCATCTAAACCACTAGGATTCATATGGGCAATCATCTCCGCCCGATTGACCAAAATCTCTAACACGTCATGTGGAAGTTCCGCTTGGTAATAATCAAATACCGCTCGAATGGCTGCAATGCTAATGGCTGCTGAAGACCCCATCCCACGTTTTTCAGGAATAGCCGAGTCAATTTGACAACGGATGCACGCATCTTTTATATTTAGATACTCGAGAGAAGCATATACCGCCATGGATAAGGTGTCCTCTTCAAAAAGACGCCATGGTGTCGCTGCAGGAACTACCCGACAAGTCACCTCTACCTCTAAAAGCGGCAAAGAGATTGCTGGATAGCCATAGACTACTGCATGCTCTCCTATTAAAATAATTTTACTATGTGCCTGACCGACACCAACTTCTTTTGTCATTTAATCCTTCTATCAGACGAAAACCGTCTTTTTCTAGATAAAATTTTAGAACTTTATTCCTTTCTATTTTATTATATTTTCACAAAAAAAGCGATTGTTTCCTTCACAATCGCTTGTTTTCATTACTGTACCCACTCGCCATTATAGTTGACGTAGTAGCCATCTACTTTTGTATTTACAGCTAAGGCACCTGAACTATAGGCATAGTACCATTTACCATTAACTTGGAACCAGCCTGTCACCATAGCTCCTGACGAACGAAGATAATACCAAGTATTACCGACATAAATCCAGCCAGTTTTCATATCACCATTTTGAGCATCTAAATAATACCAAGTTGAACCATCTAGATACCAACCGGTCGCCATAGCACCTGATGAACGGAGATAGTACCACTTATTACCAAGATACTGCCAACCAGTTTGCATAATGCCAGTCTCTGGGTCTAAATAGTACCAAGTGGAAGCATCTTGAATCCAACCAGAACGTCTCTCACCACCAAGATTCTTATTCCCAGAATTTCCTGTTTTTGCTAGGTAATACCAGTTAGACTGATCGTAAAGCCAACCTGTCTTTAAAGAATGATCTTGATCAAAGTAGTAGTATGCTAATTTAAGAACTTCTGGACCTTCCCATCCTTCACCATGTTTTTTCCCAACGGTTAAGGAATCTTTTACCTCTAATTGTTGCCAGCCAACAAATTCTTGTAGTACGCCATCTTGGTTAAAGTAATACCATTGTGGCATTGGCATAGATTCTAATCTTAAACCATTTGGGTAAGGACCAATTGTACTACCTTTAGATGGAAACGGGATATATTGCCAGCCAACAACCATCTCACCTGATACATGATCAAAATAATAGTACTTGCCATCAATCACTCTCCAGGCCTTTTCTTTGATATCGCCCTTCTTGTAGTAGGTTCTACCATTTTCTTGAACAAATTTCCAGCCTTCTGAATCAGCATCATCCGCAAATACTGTACTAGTTGCTAACAGACTAAAAAAGAATGCTGCAAGTCCAGCTAGCATCATTTTTTTCAAAAATTTCATTCTTTTATCCTCCAAAATGATTGTAGCAAAAATCAAATCATATGTCAACATTTCAACGACTCAAAAAAAGCAGTTACAAAACTGTAACTGCTTTTCTATTCTTGCATGGTGTAACCAACACCACGCACGGTTTTAATGTAGCTCTTTTGACCTTTTACGTCAAGTTTACTACGTAGATAACGGATATAAACATCCACAATATTGGTTTCGGTCGCACTTTCATACTTCCAAACACTTTCCAGCAATTGCTCACGAGTTAAAACCTTCTTACTTCCCATAAGGGTAGCTAAGAGGTCATATTCACGACGTGTCAGAGCAATCATCTCCTCGCCACGATAGACGGTATGATGTTCTACATCCATACGCAGATTGCGATAAGCTGTCGGAACTTTCATCTGACTACAGTGTTGGTCGATGAAATCTCGACCTCGGAAGATAGCTGAAATACGATTGACCAAATCATCGATAATGATTGGTTTATAGATGTATGAAACAGCGAAACGCTGGATTGTTTCAAGTTGGTCTTGCAATTCTTCTCGATGGTCCAAGACCATGATCACCGCAGCTGGCTTGGTTCGACTCAACTTATCTGCAAAATCCTGGGCTGTCATATCCCCTAGATGAGCATTCAGTAAAATCAAGTCATAGTCTGTCTGAAGAGCCATGGAGAGGGCTTTTGGTCCCTCTTCTACCTGATCAACTCGGTATTGCTCTTTTTGGAGTTCCAGACTTAAAAAATGAGCTAGATTTCTTTCTTTCTCAAGTAATAAAATCCGTTTCCCCATGGCTGACCTACTTATTTTTCGTCATACCAAGAGTAGTGGAAGGTTCCTTCTTTATCCTTACGTTGGTAAGTGTGGGCACCAAAGTAGTCACGTTGTGCTTGGATCAAGTTCGCTGGAAGATCAGCTGAACGGTAGCTGTCAAAGTAAGTGATAGCTGCTGAGAAGGTTGGTACTGGTACACCAGCTTGAACAGCAAGAGCTACGATATCACGAACAGATTGTTGGTACTTAGCAGTTACGTCCAAGAAGTACTCATCCAAAAGAAGGTTAGCAAGATCTGCATCACGGTTGTAAGCATCTGTAATCTTTTGCAAGAAACGTGAACGGATGATACATCCATCACGCCAGATAGAAGCGATGTCTGCAAATGGCAAGTTCCAGTTGTTTTCTTTAGAAGCTACACGCAATTGCGCAAAACCTTGTGCGTATGAGATGATTTTTGAGAAGTAAAGAGCTTGACGGATTTTTTCAATCAACTCAGCCTTATCTCCTTCAAATTTGAAAGCAGCTGGTTTTGGAAGAACCTTGCTAGCATGTACACGTTCTTCTTTGTAAGTTGAGATGTAACGTGCAAATACTGACTCAGTAATGAGTGACAATGGCACACCAAGGTCAAGAGCTGATTGACTAGTCCATTTACCAGTTCCTTTGTTTCCTGCAGCATCCAAGATATAGTCTACGATTGGTCCGTCTTGACCTTCGTCATCTTTGCGTCCAAGGATATCAGCAGTGATTTCGATCAAGTAGCTGTCCAATTCACCCTTGTTCCACTCAGTAAAGATTTCAGCCATGTCTTCTGCAGAGAGGCCAAGCAAGTGTTGCATAAGATCGTAGCTTTCTGCGATCAATTGCATATCACCGTACTCGATCCCATTGTGGACCATTTTTACATAGTGACCAGCTCCATCAGGACCGATGTAAGTTACACATGGTTTTCCATCTTCTGGAGCTTTTGCAGAGATTTCTTCAAGAACATCTGCTACCAAGTCATAAGCTTCTTTTTGTCCGCCAGGCATGATAGATGGTCCTTCAAGGGCACCTTTTTCACCACCAGAAACACCTGTACCGATAAAGTTGATACCTGAGTTAGCCAACTCTTCATTACGACGGATGGTATCTTTGTAGAAAGTATTCCCTCCATCGATCAAGATATCACCTTTATCCAAGTGTGGAAGAAGGGCTTGAATTGTCGCATCTGTACCAGGTCCTGCTTGTACCATAAGCATGATACGACGTGGTTTTTCAATTGAGTTTACGAAGCTTTCGATATCATAGCTTGGCACGAAGTTTTTATCAGGGTGGCAAGCAATCACATCTTCAGTTTTTTCTTTACTACGGTTATAAATAGCAACTGTATAACCACGAGATTCAATATTAAGGGCAAGGTTACGACCCATTACGGCCATACCAACAACACCAAAGTTAGCTTTTGTCATGTGACACTCCTCTTGTTTAATATGTTTTATTTTATCATGTTTATCTGTGAAAAGAAAGAATTTTGTAACAATTTGACTAGTAGTCTAAATCATCCGCATGTCCAGAACCATTCCCTACAAAGTAACCTGTCTTACAATTAAGGGTAAAGAGATAGGTACCATCTGGTTTATAAAGGTTGTAATAACCATTGCCATTAACAATATTCACAGGTTCCAAAATGTATTGGTTACCCGTGATATAGCCACGCGCACGCGAAGTCTCAAGAATGCGTTCAAGGACACCATCAGCGAATGTCCAAGCAGGATTACTACTATCACTTACAGCGGCTTGATTGTACGGTACTCGACTGACACTTCTTTGTAGGTTCACACCATTGCTTGCTAGTCCACTATTTAGGATATTATTTGCTGAGGCTGTTTCACCCGCTGAAGTTGATGCATTAGCAGAACTGCTAGCATTGCTTTCAGTTGCTGAGCTTGACTCTGTTTGGCTTGATGAACTTGACTGACTACTGCTTGAGCTTGTAGAACTTGAAAGTTGACTCTTACCGAGACTAATAGCCTTATCTAGCAGTTTATCAATTTCAGTATTCCCAGTCTTAACTTCGGTAAATTTAGCATCTGCCTTTACTTTAGCATTTGTATCTAGAACACCATCTGTAATAGCTGGCGTTTCAAATTGAGCATTAACATCTTGTACTGCCTTGATTTGTGTTTCAAGGCTATCATATTTTGATTTTGCAAGAGTATGTTCTTTAGCACCCTCAAGTTTATCTAATAGCTCTTTGAGCTGACTCAATTGACTAAACTGACTATTTTTTAGGGCAGTTTTATTCTCATCAGTATAAAAAGTGTCATAGAGACTGTTAAATTGATCGAGAATTGCTTGGTTACTTACCAAACCTGCATCAGATGACTGAGACTGAATTTCTTGAGAAGAACGCGTAATTTGACGATAAACGTAGTAGCTACCCCCAATAATCAAGACAACAATCGCTAAAAAAGCTGACAAAATGACCCACAGTTTTTTGCGTCGTGGTTCATCCTCTTCTTGAAGAGAGCGAGCTAGAATTGGGGTTTCTTCTTGTGAAGTTTCCTCATTTTCTACCTGTTCAGGTTCAAATACTTCCTCTACAAGATTTTTATCCATAACTAAAGTTTCTTCTAGTGGCGAAGGGAGAACTTCTTCAGTTGCTACTCCCTCTTCTTCAGCAAACTTTTCTGATTCAGAGACTTCTTCTACTGGTTCCACCTCTTCTTCAATCGTCTCTTTAGCTTCTTGGATCAAATCATCTAGACTTTGAAGTTCCTCTTTCTTCGCCTGAATGTTTGTAAATTTATCAGCTTCAATTTCTTCACGGTGTTGTTTAATGTATTTGTCCAAAATCGTATCATCAGGAGTTACTCCTGCTTCGATTTCTTCATTTTTTCGAATAACCTGTCCAACCGTCAAATCCTTAGCTTCCTCAAAATCAAACTGAGGTTCCTGAGATGTTTTCTCAGTTTCTAACAATTCTTCTTTTTTATCCTTCTGATCCATGGCAGCTCCTTTCTAATCTGTCAAATTTCTTTTGACACGTTGACCAAAATATTGATACAAATCAACTTTCAAAGTACCATTATAGAGTTTTCGTTTTTTATCCGCCTGACTACCATATTTACTTTCAAAGGCTTCATCACTTGTCAGAATAAACTTACTCCAAGTTTTGAGTGGTTCAAAAACCTCACCCATTTCAGCATAAAGTTTAGTTACTCCTGCATCATCTGACAAACGTTCACCATATGGTGGGTTAGAGATAATGACTCCATTAATCTTATCCGTACGCAAATCCTGTACGCGCATCTGTTTAAAGAGAATATCTCCAGATACTCCTGCTGCCTGGGCATTGGCTTTGGCAATTTCCACCATACGACCATCGATATCACAACCCATAATATCCAGTTCAATCTCTCGATTTATCTTCTTGCTTGCCTCAGTTCTGACTTCTTGAATCAAGCGGTCACTAACCCAGTTCCACTCTTCAAAGGCAAATGAACGACGCAAACCTGGTGCCATCTTGCGCGCAATCATAGCCGCCTCAATACAAAAAGTTCCAGAACCACAGGTTGGATCAATCAAAGGCTTATCTGGATACCAGTTTGACAGTTGCAAAATCGCAGCTGCCATATTCTCCTTGATTGGAGCACCACCTTTTTCAGTACGGTAACCACGTTTAAAGAGACTTGAACCAGTTGTATCAATCATAACAGTCGCTATATCTTTCAAAATGGAAACTTCAATCTTGAACTCTGGACCATTCTCCATCAGGGGAACACCTTCTGGTCGGGCATAGTGTTTTTGTAGTTTCTTAACGACTGCCTTCTTAGAAATTGCCTGCACACTTGGCTCATTGTGTAATTTTGACTTGACACACTTAGCCTTGGCAATTGGGAAACGAGCTCCTAGCGGAAGATAGTTTTCCCAATCTAAAGCAAAAACACCTTGGAAGAGTTCTTCAAATGTTTTTGCAGGAAAAGTTCCCACAACAATTTTGATTCTATCTGCAGCTCTTAGCCACAGGTTGGTTTGGATAATCGCTTTAACATCACCTTGAAAACGAACACGCCCATTTTCAACTTGACAATCATAACCCAAATCTCTTACTTCACGTCCAACTACAGCTTCCAAACCCGCCGCAGCAGTCGCAATTAAATTAAATGTTGTTTTCATTTCAGTCTTTTATAGACCTTTCTTTATGCACTTTAAAAAATGAGGTTGAGAATATATCTCAGCCCCAACCTATATGCAATTTTCTATAAGCCATGTTTTGTTCCAGAAGTGACTAGGACCACTTCCTTCGATAATCATCTGTCTACCACTAGCAGCTCTAGCTGCTAGCAGTCAGAGTACTACGTTCGTTTCCGCGCACTCCATGCCCCGACCAAAATTTGGGTTGCTAGCTTGAGGGGTTTACCGCGTTCCACTCTCTCTGTTTCCAGAGAGACTCCGTCACTGTGGCACTTTCAAGTCTACTCTGACATATCCAAAGACTTAGCCATTTCAACTGCCGTAACGATTTCTCGTCCCTAGGCTTATGGTTTCGCCTAGCACAAACACTACAGGCATCACAGCCTGTGCTAGCATGGACTTTCCTCATGAAAAGAAACTCTCTTCACGCGATTATCCAAAAATTGCACAACAGAAGTATTCTTAGAAATCAGAATTATCCATGATTTGTTTGCCAAACACTTCTTTTTCAAGACGATTCAAACGTTTCAAAATATCAAAGTTTGTCATAGAAGTTGTACTTCCAAGCTCTGCTGGTTCAGAAGCTACTGGAGTCACTTGAGGTTTTTTTGCCAATTCCTCTTTCAACTCTGCAATTTCTAAACGGAGTGACTTTACTAATGCTGCATAAGTTTCATAATCCTTGATGACATCATCCAAGAATTCATCAACCTCTGCTTTACTATATCCACGTACTTCTCTTCCAAAATCCTGCTCAAAAATATCTTTTGCTGTAAAAATAATACTTGCCATGTCTCTCTCCATTCTCAGTTGCTAGTATTATTATATAAAAAAAGGCAAACAAAAAGCAAGGTCAAAGGCTCAATTTTCGGAAAAATTTTCAGCTACTTCGTTTAATTCCTCAAATGTTAATCTTTTTGTAATATAGTTGTCTTTCTTTTTCATCAGTTCGTAAAAATACTTCAGTTTTGTTTCATTTTCTTCATCATAAAAAAGATAGGCTCCATCTGTATTTTCAAGTAAGAAAAGTTGATAATCTCGTAATTGACCCTTGTGTTCATAGTTCGGATAGGCGTATTTAACAAAATCAACTTGTTTAAATTCACTAAGTTTAACCCGATTCCCCTCATTCCAGTTTTCCCCATGAGTCTCAAAATCAAAGATAGTCGCAAGTTGGAAACCAAAGTCATCTTTCATATCTCTGGCCACCTCCAAAACCCAGTGTTCAAATCCCAGAGTTCCCGTAAACACCAACCATTTCAACCCTTCGTCAGCCATTTTTTCCAAATCTCTACGAATGGCTTTTTTAATAATTTTTAAACGAATATCTTTGTCATTAAACAATCCTAAATCAAAGCTAGAATAGCCTAAAACCAAGGCTGTATGCATTTTTTCACCCTTTCTGTGCACCTTTATGATATAATAGAGTGATGTTATTGTACCAATAAGGAGAATTATGGTCAACTATCCTCATAAACTTTCATCGAAAAAAAAACATCAAGTCACCTCACAAACTAAAAATTTCGCAAATCGTGGGATGACCTTTGAGAAGATGATCAATGCTACAAACGAGTATTATCTGACACACGGTTTAGCTGTTATCCATAAGAAACCAACTCCTGTTCAGATTGTCCGCGTAGACTATCCTCAGCGTAGTCGTGCTAAGATTGTTGAAGCTTATTTTAGACAAGCATCGACTACCGATTATTCTGGAGTTTATGAAGGGTTTTACATCGATTTCGAAGCCAAGGAAACCAAGCAAAAACATGCGATTCCGATGAAGAACTTCCATCCTCATCAGATTCGGCATATGGAACAAGTCCTTGAACAAAAAGGAATTTGCTTTGTCCTTCTTCATTTTTCTTCTTATCAAGAAACGTATTTATTGCCGGCACTTGACCTCATCCGTTTTTATCATCAGGATATGGGAAAAAAGTCAATGCCGCTTGACTATATCAAAGAATTCGGTTATGTGATTGAGCAGTCTGCTTTTCCACAAATTCCTTACCTTGATACAGTCAAACAACATTTACTAGGTGGTAAAACAATATGAACAAACAAACTATCTTACGCATCGCTAAATACCTCGGCATTGGTGTGATTAGCTTATTTATCGCAGCTTTCCTGCTTGGTGGTGGTGTCTTTCTTTACTATGCAAACAAAGCTCCTGAACTTTCCGAGAGTAAACTTGTTGCAACTACATCAAGTAAAATTTATGATAGCAAAAATGAACTCATCGCAGATTTAGGTTCGGAACGTCGTGTCAATGCTCAAAGTAGCGACATTCCTACTGATCTTGTCAATGCGATTGTCTCTATCGAAGATCACCGTTTCTTTAACCACAGAGGAATTGATAGCATTCGTATAGCAGGAGCATTCCTTCGTAACCTTCGAAGCAATAGTGGTCTTCAAGGTGGATCAACTTTGACTCAGCAGTTAATTAAATTAACTTACTTTTCAACATCAACAGCTGATCAAACCCTATCCCGTAAAGTTCAAGAGGCTTGGTTAGCTATCCAGCTAGAGCGAACTGCAACTAAGCAAGAAATCTTGACCTATTACGTCAATAAAGTCTACATGTCAAATGGTAACTATGGTATGCAGACAGCTGCGGAAAACTATTATGGTAAGGACCTCAAAGACTTATCCATTCCTCAGCTAGCACTCTTAGCAGGTATGCCACAGGCTCCAAACCAATACGATCCTTATTCTAACCCTGAAGCAGCCCTTGAAAGACGGAACCTCGTTTTGTCAGAAATGCAAAAACAAGGTTACCTTACAGCCGAACAATATGAAACAGCCATCAATACTCCAATCACAGATGGACTTCAAAGTCTAAAATCTATTAATAGCTATCCACAGTACATGGATAACTATCTTAAAGAGGTTATTGATCAAGTGGAGCAAGAAACAGGTTATAATCTATTAACAACAGGTATGGAAGTCTATACCAACGTTGACCCAGAGGTACAAAAACACCTTTGGGACGTCTATAATACTGATCAATACGTAAACTATCCTGATGATGATATCCAAGCAGCTTCTACTATCATTGATGTATCAAATGGTAAAGTTATTGCCCAACTCGGATCTCGTCACCAAGCTAGCAATGTATCCTTTGGTACCAACCAAGCAGTGGAAACAAACCGTGACTGGGGTTCAACTATGAAACCAATTACGGACTATGCACCTGCACTTGAGTACGATATCTATGACTCAACTGCTTATATGCTTAAGGATGTACCATATAACTTTCCAGGAACTAGCACTCCAGTCTATAACTGGGATCGTGGCTATTATGGTAACATCACCCTTCAAACTGCTATCCAACAATCTCGTAACGTACCAGCAGTTGAAACTCTCGATAGAGTTGGACTCGATAAAGCCAAAAAATTCTTAAACGGACTTGGCATTGATTATCCAACCATGGTATATGCAAACGCAATTTCAAGTAATACGACTGAATCAGGTAAACAGTACGGTGCAAGTAGTGAAAAAATGGCTGCCGCCTATGCTGCATTTGCTAACGGTGGTATCTATCACAAACCAATGTATATCAATAAAGTTGTCTTTAGCGACGGTAGTTCAAAAGAGTTTTCTGATCAAGGTACTCGTGCTATGAAAGAAACAACCGCCTATATGATGACAGAAATGATGAAAACCGTATTATACTCTGGTACTGGTCGAGACGCCTATATATCATGGCTTTCACAAGCAGGTAAAACTGGTACATCAAACTATACTGATGAAGAGATTGAAAACCACATCAAAACAAGTCAGTTTGTTGCTCCAGACGAAATGTTTGTTGGTTATACCCGTAAATATTCAATGGCGGTCTGGACTGGTTACTCAAACCGCCTTACTCCAATCGTTGGTGATGGCTTTACTGTTGCCACTAGTATCTATCGTTCTATGATGCAGTATCTAGCAGAGGACGATCACCCTGGTGATTGGACAATGCCAGAAGGACTTCATAGAAGTGGTGATTACATCTTCAAGAATGGGGCACGTAGCAACTGGATTCCACAGTCAACTCAAGAAAGTTCGACTACAGAGAGCTCTAGCTCAAGTTCAACTTCAACAACTGAAAGTGAAAGCTCTTCAAATGAAAATACGAATGGCACTACCAATCCAAATGCAACGCAACCAAACTCATCTGCAAATCCTCAACAACAAAATCAACCCCAACAAAATCCACGAAGACAACAATAAAATATATAAAAAACTGAGAACAAATCCTCAGTTTTTTGTATGTAGTTTTTATAGTGGAATCTTAACTTCTACTAGGTCAAACTTTTTAAAAATAGGAAGATAAACAACTGAACAAACTAAAAACTGTCAAAGTTATCTCAATCACAACCTTATCCCAAACACAAGTTAAATAGTCGGGAAAACTGTTTAAAATTATAGGTAAAAGTTACCTTGTGTTTATGTAGTTTATCTATGAACTGGGGCGTGACTTAGAAAGTCTAATCTACTACTTCAATGCAGGGATTAAAGCAATAATCAACATGCTAAACTAAAGTCTCAGGAAGGGTATCAAAAGGCCAGACTTTTTGTCCGGCCTCTTTTTTCTTATTTGACATGATTTGCAAGATCTTCTTGCGCTTTTTTATTAGATTCTTCTTTTTCTTTCTTCCATTTATCTTGAGCTTTTTGATACTCATCAGCAGTTACTGGTTTATCTTGAAGTTCAAGGTATTTGTACAAGAGGGCTTCACTCATACCCTTGTTACCTGAGTAAGCAAATGGAAGTGTGAATGGTACCATCTTAGACAACATTGGACGTCCAGTTTGAGAAGTTGTTGGAATAATCAATGCACTATCTGTCAACCAAGCTTGGGCTGCAGCATATTTATCATAACGTTTTGAAACGTCAGTGTCTTCATTTCCAGCTTCAACAACCATCTTTTCGTAATCTTCCAAACCAACTTGTTTGGCAGCAGCGTTGTTTGTACCTGAATCAAATCCTAGGTAAGTCTTAGTATTTTCACCTACTGATGGTTTGATGATATCAAGGTATGTAGATGGGTCGATGTAGTCTGGAGACCAACCAACATTATCTGAAAGATCCCAATCTTCACCGGCAGCCGTTTCAGCAAAGTAAGTGACATTGAGAACTTCATCTTTTTGAAGTTGTTGGATATCAACGACTACGTTATCAGTTCCTAATGTTGCTTCAAGTGATTGTTTCAATGATTGAACACGTTGAACTTTTGTAGTATTGGTTTGGTCAACAGGCATATCCAAGTGGATTGGGAATTGAACGCCTTCTGCTTGGAGAGCTGTCTTAGCCTTAGCAAATTCTGCTTTTGCTTTTTCAGGATTGTAAAGACCATCTTGAGCATCGTCTAGGTTAACATCTTTCCACTCGTCACCATAGGTCACCAATTTTTCCTTAACTAAGTCACCAAAGTTTTTACCATCTGCTTGAACAAATGTTGGTGGTACGAACAAGTTACGAAGGAGTTTGCTTGCTCCACTTTCTCCATTAACTTGAGAAGCATATGCTGTTCTATCAAAACCAAAGGCAATAGCTTGACGGAAGTCTTTGTTAAGAAGAGCTTTTTTAGTTGATGTCTTTTGCTCATCTGTAGTCTTAGAAGTATATTTGTAAGACTGACGGTCAATATTTGTACCAACTAAGAAAGTAGCAGAATCTTGTGGTGTATAAACGATATTGTCTTTAAACTCTTTTTCAAGTTCAGAGTAGCTTCCACTTGTTGGGAAGAGACGAGCCATTGAGAAACCACCATCTTTAAAGGTTTCTGCAAGTTTGTTATTGTCTTGACCATCCCAGAATGAAAGTTTTACTTTATCAATATGAACATTGTCCTTATCCCAGTAGTTTGGATTCTTTTCAAATTCTACTGAAGATTTTGCTACTAATGATTTTAACAAGAAAGGACCATTATAAAGGATACTGCTTGGATCAGTTGCTTTGGCAAAGTCACTTCCTTTAGAAGTAAGGAATTCTTCATTGACTGGGGCAAGAATTCCCATGGTTGTCTTAGAGTTCCAGAAGCTTTCTGGTTTGTTCAAAGTGTATTGAACTGTTTGATCATCTACAGCCTTGATTCCAACTTCTGAGAAGTCTTTAACTTCACCTTTTACATAAGCATCAAGACCTTTAATAGATTCTTGAACAAGATAAAGGGCTTCTGACTTATTATCAGCCGCATATTTAAGACCTGTTACAAAGTCTTGCGCTTTCACTGGCGCATACTCTTCGCCTTCAGAAGTGTACCATTTAGCATCTTTACGGATTGTGTAAGTGTAAGTCAACCCGTCTTTGGACACTGACCAACCTTCTGCCAAAGATGGCACGAAGTTACCGTAGCGGTCATTCTCCATCAAACCGTCAATGACATTACTTGTGATATTAGCAACCGCAGCCTTACCAGTTGTCAGATAGTTGAGACTATCTGGATCTGTTTCATAAACATAAGAAAAAGTTTTCTCACCCTTTGCACTAGAGCCTGAACCTGAACAAGCTGCCAAAACACCTGACGCTAACAGAGTTACTCCTGCTAGGGCCATTACTTTTGAAAATTTCATAATAAACTCCTTTATGACTTTTTATACATTATAGTCCCTTTTTTGCTAAGTGTCAATACAATTTTCAGAATTTTTCCAATTGATTTGAAAATAATTGCCTTTTCAAAATTATTTTTTACAGTCAGACTCTTTTATGGCATTCATATTTGAAAAATCTCTTTATTAGCAGTTTTTAAGTAAATCTTTATGATATAATGAAAGGAGAAAGTTGAAAGGAAATACCATGTCAAAAGAAGTTATTGTTGAAAGTTTTGAACTTGATCACACCATTGTCAAAGCACCTTATGTCCGTTTAATTGGGGAAGAAACAGGTCCTAAGGGAGATATCATTTCTAACTTTGATATTCGCTTGGTTCAACCAAACGAAGACTCAATCCCTACTGCTGGACTTCATACCATTGAACACCTCTTGGCTAAGCTCATCCGTACTCGCATTGACGGGATGATTGATTGTTCACCATTTGGTTGTCGTACAGGTTTCCATATGATTATGTGGGGACGTCATACTAGCGCAGAAATCGCAGCTGTCATCAAGGATTCACTGAAGGAAATCGCTGAAACAACAACTTGGGAAGATGTCCCAGGAACTACCATTGAATCTTGCGGGAACTACAAGGACCACAGCCTATTTTCAGCTAAGGAATGGGCTAAATTGATTCTCCAACAAGGAATCTCTGATGATGCCTTTGAACGCCATGTCATTTAACACAAAAGAACCAGTTTTTTCAACTGGTCCTTTTTTTTACACTCAAAATTTTAATTTAGGCTTTCTCACGAATGACCAAGACACCATCTTCCATGTCGGCTTCAAGGTGTTTAGCATCAAGATTATCCAAGTGGAAGTCTGTGACTTTGTCACGAATTTGTTGTTCAACTACTCGACGGAGTGGACGAACACCCATTACTTCATCATAACCTTCTTCAGTCATGTATTCTTTAGCTGCATCGCTCACTGCCAAGTCGATCTCTTTCTTGGCAAGTGTCTTATTGACATCAACCAACATCAAATCAACAATCTTAGAAAGGTCTTCCTTGCTCAAATGTGAGAATTCGATAACAGCATTGAAACGGTTGAGGAACTCTGGACGGAAGTAAGGTTTCAAACGATCCATCAATTCTGGTTTATCCGCATCTTCTGTCAAGTTCGCTTCATAACCAAAGCCAGCATTTGAAGTTGCGATAATCACTGTATTCTTGAAGTTTACTGTGTTACCTTGACCATCTGTTAAACGACCATCATCCAATACTTGAAGAAGAAGAGTAATCACTTGAGGGTCTGCCTTTTCAATCTCATCAAGAAGGACAATTGAGTATGGATTACGACGAACACGTTCAGTCAATGTATTGTTGTTGTCATCGTAACCAACATAACCTGCAGTAGTACCAATCAATTTAGAAACGGCTGTACGGTCGCTGTATTCAGACATATCCAAACGAATGATGGCGTCTTTAGTACCAAACATATCAAGTGCTAATTGTTTAGCCAATTCTGTTTTACCAACACCAGTAGGTCCTACAAAGAGGAAGCTACCGATTGGGCGATTTCCTTCATCAAAACCTGCACGGTTCCGACGAATCGCTTTGGCAACGGCTTCAACAGCCTTGTCTTGACCGATAACCTTAGTTTGCAAACGGTGGCCCATATCTTTCAAACGTTCAATATCAGTTGCACCCATTTGTGAAACAGGAATACCTGTCATACGTTCTACAGACTCAGCTACGTCATTTACAGTCGCTGTAACCTTGTGATCTTCTGTATGGTTAGCAATTTGCTTTTCAAGTTCTTCGATACGAACTTTTGCATTTAAAGCTGCTTCATAATCTTCTTTAGCAGCTGCAGCTTCTTGTTTAGCTTTTTCTTCTTCAATTTCATGTTCCACAGCATGCACATCTGTTACTGGATGTTGTGCAGCCAAGTGAGCAGCTGTCACATCGACAAGGTCGATAGCCTTATCTGGCAAGCTACGTTGTGGAATATATTGAACAGAGTAATCAACAGCAGCTTTCAAAACTTCATCTGGCAAGATAACATTGTGGTGTTGTTGATAAAGATCACGGATCCCTTGGAGAATCTTGAAAGTATCTTCAGCAGATGGTGCATTAACTTTTACTTCGTTGAAACGACGAGCAAGAGCAGCATTTTTCAAAATAGTGTTGCGATATTCATCTTGAGTTGTTGCACCAATCACTGTCAATTCACCACGTGAAAGAGCAGGCTTCAAGATATCCGCAAGACCTTTAGATCCTTGACCATCCCCTGTGCTACCAGCACCAAGGATTTGATGAATTTCGTCAAAGAAAAGGATAATATTTCCAGCTTCTTTAACTTCTTTTACCAAGTTTTGAATGTTTTCTTCAAAGCTACCACGGTATTGTGTACCAGCTTCAAGTCCAGAAATATCAATTGAAATGATTTCTTTGTTCTTGATTGCTGCTGGAACATCACCATTCACGATAGCTTGGGCAAGACCTTCTACTACTGCCGTTTTACCAACACCAGCATCACCGACTAGAACTGGGTTATTCTTTGTACGACGAGAAAGGATTTCAGATGTTTCTTGAATCTCCTTATTACGTCCAATAACCGGATCTAACTTCCCTTCACGAGCTTCAGCAGTTAAGTTACGTCCAAGTTTTGCAAGAATACCATCTTGTTTCATAGCTTTACCTTGAACATACTGAGCTTGGTCACTTCCTTCACTTGGAAGTTGCCCTGTTTGACGATAAATAGCGAATTCTTCAGGTGTTACTTCACGACCGTTAATCAAGTAACGACGGTTTTCTGAACTGTATCCACGCATACCGCCCATTAATTGGTTAAATAAATCATCCATGTTGTTAAAGTTATTAAAGTTGTTGTTCATATTTCATACCTCGTTTGTTTTCAAAATTAGTTAGTCAAATTAATTTGACTTTATCTGACCTTTGTTTTAAAAAATTTAGACTAGCTATTTGCTACTCTACGTATAATTTCAGGTTTTTCTTTATCCAATACAGGTTTTGTAATTGGACTTCTAAAAATACTAATGTTCATCATAGGTTGTACCTCTTTTCTAGGTTTTACCCATACTTTGACCTTAAGATAAATTACACAATCACCTTAAAATCAAGGTTTTCTAAGGATTCCCTTATCCTTATGTTCTTAGTATATCACTTTGGTCAGTATTAGTCAAGAGATTTGACCAATTTTGACCAATTTTTTTAAATATTTTTTTATAGCAAAAAACCAGTCAAAATGACTGGTTTTTATTTACTATTTATGAATCTTAGCTCAATGCGTCATCCATTGAAAGAACTTCGTGGAAGACACGTTGTGTCAATTCAGTTTTTTGTTCTGGAGTGAGGTATTTAGTGTTTACACAGTATCCAGAGATACGTACGATTACGTCTTCACCTGACATGATCTTTTCGTAAACATCGTTCAAGTCCATAACGTTCAAGTTAACGTGTTGTCCACCGTTTTCGAAGTAACCATCAAGGATTGTTACCAAGTTATCAACTTGTTCGTCACGAGTTTTACCAAGAGCACGTGGTGATACTTGAGTTGTCAATGAGATACCATCAGCTGCGTAACCAAAGTCAAGGCTAGCAAGTGAGTTCAAGTTTTGCAACCATCCACCTTTAGCTTTGTTAGATGGGTTAGCACCTGGTGAGAAGAATTCAAGTTTAGACAAGTTCACTGAACCATCTTCGTTGAGGTATACACCTTTGTGGACTGGTGAGTTACCAGTTTGTTTAGAGTAAGCAACGTTAGATGTGATTGTCAAAAGTGAAACTGTAGCTTCTGCATTCTTGTAAAGTTTGTGGCTACGTAGACGAGTTGTATAAGCTTCAATCAACCATTCTGCCAATTCGTTTGAACGTGGGTCATCTTCACCCCAACGTGGGTATTCACCGATTGTTTCGTAATCGTAGATGTAGCCATTTTCATCACGGATTGGTTTAACTGTAGCGTATTTGATAGCTGACAATGTATCAACAGTGTTGGCAAATCCACAGATACCGAATCCCATGTTAGCACGTTGTTTAGTTGGCAAGAAGGCCATTTGAACAGCTTCGTAGTTGTACTTGTCAGTCATGTAGTGGATGATGTTCAAAGCATCTACGTAAGTGTCAGTCAACCAGTCAAGAGATTTTTCAAAGTTAGCTTTAACTGATTCGAATTCAAGAACTTCGTCGCGGATTGGTTCGATGTCAAATACTTTGTAGTCTTTATGAACATCGTCGTAACCACCGTTCAAACCAGTAAGAAGAGCTTTAAGAACGTTAACGCGAGCACCGAAGTACTGGATGTTGTGACGTTGTTCTTCGTTTTCTGGATCAAGTGGAGATACACAACATGAGATACAGCTCATTTCACCATATCCATCTTTAGCCATTGTTGTTACACCTTCGTATTGGATTGAAGAGTGTTTGTGGCTCATGTGCATACAGTAGCGACGGAAGTTGTATGGCAATTTGTCAGTCCAAAGAACTGTCAAGTTTGGTTCTGGAGAGTTACCAATGTTGTCAAGAGTGTTCAAGAAACGGTAGTCCATCTTAGTAACACGGTGACGACCGTCGTTACCCATACCAGCCATTGAAGTTGTGATGAAGGTTGGGTCACCTGAATACAATTGGTCGTAAGCTTTTGTACGAGCAAATTTAACTGTACGAAGTTTCATAACGAAATCATCAACAAATTCTTGGATTTCTGATTCAGTAAATGTACCACGAGCAAGGTCACGTTCTGCAAAGATATCCAATACGATTGGCACACGTCCAAGAGATGTAGCCGCACCGTTGATCACACGGCAGACAGACATAAAGGCAATGTTAACCCATTGGATAGCTTCTTTAACGTTCATCGCTGGTTTGCGAACATCAACTCCGTAAAGATCACCCAAGCGAACAACTTGTTGCAATGCTTGATATTGAAGGTTGATCTCTTCACGAAGACGGATTGTTTCTTCATCAATTTCTTCGATTGAGTTCCAGTCGTTAACTTTTTCTTGCATCAAGTAGTCTGCACCGTAAAGAGCAAGACGTGCATAAACACCGATGATACGTCCACGTGAGTATGCATCTGGAAGACCAGTTACAGTGTGAGCGTGACGAGCACGACGGATGTTTGAAGTGTAAGCACGGAAGATACCATCGTTAACAGTTGTTACGTATTTAGTGAAAATTTCGTGAACAGCTGGATCTGGTTCGTATCCATTTTCTTTCAAAGTAGTTTCAGCCATACGGATACCACCTTTTGGCATGAAGTTCAATTTGAAGAGTTCATCGTTTTGGATACCATAAATCAATTCGTTTTCTTTGTCGATAAATCCAGCAGGAATATCAGCAATAGAAGTTGGACGAGTGTCCATTGGGAAACGAGTTTCTTCGTAGTGTGCTTTAGTTTCTTCTACGATTTTTTTGATGTGGAGTGAACGTTCTGTTGGTCCTGCAAGGAAGCTTTCGTCTCCATCGTAAGGTGTGTAGTTAGCTTGTACAAAGCGTGATACACTTGCTTTTTCTTTCCAGTCAACACCTTTAAAGCCTTCCCAGGCTTTGTCAAAAATATCTTGTGCTTCAACAACTGTCTTAACAACCATGTTAATGTCCTCTTTTTTCTTTCTAGTAACAGTCATCTGTTACATTCATGTATTCAGTATACCACACAGTAAACGATTTCAACAACTAAAAACTCACTTTTTTAACACTTTCTTTTCTAATACAGTTCGAAATATGCTGCAAACTGTATTATATTTTTGAAAGAGATTATTTGATTTTCATTTTTTCAGAAAAAGAGTATAATAAAATTAAACAAACTAGCACTGAGAGGTTTCTCCATGTTGATTTTTCCACTAATGAATGATTTATCTCGTAAAATCATCCATATTGACATGGATGCCTTTTTTGCTGCTGTTGAAATTCGAGACAATCCCAAACTTAAAGGGAAGCCAGTTGTGATTGGTAGTGATCCTAGAAAAACTGGTGGTCGAGGAGTTGTTTCTACCTGTAGCTATGAAGCGCGAGCATTTGGCATCCACTCAGCTATGAGTTCTAAAGAAGCCTATGAACGTTGCCCTCAAGCCGTTTTCATTTCTGGAAACTACGAAAAATATACTGCTGTCGGTCAACAGATTCGAGCTATTTTTAAACGTTATACGGATAATATCGAGCCTATGAGTATCGATGAAGCTTATCTAGACGTGACTGAAAACAAACTCGGCATCAAGTCCGCTGTTAAAATCGCTCGACTAATTCAACAAGATATTTGGAATGAACTTCATTTGACCGCTTCTGCTGGTGTGTCTTACAATAAATTCTTAGCTAAAATCGCTAGCGATTACCAAAAACCTCGAGGCCTGACAGTTATTCTTCCTGATGAAGCTGAAGATTTTCTTAGACAAATGGATATCGCTAAATTCCACGGTGTAGGTAAGAAAACAGTTGAAAAATTGCATCAAATGGGCGTATTCACAGGAGCTGATCTTTTAGAAATTTCTGAAATTAGTCTCATTGACCGTTTTGGTAGACTCGGTTTTGACCTGTATCGCAAGGCTCGTGGCATTGATAATTCTCCCGTCAAATCCAATCGCATTCGTAAATCTATCGGAAAAGAAAAAACTTATAGTAAAATTCTCAATCTAGAAGAGGATATCAAAAAAGAGCTAACCCTACTTTCGGAAAGAGTTGCCCTTAGTCTTCAAAAACATGAAAAATCTGGAATGATTGTTATTTTAAAAATCCGCTATGCTGACTTTTCTACAATGACTAAGCGGAAAAGCTTATCTCAAAAGATCCAAGATGCTGAAACGATTTCACAAATGGCTATCCAACTTTACGAATCTCTGGCAGATAAAGATAAAGACGTTCGCTTATTGGGTGTCACTGTGACTGGATTTTAAAACCTTGAAGGAAGCTTCCCTCAAGGTTTTTTTCTTATACAAATAATCGAATAAAGCTATAAAGTAGCAAGACACTACCAAGGACAATACGGTATTTACCAAACATCGTAAAGTCGTGTTTTTTAACATAGCTAGTCAAGAAACGAATGGCAACCATGCTGACTGCAAAAGCTACTACCATGGCTACTAAGAGCAAGAAGAATTGACCAAAACTCAAAACTTCTCCTGCCTTGATGAATTTAAAAATCTTCAAAGCGCTGGCTCCAAACATAACTGGAATTCCTAGGTAGAAGGTAAACTCAGTTACCACCGAACGACTGGTTCCGTTTAACAAACCACCGACGATAGTCGCACCTGAACGACTAGTCCCTGGTAAAAGAGCCAAGACTTGGAAAAGTCCGATATAGAGGGCTGTTTTATAAGGCAACTTGTCTAGCTCTGTGACTGTTGGCTCAATTGCTTGCGCTTTGTTGCGTTTTTCAAGATAAATAAAGGCAACCCCATAAACAATCAACATAATGGCTACTGAAACCATATTATGGAAGTGAGTATCAAACCAATCATCAAACTTAAAGACTAAAAGAAGAGGGAGGGTCGCAACAAATACTTTGGACCATAATTGCCAAGTTCTACGAACTTCGACTTTATCCTTGCCTGGTTTAAAAGGATTCAGTTTGTTAAAGTAGATAACCATAACGGCTAGGATAGCACCCAGTTGAATGACTACGTTAAACATAGACATAAAAGCTTCATTTTGATCTTTATACTGGATAAACTCTTCTGCCAAAATCAAGTGACCAGTACTTGAAATCGGCAACCATTCCGTAATTCCTTCAACAATCCCAAAAAAGATTGATTTTAAAATTTCAAAAAAATACATAGATTACTCCTTTTTCTACCCTCCATTATATCATACTTTTAAAGACTGTGTTGAGTTTTCTTTAGAAAGCGCCGATACTTCCACCACCGCCACCGCCTGAGAAACCTCCACCAGAGCTACCGCTTCCAGATGATACAGAGAAGGTACTTGCTGTATTTGCGACCGAAGTGTATTGATTAATGTGAGCAGCAGATATATGAAACTGTTTATCCCATCCACAAGATACATAAAGATTCATAGTTTCGTTTTCAAGTTGAATATTGTGGAGCTTCATGATCTTATTCACTTTCTTTGCGTATCCATACAGAGTTGCATAAACCAAAAGACGATTCCAAAGTACAATGCTCTCTAGTTCAGCCTTATCAAGATGAGTAATATCACGAAGCATATTTTCAAAACTTGTCCAAAGGTAATAGGCTTCTGCCCCTTCTTCGTTTAAGACTCCATCACGAGATGGACCTCGAGTCACAAAATAAACTAAGGCACTGGCAAGTAAGCCTATTAAACCTAGGGAAAGTAAAGGAAGTGAAAAATAACCACGTGTTCGCAGACTATAATAAAAGACAAGAAGGCCTATTAAACCTGTTATAGCTGAACAGACTTTCATACCATTCACAAGACTACTTTCTTTATCAGTCAAAGGACGATAATAGCTTGGAAGACGTAGAATTTTTACCTTGTCTCGAACACAACTTTGCAAACGTTGAAGTCGTCTCTCGAAGGAACGCTTGAGATGCAAACCGAATTCGCGAATATGCTGCTCATCAGCTTCCTTAGCTCCATGGAATAGTCCTGAAGAAACTTGATACTCTGGAAAAAGGTCTGAAAGAGCCAGTTCTTTATTAGTTGAGAGAGTCATCCGCAAGCATTCTTTTTCAAAATTCGACAAGCCTTTTTCACTATTGATTTTTATCCACGGTTCTTCTTCACCCTGAAAAATAGATAAATGCCCTCGATCAACTAAGTCTAGCAAGGTCGCCTGAATCAATCGTTCAAAAGAGAATTTGCCAAACTTCTTCTTATTCAAGGGACTGATTTCCTCCAAGGAGGTAGAGTAAATAGCCTCCGCCAAAACCATTGGAGGTAGATCCATTGGGGGTTCGTAGAGTCGATGATCCTTGGGATATACCTTTTTGAGGGCCGTATGTTTACGAAATGCTCGATAATACATGATGGTCATCATCAATAACACGATAAAGATTATTGGAAAAATCCACTTTATCATGAGACTAGCTTGCACTTTGCTAGCTTTTATTTCTATTTCAATTTTTTTAAAATCTCTTAAACGCTCTTCTTCCAGCCCTTGGCTTGGAGCTAACGAGAAAGCCTCTCTGGGCCAATAGGCATGTAGCTCAACTTGACGTTTTCTAGGAAGATTTTTCATCTTCACTCGATAAATATCATTTACTTTTTCGACACTACCCTCATTGAGGAGTTTTCCAGTATGAAAAAAGACTTTCTCTGCCGGACTATATGAAGTTACTCGGAATTCTAAGTCTTTGATGTCTCCTGAACTATCTGTCAGTGGTTGCCAATTCAGCTCAGCAATATCCTGATACAAGAAAAGAAGGTTTTTCAATTGCCAGGTAATGGTTACACGTACAGTGTCTCCAGCTTTTCCAGGATTTAAAATGATTACTTGATAGCCTTTCTCATTTTTCTTTGTGTAGGAAAGTGCATCTTCTATAATTTCTCCATTCTTTGATACTAGAACAGTTGGATCATCATCAATCTCAAAGCCTTCTGGCATTTTCCCTGCTTTTCCTAGTCCAACCGATTGACCATTAAAATCATCTTTAAAACGATAGGTGATTGTTTGTTGGAAAACTGCTGTATTATCTGCATGAATATTCAAATCTCCCTTATAAGATAGAATATCAAAGTCTACAGCAAAAACCAGGCGAGGTAGCAATAGCAAACAGGCAAACACCAAAGTAAATAGCCATCTTTTTTTCATCGTATACTCCCTTTCAAGTTTTTCACTATTATATCATTTTTTACAAGTAAGGGTTTACTAAGATTGAAAAAGTTCCGCTTTTTCGATACAATAGAGAGAAGCAATTTTAGACTAGAAATAGGAGAAAACATGAAAAAATTATGCTTAACTATCCTTGCTAGCCTGGCCCTTACTTTAGGACTAGTTAGCCAGGTCCAAGCCGATGAATATTTACGCATCGGTATGGAGGCAGCCTACGCACCCTTTAACTGGACTCAAGATGATGACAGTAACGGTGCTGTCAAAATCGATGGAACCAACCAATATGCTAATGGTTACGACGTCCAAATAGCTAAAAAGATTGCTAAGGACCTAGGTAAAGAGCCCTTGGTTGTTAAAACCAAGTGGGAAGGACTTGTTCCAGCCCTTACTTCTGGTAAGATTGATATGATCATTGCAGGTATGAGCCCAACTGCTGAACGCAAACAAGAAATTGCATTTTCAAGCAGCTACTATACTAGCGAACCAGTACTTTTGGTCAAAAAAGATTCTACCTATGCAAACGCCAAAACACTAGACGATTTTAAAGATGCAAAAATCACTTCTCAACAAGGGGTTTACCTTTACGACTTGATTTCTCAAATTCCAGGCGCTAAAAAAGAAACTGCCATGGGTGATTTCGCTCAAATGCGTCAAGCTCTTGAAGCTGGTGTCATTGACGCTTATGTTTCTGAACGACCAGAAGCCCTAACTGCTGAGTCAGCAAATGCAAAGTTCAAAATGATTCAGCCTGAACCTGGTTTTAAAACTGGGGAAGAAGACACCTCTATCGCTATCGGTCTTCGTAAGGATGACGAACGTATTAGCCAAATCAATGCTAGTATCGAAACCATTTCTAAGGATGAACAAGTTGCTCTCATGGATCGTATGATCAAAGAGCAACCTGCAGAATCTACAACGACAGAAGAAAGCAACAGTAATTTCTTTGGCCAAGTCGCTAAAATTCTGACTGAAAACTGGCAGCAACTCTTGCGTGGTGCTGGTATTACCCTTCTCATTTCAATTATCGGTACCATCGTTGGTCTCGCTATCGGTCTTGCTATCGGTGTTTTCCGTACTGCACCTCTATCTGAAAACCAATTTATCTTTGGAATCCAAAAACTAATCGGTTGGATTCTCAATATCTATATTGAAATTTTCCGTGGAACACCTATGATTGTACAATCTATGGTTATCTACTATGGAACTGCCCAAGCTTTCGGGATCAACCTAGACCGTACGCTAGCTGCTATCTTTATCGTTTCAATCAACACTGGTGCCTATATGACTGAAATTGTTCGTGGTGGTATTTTGTCTGTTGATAAGGGACAATTTGAAGCAGCAACTGCACTTGGTATGACTCATAACCAGACCATGCGTAAGATTGTTTTGCCTCAAGTTGTTCGAAATATTCTACCAGCAACTGGTAATGAGTTCGTCATCAACATCAAAGATACTTCTGTATTGAACGTTATCTCTGTAGTAGAACTTTACTTCTCAGGAAATACAGTAGCAACACAAACCTACCAGTACTTCCAAACCTTTACCATCATAGCAGTTATCTACTTTGTCCTCACCTTCACAGTAACGCGTATCCTACGCTTCATCGAAAAACGTATGGATATGGATACCTACACTACAGGTGCTAACCAAATGCAAACGGAGGATTTGAAATAATGAGTCAACCAATCCTTGAAATCAAACACCTCAAAAAATCCTACGGGCAAAACGAGGTCCTAAAAGACATCTCTCTCACTATTCACAAAGGAGAAGTGATTTCTATCATCGGTAGTTCCGGTAGTGGTAAATCAACCTTCCTACGTTCTATCAACCTTCTCGAAACACCAACTGAAGGTGAAATCCTTTATCACGGTGAAAACGTACTTGAAAAAGGGTATAATCTCACTCACTATCGTGAAAAACTAGGTATGGTCTTCCAATCCTTTAACCTCTTTGAAAATCTCAACGTTCTTGAAAATACGATTGTTGCACAGACAACTGTTCTCAAACGTGAACGATCAGAAGCAGAGAAAATTGCTAAAGAAAACCTTGAAAAAGTTGGAATGGGAGAGCGCTACTTGCAAGCTAAACCTAAGCAACTTTCAGGTGGTCAAAAGCAACGTGTCGCCATTGCTCGCGCACTTTCTATGAACCCTGATGCCATTCTCTTTGATGAACCAACTTCAGCCCTTGATCCTGAAATGGTCGGTGAAGTTCTAAAAATCATGCAAGAACTAGCTCAAGAAGGCTTGACAATGATCGTTGTAACCCACGAAATGGAATTTGCTCGTGACGTATCACACCGTGTCATCTTTATGGACAAAGGTGTTATTGCAGAAGAAGGCAAACCTGAAGATTTATTTACAAATCCTAAAGAGGAACGTACAAGAGAATTTTTACAACGCTATTTAGGTTAAGACAAAAGCGGTTGAATAAACCTCTTCAACCAAGAGTTGTTTTCCTATTCAATCCCAAATCAACATTGAGTCAAAGGCTCATGAACATAAGAATATAAAAATCAAGGTCGGAGTTTTTTATCCCGACCTCTTTTTATATACTTTAAAATCACTTTTATCCCTTCTTCTATTTCCTGAGCAAGTAATGCTTGTAACTCTATTCCTAATCTTATATTTGATTTTCATGAGTGAGTGAGATCACTCCTCTACTGTCAACCTAGTTCATCCTAACAGATAGATTTGTTTAGTAGGTCATAGCATGGCTATATCGCCGTTCCATAAATAAAAGCAGACTCTAATTAGAGTCTGCTAGTATCCAAAGATTAATCTTCAAATTTTTCATGATTTTTTTCATAGAAATCAATTAATCCAAGGGCTGTTTCAAAGGAAATATTTTTAACTTTTGCACGTCCTTGAGCTAGAGCAATGATAGACATTTCACGTGCATTCGTTTCTTTAGAAATACGATAACCAGTGATCTTCTTATCACGAACCCAGCTAACAACTGATTCTACTTTTTCAAAGTTAGTCTTAGCCATGTTTTTCTCCTATTTTATTCTTTACGATATTTAATTGTATACGTTTTTATGGCATTTGTCAATAACAAAACATATATCCAATCAAATAAGACGTTAAGATTTGGTTTACTTGGCTTTTAAAGCCGATAATATATGGGTTCGTATATCTTCAACTCCGTTAGGATTTGCTGGTAAGAAAATTGTATTATTACCTTGTTTTTCTGCAAAATTATTCAATGTATCTAAATACTGGTTAGTTAACAAGATTGACATGATTTGCTCTTCAGTTAATTCAACATTGGCTCCTTTTAACTCTTTAATAGAATCAGCAAGTCCATCAACAATTGCTTTTCGTTGCTCTGCGATCCCCACACCATGTAAGCGATCCTTTTCTGCCTCTGCTTCGGCCGCTGTTACGATCTTAATTTTATCTGCTTCGGCCAATTCTTGTGCTGCTACTCTCTTACGTTGAGCAGCATTGATTTCATTCATCGATTGCTTGACTTCCGCATCCGGCTCTACTTTGGTAATGAGCGTTTTGACGATAATGTACCCATACGTTGACATTTCTTCCGCTACTTGTTTTTGAACTTCTAATGCAATTTCATCCTTTTTCTCAAACAATTCATCCAAAGTTAACTTAGGAACTGATGAGCGCAATGCGTCTTCAATATAAGATTTGATTTGAGCCTCAGGTCTCATTAGTTTATAGTAAGCATCTGTAACATTTTGTTCATTTACTCGGTACTGTGTCGCAACATTCATCGTCACAAATACGTTATCTTGAGTCTTGGTTTCCACAACGATTTCACTTTGCAAGAGACGCAGTTGTACACGAGCTGCAATTTTATCAATCCCAAATGGTGCTCTTAGGTGAATACCACTATTGCTCAATTTTTGATACTTACCAAATCGTTCAATGATAGCTACTGATTGTTGTCGAACAACATAGATTGAGCTCATTAATATAGCTCCTACAATAAGCATTAGAATAATTAGAACAAGTATAACTTTTAAAACCATGGGAATCTCCCCCTTTCTTCACTTACATTATAGCACTAGTAAATAGGTTAGGCAAATAATATGATAAAAATTTCATAGCATATTAAACAAGCATATTATATAGGGTCTCATTCCCATTCAAGTTAATATAAGACGGGTCGAATTTTTCCATCCGGTGAATCAATCCCGCATAATCATGTTTATCAGCAAGTGCAATCCCTATTAGTACTGGACCAGTTCCCTTGCTAGCTCGTTTGATATATTCAAAACGAGTAATATCATCATGAGGTCCTAAGATATCATTTACAAACTCTCGAAGTGCTCCCGGACGTTGTGGGAAATTCACTACAAAGTAATGCTTGATACCATCATAAATCAAGGCACGTTCTTCCATCTCTGGCATACGGTTGATGTCATTATTCCCTCCAGAAATGATACAACAAATAGTCTTGCCCTTAATATAATCGGATAATACTTCCAAGGCTGCAACACTAGCAGCACCCGCAGGCTCAGCTACAATCCCTTGTTTAGAATAAAGATCAATTAAGGTCTCAGAAATCAAGCCTTCATTTACACCGATAAGAGTTTCAACATTTTTTCGTGTTGCTTCATAGGTCAACTGCCCTACTTTTTGCACTGCAATCCCATCCGCAAATTTATCAATTTCTTTAAGTTTAACCGGTCCCCCAGCTTCAAAGGCAGCTTTCATAGAACGAGCACCTTCAGCCTCGACTCCAATGACCTCAATTTGAGGATTTGTTTCTTTAATATAAGTAGAAACACCTGAAATGAGACCTCCACCGCCAACAGGTACCAAGACAGTATCAAAATCAATAGATTCTTTACGAGCTTCTTCTAAAATTTCATAGGCTACCGTACCCTGACCAGCTTGAACATAGGGATCATCAAAGGGATCAATAAAAGTACGATTTTCAGCTACAGTAAAGTCTTGAGCAGCCTTGGCTGAAGCATCAAAAGTATCCCCTACTAATTTGATCGTAACAAAATCTCCTCCAAAGAAACGAACCTGACCAATTTTCTGTTGAGGTGTCGTAATTGGCATAAAGATTGTTGCAGGGATCTTCATCTCATTACATGTGTAGGCAACTCCTTGAGCGTGATTGCCCGCTGAAGCACACACTACACCACGTTCACGTTCCTCTTTTGTCAATTGCGAGATAGCGTAATAAGCTCCACGAATTTTAAAAGAACGGACACGTTGAGCATTTTCCTTCTTAAGATAAATTTTCGCTCCGTATTTTTCGGATAAATAATGATCGTAGTCAAGTGGTGTATTGGCTACTACACCACTCAAAACCTTGTGGGCTTTCACCACATCTTTTGCACTTAGCATAATCTCCTCCCAGATGAGTTTTCAAGATAAAAAGCGAGTTAGGTTCCCCCCAACTCGCCTTCTGTTTATATTCTTAAAAATTAGTTGTAGATCTTGAATGCATCATCGTCGTTTTTACCGACAAATGGCATTGCTTTACGCAATTCTGCACCAACTTTTTCAATTTCAAGGTTAGCTGCTTGTTCACGGTAGGCAGTCAATTTTGGACGTCCAGCTTTGTAGTCATTCACAAAGTCGTTGGCGAATTTACCATTTTGGATGTCCGCAAGAACTGCTTTCATGTTTTCTTTGACTTGTTCAGTGATTACACGTGGTCCTGAGACATAGTCACCATATTCAGCAGTGTTTGAAATTGATTGACGCATTTTCTTGAATCCACCTTCATAGATCAAGTCAACGATCAATTTCATTTCGTGAAGAACTTCAAAGTAAGCCAATTCTGGAGCATAACCAGCTTCAGTCAAGACTTCAAAACCAGCTTCGATAAGAGCAGTCAAACCACCACAAAGAACTGCTTGTTCACCAAACAAATCTTCTTCAGTTTCTTCTTTGTATGTTGTTTCAAGAAGACCTACACGCGCTGCACCAACACCTTTACACCAGTCCATAGCGATGTTTTTAGCATTTCCTGTTGCATCTTGGTAGACAGCGTAAAGTGCTGGAACACCAAATCCTTCTTCGTAAGTACGACGTACCAAGTGTCCTGGTCCTTTAGGAGCACACATAAAGACATCAACATCTGCAGGAACTTTGATGAATTCGAAGTGAATGTTGAAACCATGTGCAAATCCAACAGCATTCCCAGCTTCCAAGTTTGGAGCAATTTCTGATTCGTACAATTCTTGTTGGATTTCATCTGGTGCCAAGATCATGATAACATCAGCCAATTTAGTTGCTTCTGCTACTGTGTAAGTGTCAAAACCATCTTCTTTTGCTTTATCAAAAGACTTACCTGGACGTACACCGATGATCACATCGCGACCTGAATCACGCAAGTTTTGAGCGTGCGCATGTCCTTGTGAACCATAACCAATAACGGCGATTTTTTTACCGTCAAGTGCTGCTACTTTTACATCTTTTTCGTATTCCATTTGAACTGCCATAGTTTTTTCTCTCTTTTCTATTTTTATTGCCTGTTAGGCTAGTTTAACAAATTTAAGTTGGATTCTTTTACTCAATGAAAATCAAAGAGCAAACTAGGAAGCTAGCTGTAGGTTGCTCAAAGCACTGCTTTGAGGTTGTAAATAAGACTGACGAAGTCAGTAACATATACCTACGGCAAAGCGACGCTAACGTAGTTTGAAGAGATTTACGAAGAGTATTAGTCGCGGGTAAATCCAGTTGCACCCGTACGAGCGATATTCTTAATACCGTAAGGTCGAATGACTCGAATCAAAGCTTCACTCTTTTCTGCATTCCCAGTCATCTGAATGGTAATGGAACTTGGAGCTACATCGACTACTGTTGCACGGAAAGGTTGGATAATAGCCAAAATTTCTGCACGTTTTTCAGCAGGCGCTGAAACCTTTATAAGAATTACTTCTCGTTCTAAGTGGGGCTGATCCGTAATATCACGAATACGAATTACATCAATCTGACGATTAAGTTGTTTGATGATTTGCTCCACCTCATCATGTGAGGCAACATCGATGATAATGGTAATTCGTGATACATTTGGATTTTCAGTTGCGCCAACAGAAATGCTTTCAATATTGACTTGGCGTCTCGATAAGACTCCTGTGAAGCGATTGAGAACACCTGAACGGTTTTGAAGTTTGGCTGTTAACATTCTACGCATTAAACTTCACCCCCAACATCTCATGATTACTCTTACCAGCTGGTACCATCGGTAAAACATGTTCTTTCCGAGAAATGTCTACTTCAATAAACATTGGTTCATCTTCCATGATGACTTCCAAATCCTTCTCAAGAGTTTCAGGATTATCAAACTTATAATTCTTAATTCCATAGGCTTGAGCCATCAATTGGAAATCTGGAAGGCTATCAAAGACCGACTCTGAAGTTCGACCATCATAGAAGGCTTCTTGCCACTGGCGAACCATCCCGAGTGAATGGTTATTAAGCATGATGACCTTGATTGGAATCTTGTAAATATTTAAGATTGCCAATTCCTGATTGGTCATCTGGAAACCGCCATCTCCGACAAAGAGAACAACTTCTTTATCTGGATTAGCAATCTTAGCACCAATAGCTGCTGGGACTCCGAATCCCATGGTTCCTAGACCACCTGATGTTACCAATTGACGCTCGTTTTGGTAAGGATAATATTGAGCCGTCCACATTTGGTGTTGTCCAACGTCTGTTACGACAATGGCATCGCCATTGGTCAACTCACCGACGCGTTCAATAACTGCTTGAGGTTGAACCACACGTTCTTTCTTATCATAAGAACGAACACGATTCTTATCTTTGGTAACTTTCTCAATCCACTTTTCAGTATTGTTACGAACGTTTGGCTCAGCTAGTAACTGCTGCAAAGCCTTTTTCGCATCACCGACAACTGGAATATCAACTGCGATAATCTTACCAATCTCTGCAGGATCGATATCAATATGCGCTACTTTTGCATTCTTAGCAAAGGTTTTAGGATTTCCAGTCAAACGGTCATCAAAGCGACAACCAATAGAAATCATAAAATCAGCCTCAGTCATGGCAATATTTGCTGCAAAGGAACCATGCATTCCGCCCATTCCCAAAAACAGTGGATGGCTAGTTGCAATTGTTCCCTGTCCCAAAAGACTTGTCACAACTGGTATTTGATAACGCTCTGCAAATTCATTTAACTCTGCTGCAGCCTCAGCATAGCTAATTCCACCACCAGCTAACAAAACTGGCTTCTTAGCCTTAGAGAGTTGCTTCAAGATCTTCTTGATTTGCATATCATTTGGCTCAAGTGTTGGCTGATAACTTGGTAAATCTATCTCTGGAGAGTAAATGAAGTCTGTCTCAAGCGCAGAAACATCTTTTGGTAGGTCAATGACGACTGGCCCTGGACGACCTGTAGTCGCAATATGCACAGCTTCTGTAATAATTCGCGGAATATCCGCAGTTTCTCGAACCTGATAATTGTACTTAGTGATTGGCATGGTGATACCAACGATATCAGCTTCTTGAAAAGCATCCTTACCGATTCCCGCTCTTGCAACTTGTCCTGTGAAGACCAAAAGGGGAACACTATCGCTCATAGCATCTGCGATCCCTGTAATGGCATTTGTAGCTCCTGGTCCGCTTGTGACGACTGCAACACCCAGTTTTCCTGTTGACTTAGCATAACCTTCAGCTTCGTGAAGACAGCCCTGCTCATGGCGACCTAGAATATGGCGGATTCCCTTAAAATTATAAATAGCATCATATAAAGGAAGTACTGCTCCACCAGGATAACCAAAAATCGTGTCGATTCCTAAGTCGCGAAGTGTTTCCAAAACAAGATCCGATCCCGACTTAGGTGAGTCTAAAATGATTTTCTCCATCGTTCCCCTTTCTCTTCTCTTAAAAATAGCTTGTTACTATGATACCATTTTTTCAAAAATTTTCAAGAGAAAAGAGCAAATTTTCTGAATTTTCTATCTAGATACTTTACAATATCAAATAGATTAGAAAGTTTATACGTATTTTTATTTTTTTAATAGAAAAAAAGGTTGAGACAAACTTGTCTTCAACCTTTCATGTTAAATCATTACTAATTAAAGTGAGTTAACGTCAACCTTGATACCAACACCTTGAGTAGTTGTGATTGTCAAGCTTGTTACGTAAGTTCCTTTAGCAGTAGCTGGTTTAGCTTTTTGGATTGTTTCGTTGAATGCTTTGAAGTTTTCAACCAACTTGTCAGCTTCAAATGAAACTTTACCGATGATCGCTTGTACGATACCTGCACGGTCTGCACGGTAAGTGATTTTACCACCTTTAGACTCTTCAACTGCTTTAGCAACATCCATTGTTACAGTACCAGTTTTAGGGTTTGGCATCAAGTTACGAGGTCCAAGGACACGTCCAAGACGTCCAACAAGAGCCATCATGTCAGGTGTAGCGATAACTACGTCGAAGTCCAACCAACCGTCGTTGATTTTAGCAACAAGGTCATCTTCACCAACAAAGTCTGCACCAGCAGCTTTTGCTTCTTCAGCTTTTGCACCACGTGCAAATACAAGAACGCGAGCTGTTTTACCAGTACCGTTTGGCAATACCATTGCTCCACGGATTTGTTGGTCAGCTTTTTTAACGTCAATGTTCAAGTTGTAAGCAACTTCTACAGTTGCATCAAATTTTGCAAAGTTAGTTTCTTTTGCAAGAGCTACAGCTTCTTCTACGCTGTATGCTTTTGTGCTGTCGATCTTCTCAAGAGCAGCACGAAGTTGTTTGCTTTTTTTAGCCATTTTCTATTCTCCTTGTAAGTGGTTCAATCGATTTTCATCTCCCACGTCACTTCTCGAAATGATGAAGTCTTGCGGGTTATATAGGGATGTTATTGATTAGTCAACAACAGTGAATCCCATAGAACGAGCAGTACCTTCGATCATACGCATTGCAGACTCAATGTTTGCAGCGTTCAAATCTGGCATTTTAGTTTCTGCAATTTCTTGTACTTGTGCACGAGTAACTGTAGCAACCTTAGTTTTGTTAGGTGTACCTGATCCTTTTTCAACACCTGCAGCTTTTTTCAAAAGAACAGCAGCTGGTGGTGTTTTTGTAACGAAAGTAAATGATTTGTCTTCGTATACTGAGATAACAACTGGAATGATCATACCAGCTTGGTCAGCAGTACGAGCGTTGAACTCTTTTGTGAATCCCATGATGTTGATACCAGCTTGACCAAGAGCAGGTCCAACCGGTGGAGCTGGTGTAGCTTTACCAGCAGGGATTTGCAATTTTACAAGTTTTTCGACTTTTTTAGCCATTTTTAAATCCTCCTTTGTGGTTTTGGCGGTAATTTAGAGATTTTTACCTCCCACAAGTATGCTTTACACATACCCATCTATTATACACTATTTTAAAAAAATTGCAAGAGAAATTTTTATTTTTGATATTTCTTTATGTTACACCTTTTTTTGGTGCAATTAATCTTCAAAATCTTCTACCATGATGGAAAGAATTCATTCGCTCAAAGCCAGTACAAAACTCAAGCCCTTTTCAGTAGTACCGCTTTCCACAAATCCAATAGACTCAAAACATCTTATAGAGATACGATTGAAAGTGTAGATTTCTTGAACTTTCAATTGTTTCCAACCCTTTTGACGAGCTAGATCAATCAAAATCTTCAATACCTTGCGTCCAAGTCCCTGATGTTGATAAGTCGGATTGCCAATCACAATAGGAAGATTCTCCTGAGATAAGGTTACATCCCCAATTGGAAGCCACTCTCCCTTTTCTCGAAACTCAATCCAGAACAAATCCCCGTGACTCTCTAAATAGGAATACATAGCATTTAATTTTTCTGAACTATAAGGTATTCTAATACCGTCTACAAGTTCCACCAAATCCACATCTTGATACCAGGCCAAAGCTACATCCTGATGATCTGCTAAAAAATAGGGAACTAAACGTAAGGAATCATCTATCTGAATGATTTTTGTCATCATTTTCTAATCCTAATACTAGCTCCGCTGCTTGATTAAAACCATCACACCAGTTATACCATTTTGCTTCATACTCATCTTGAGATAAGATATGATCTTTGAAATCCAGAACAGAGCATATCTTTCTTTTCTCACAAGCTTGCGCATAGAGATGATATAGTTCATCACCACCATCTTTATCCCACTCTGCAGAAATCGTATTCTGGCCTATCAATAAAGCCTGATAAGCCCTGTGATGCCCATCTGTAATCAACAAATAATCTCCAAATGCAAGAACACTGATTGGATTGATATTGTGCTTTTCTACCGATTGATAAAGCATCTGGATATTTTGTAATTTCTTTTCTGATAAGTATAGCTGACTCGGATGAAGATCTTTTATGTTGACTTCCATTTCTTTCTCCTCAAGAAGGGTTAATGCCTACTTCTGCTTTCCTTCGAAGCGCCATTGAAAACGCAGTTTATCGTAGAAAGGGAACTCCATAAACAAAACTCCTAGGCCTACACAAAGGCTGGCAATCACATCTGATGGGTAGTGAACTCCCAGATAAATTCTTGATACCAATACACTGAAGATGTATAAACTTAGCAAGATTTGAACGATTTTTCTCCAGACTGTATTTTTAATCCGTTGGCTCAAAATCACAATCAAAGTTCCAACCATAATCGTTACTGCCAGAGAATGTCCGCTTGGAAAAGAAAAACCTTTTTCTTCTACCAAGTGTAGAATTTCTGGTCGTGGTCGTTGGTAAATATTTTTAAAAGTTACGATTAAGATTCCAGCTAAAGCTAGATTTCCCAGCATGAGATAACTTTCCATCTTCCATTGCTTACGATAAAATATAAAAGCTACGATTAAAACCCAGCTAATAATGACTGGGATATCAATTAAGTGCGTAATTGCCCGAAAAAGAAGCGTTAAGGTCTCAGGTAAATCACCTCTAATGGCAGTCTGAATCGGCTGATCAAAACTGACCAGCATTTCTGGATAAAATTTGACAATATAGCCAATAATCATAAAAAGTAAAAGGGCAAAAGAGCCCTTCATCATAAATGTTTGTTTATCTTTCATAGTATTTTAAAGTTGGTTTCAAAAGGACAAACAACAACCAGAAAGAGATGGCAAAGATAATACCTTCAATCAGATTAAAAGGCAAAACCATAGTCATCAGGTAGTTGCTCAATCCTAAGATTTTCTCAATATCAAAATTAGCAAACTTAGCGTACAAAGGAACAGCATAAACATAGTTTAGAACTAGCATAGCTAGAGTTAAACCAAGCATACCAGCTAGTGAAGCTAGGACGAAACGCATGGTTGTTCGCTCTTTTTTCCAAATCAAACCAAAAGCAAGTACAAAGACTCCCAAGGCAACAATATTCATCGGTAAACCAATATAGGTACTAACCCCTTGATTGTTCAGAAGGATTTTCAACAAGGACCGAAGGAAAAGCACTCCAAAAGCTGCTGGTAAATCCAAGACTACCAAGCCCACAAGGACCGGTAAAATACTAAACTCAATCCTCAAAAATGATGCCGCTGGCAAAAGCGGAAAGTCAAAGTACATCAACACAAATGAAAGTGCTGATAAAATTGCAATGGTCGAAAGTCGACGTGTGTTTGTCATAACAGGTTCCTCCAATTTTCTATAAAATCAGAAGAAGTTGGAAAGGATTCCTCTATCTATCCTTTATTTTTATATTCCAAAAGTTCCCCCTCACTCTTTTTTTTAGCAAGCGGTTGCAATTTACCTATAAAAAATCAATTAGAATAGACAAAGCCATTCTTTCGTCTTCTCCCATCCAGACTATACTGTCGGTTGTGGAATCTCACCACATCAGCTTGCGCTCGCGGACTTATTTGGCTAAGATATTTTAGATTTATCTAGGCGTCGTAGTCGAAGATAATACTTAAAGTATATCGAGACAAGACAACGACGAGAAAGCTAAAATAGCTAGTCAAATTTACCGCCGGTCGGGAATTTCACCCTGCCCTGAAGACCCCTTTATGATAACAAAAAAAGCTTGCAAGCGCAAGCATTTTATCTAAGTGTTTATTTCAATTTATCTGTTTCATAAGTGTGAACCAGTTCGAGGCCCACAAAGTTTTGTTGTCGGAGAGCCTCATAGACAATCATACATACTGTATTAGATACATTCAGGCTACGAACATGTTCATCATTCATCGGAATTCTGAGAGCCTTTTCTGGATGCTCACGCATAATTTCCTCAGGCAAGCCCTTATCTTCACGCCCAAAGAGAAAATAATGATCTCCTTCTGTCGTGAAATCTGCATCTGAATAGACTTTTTCTGCAAACTTGGAAATCAAGTAGAGCTGACCATCCATTTTTCCCATAAAATCAGCCAAGCTATCATAAAAATGAATCTCAAGCTTGTCCCAATAATCTAGACCTGCCCGCTTCATCTTACGATCATCAATAGGAAAACCCATCGGTTTGATAATATGAAGGGGCGCATTCGTTGCTGCGCAAGTACGAGCAATATTACCCGTATTTTGTGGAATCTGGGGTTCAAATAATACAATATGATTTGCCATGCCTTGTTTCCTCTCACTAGTGCAAAAAAATAGCCACACTGCCCGGAGTCAAGCTCAGCAAACAGCGTGGTTAAGGCATCGTTAACTTACCTCACAACAGGTTTGAAGTAAATCAGCGAAACTACTGTTTTAGTATATCACTTTCAGCTTGATTGTCAATAGAAATGACTTGATTTTTTCAATTTTTTTACAAACATATTTACATTAGCTAAAAATGCTTATGTATTCATTAGAATTACACGAAAATAGCTGATTTATATCTTAAATTTTTAACAAGTAAGATTATCAGTGGGACAATTTTCTACCCTAATAATGAAAAGAGTCGGTTGCCGAGTGCATTTTATTCTAAAAAAGAGTATGATAGATACATATTGAAAAAGTAGGTTATTTAATATGAAGATTATTCTTGTCGGAGGGGGGAAAGTTGGTTCTGCCCTTTGTCGTTCACTTGTCGCTGACAATCATGATGTTGTCTTAATTGAACAGAACGAAACGGTTCTTAATTACATGACAAGCCGTTTTGATATTATTGGAATTGCTGGTAATGGGGCTGACTTTGCCATGCTAGAAGCTGCCAATGTTCAAGACTGCGATATTTTCATCGCTATGACTCAGTATGATGAGGTCAATATGGTCTCTGCTGTCTTAGCTAAAAAGATGGGGGCTAAAGAAACCATCGTCCGTGTCCGCAATCCTGAGTATTCCAACCCTTACTTTAAAGAAAAAAATATTCTCGGATTTTCTCTTATTGTCAATCCAGAACTCCTTGCAGCTCGTGCTATCGCTAATATCATCGATTTCCCAAATGCTCTTTCTGTTGAGCGTTTTGCAGGTGGTTTGGTTAGTTTGATGGAATTCAAGGTTCGAATTGATAGTAATATTTGTCAGATGTCTATTGCTGATTTCCGTAAAAAGTTTGGTAATGTTATCGTTTGTGCCATTGAGCGCGATCATAAGCTCATGATTCCAAGTGGGGATATGGTCCTCCAAGATAAGGATCGGATCTTTGTTACAGGTAACCGTGTAGACATGATGCTTTTTCATAACTATGTCAAATCTCGTGTCGTTAAAAGTTTACTCATTATTGGAGCTGGAAAAATCGCTTACTACCTTGTTGGTATTTTGAAAGATAGCCGTATTGATACCAAGGTCATTGAGCTTAATCCAGATCGTGCAGCATTTTTCAGTCAAAAATATCCAAAACTCTATATTGTGCAAGGTGATGGAACCGCAAAAGATATCCTCCTAGAAGAAAGCGCCCAACACTACGATGCTGTCGCAACTCTAACTGGCGTTGACGAAGAAAACATTATTACATCTATGTTCTTAGATAGTGTTGGTGTTCAGAAAAACATCACCAAGGTCAATCGAACTAGCCTTTTAGAGATTATCCATGCACCTGAGTTTTCTAGTATTATCACACCAAAAACCATCGCTGTAGATACTATCATGCACTTTATCCACGGTCGTGCCAATGCCCAATATTCAGATCTTCAAGCGATGCACCACCTTGCAAATGGACATATTGAGACTCTTCAATTTCTCATCAAGGAAGCCAATAAAATGACTGGCAAACCCTTGTCTCAATTGAAACTCAAAAAAGATATTTTAATTGCTGCTATTATCCGCAACGGAAAAACAATCTTCCCAACAGGTGAAGATAGCCTTCAAGTCGGTGATAAGTTAGTTGTCATCACACTACTATCAAATATCACCAAGATTTATGATCTGTTAGAGAGGTAAGCTATGAATAGAAGTATGGTACGATTTCTTCTTGCAAAGCTACTCTTGATCGAGGCTGGTCTACTCTTAGTTCCAGTTAGCATTGCTCTTTATTATCGAGAATCGAGTCAAGTTTTTACAGCACTTTTCTCTACCATCGGAATCCTTGTTGTGCTAGGTCTTCTCGGCATCATCAGCAAGCCTAAAAAACAGCGAATCTATGCAAAAGAAGGGGTCTTAATTGTAGCCCTCTGTTGGATCCTCTGGTCATTCTTTGGTGCCCTTCCCTTTGTCTTTTCAGGGCAAATTCCCAATATGATAGACGCCTTCTTTGAGATTAGTTCTGGCTTCACAACAACGGGAGCAACCATTTTAAATGATGTTTCTGTCTTAAGTCGTTCTCTTCTATTTTGGAGGAGTTTTACCCACCTCATCGGAGGGATGGGGGTACTGGTTTTTGCCCTAGCTATTATGGACAATGCTAAAAATAGTCACCTAGAAGTTATGAAGGCTGAGGTTCCAGGACCAGTATTTGGCAAGGTTGTATCTAAGCTAAAAAATACAGCTCAAATCCTTTATATCCTTTACCTGGCTATGTTTGCCCTCTTTGTGGTTATTTATTACCTTGCTGGGATGCCACTCTACGATAGTTTTGTTATCGCTATGGGTACTGCTGGTACTGGTGGCTTTACTGTTTATAATGACGGAATTGCCCACTATCACAGTTCTCTCATTACCTATCTGACAAGTGTCGGGGTTTTGATGTTTGGTGTCAATTTCAATCTCTACTACTACCTCATGCTCCGTCGTATCAAGGAATTCTTTTTTGATGAAGAACTCCGAGCATATCTCTTGATTGTGGCTATATCTACTGGTCTAATCACACTCAACACGCTCCACCTCTATAACGGAGTTTCTCAAAGCTTTGAGATGGCCTTCTTCCAAGTATCTAACATCATTACCACTACCGGTTTTGGATATGGAGATATCACGAACTGGCCTTTGTTTTCTCAATACATCTTGCTAATGCTGATGGCAATCGGTGGTTCTGCTGGTTCTACCGCTGGTGGTCTCAAGATCATCCGTGGAGTCATCCTGTCTAAAATTGCTAAAAATCAAGTCTTGTCTACCATATCACCTCACCGTGTGTTAACCCTTCAGGTTAATCAAACGGTTATTGATAAGGATACCCAGCACAAGATCCTGAAGTATTTTGTGGTTTATATCATGATTCTACTCAGTTTGATTTTCATCGTCAGTTTAGATACCAATAATTTAATGGTTGTCACGAGTGCTGTTTTCAGTTGTTTTAACAATATCGGTCCTATTTTAGGAACAACTGCAAGTTTCTCCATTTTTAGTCCATTTTCAAAACTTCTACTATCCTTTGCAATGATTGCAGGACGTCTTGAAATCTATCCAATCATACTGCTCTTTATGAAGCGAACTTGGTCTAAACGTTAGAACAATCAACTTTACACCCTATCTCTCCTCTTCAAGGAACCCTTGAAGGGGGATTTTTTAGTTTCAAAAGACAAGACAGCTCTAAAAATCGACAATTGGGAATTTAAGGATTTTTCTCTCCTATCTTTTAGCTATAATAAGAAAAAAATATAGGGGATACTTTATGGAAAAAGTCATAAAATCAATTCGACTACTCTTGTTCTTTGCCTTAATCCAACTGGCATTTTGTAGTTGTATCTTTTGGTCTGGAACCTCTCTGGCCCTCAAACAATCCTGTTTTTATTTTCTACTGACTTTATTGGGCTTATCTGGGTCTTGTGCCTTTATGCATTATTTATCTAGTCATAACCTGAAAAGAGATAGACTGATTGATAGGAGTCGCTTTATCTTTTTATTTTATAGTATGATGATTGTGGTCAACCTCTGCGGGGTTGGACTGGTTCTATCAGATACTATCGTTACTGTCAACTTACTTCAAAAGGAAGCTGTAGAACTCATCCTCCCCTCCTTCTTTTTTCTCTTTGGAGTTGATCTTATTACCTTTCTCCCCTTAAAAAAATGGAGAAGGTTGCAAAAAAATTCCAGTAGCAAGGAAGTGAGATTTTCCATCATTATCATTTCCATTTTAATCTTCCTACGTAATCCAATCACCATTTTATCCATCGCTTTTTATATTGGCCTTGGCGCTTTATTTCTCAGTTTTTTATTTCCAAAAAACTTAAGAGAAGAGGTGTCATTCTACAGTCATTTGATTCGGGATATTCTATTTGTCGTTTGTACCTTCCTCTTATGGTAACAAATAGAATCCTTGCAATAATTATGTTATAATTAAAAAAAAATTTTAGGAGATACATCAATGAACTTTTTTAAAGATTTTCGTAAGCGACTCGCTTGGTTTGGGATTTTGTTAGTAGCTATCTTTCTATCTCAGACTCCTATGCTAACTCTAGCTATACTAACTAAAATTCAGTTTAATCCAATCTGGTCAACAATTCTTGTGTCCCTTATTTCGATTCTTGTACTTGCTATCTTTTTATACGGAGCCCATAAGAACAAGTTGCTGGATTTAAAATCTAAACTTCTCACCATTAACGATCTTCCTCGCATTGTCTTAAGCTATCTAGTTATTTATGTTGGAAATCTTGTGGGTGGAATCTGGTTACAACTCGTGAAGCAAACAACAACTGCTAATCAACAAGTAATTAACAACCTTGTTTCTGAAAGCTCTCTGATTAGCAGTTTCTTCCTCATCGTTTTAATCGCACCTATTTGTGAAGAAATCATTTGTCGCGGGATTATTCCTACCAAACTCTTCCAAGGCTACGAAAAGTTTGGCTATGTCATTGGTTGGCTAATCTTCCTCCTTGCACATATGCCTTCTAATCTCCCTTCCTTCTTGATTTATGGTTGGATGTCAGTCGTCCTCACTTGGACTGCTTATCGTACCAGACGTTTGGAAATGTCTATCTCGGTCCATATGTTACTTAATAGTATCAGCTTCATCTTACTGGCACTCTTCACAATTTTTATGAAAAATTTCGGTATCTAATACCCAATTATCCATTCCTTTAGGCTGGATCAATCGTCCTGGTCTAAGGGATTTTTTTGTTTCAAGCAGCACTTTATCTCGGAAAAATTCATTTTTTCTACCATCTTAAAAAATTTTAAAAATATTTTTATGCATAAATTTTATAAAGTTTAAAAATGGATATCTATACTGAAGTTATTTACCGATTAGCGACCTAAAAGACCTCCTAAACTCCGTCCCTCACCAGGGCAGAGTTTAGGAATTTTGTTAAAACCAGCCTACAAGAAAAGCCAAGAAGATATTTTTCTTGGCCTTTTTCAATAGATTTAAGGTTCCAAAGCAAGTACTTTTTTACTACAACACTGAGTTTTACAAATCGATTTTATTTGCCAAACGCAGTTAGTAAGACAGGTAGCTAGACCACTTCCTTTCTGTTACGACGGCAAAGCCCACGAATCAATACCATTCGTGGGCTTTGCCTAGTGAAGCGTTTAGGTAAACCGTCTTAGTGGATAGTGTTTATTAGATTACGACACTTAGTTTTACAAATCGATTCCATTTGTAAAACTAAGTTAGTGAGGCAGTTAGGCAAGTCTTATAGGACTTGCCGTAGTCTACTTAGATTGCTTTGCAATCAAGTAGACTTACTGAATCACATCTTTTCCTCTAACTCTACATCCGGATACTTATCTGCAAACCAACGGAGGGCAAAGTCGTTTTCAAAGAGGAAAACAGGCTGGTCAAAGCGGTCTTTGGCAAGGATGTTTCGGCTTGAAGACATACGCTCATCCAGATCTTCAGGTTTGATCCAGCGAACCGTCTTTTTACCCATTGGGCTCATAACCACTTCTGCATTGTACTCATTTTCCATACGATGTTTGAAGACTTCAAACTGCAATTGACCAACGGCACCCAACATATATTCACCTGTTTGGTAGTTGGTATAAAGCTGAATAGCTCCTTCTTGCACCAATTGCTCAATTCCCTTGTGGAAAGATTTTTGCTTCATAACGTTCTTAGCAGAAACTTTCATGAAGATTTCAGGGGTAAAGGTTGGCAGTGGTTCAAATTCAAATTTGTTTTTCCCAACTGTCAAAGTATCTCCCACCTGATAAGTACCAGTATCGTAAACCCCGATGATATCTCCAGCTACGGCATTAGTGACATTCTCACGACTTTCTGCCATAAACTGAGTAACATTTGACAGCTTAGCTCCCTTACCAGTACGAGGGAGATTGACACTCATACCACGCTCGAATTCACCCGATACGATTCGAACAAAGGCGATACGGTCACGGTGACGAGGGTCCATGTTGGCTTGGATTTTAAAGACAAATCCTGAGAAATCCTTATCATAAGGATCAACAATTTCTCCATCTGTTTTCTTGTGACCGTGTGGTTCTGGAGCAAACTTGAGGAAGGTTTCTAAGAAAGTCTGCACACCAAAATTAGTAAGGGCTGATCCAAAGAATACCGGAGTCAATTCACCCGCAAGGATGGCTTCTTCTGAGAATTCATTTCCAGCTTCTTGCAAGAGTTCGATGTCATCCTTGACTTGCTCGTAGAATGGGTTGCTAGCAAATAGTTTGTCCCCATCTTCTAAGCTAGCAAAGCGTTCATCCCCTTTGTAAAGTTCCAAGCGTTGGTTATAGAGGTCATACAAGCCTTCAAAGGCTTTCCCCATCCCGATTGGCCAGTTCATTGGATAACTTGCAATACCCAAGACTTCTTCCAATTCTTGCAAAAGATCCAGTGGCTCACGACCGTCACGGTCTAACTTATTCATAAAGGTAAAGACTGGAATCCCACGGTGTTTGACAACCTCAAATAACTTTTTGGTTTGGGCCTCGATACCCTTGGCAGAGTCCACAACCATGACAGCCGCATCCACTGCCATCAATGTACGATAGGTATCTTCTGAGAAATCCTCGTGCCCTGGAGTATCTAGGATGTTCACGCGTTTGCCTTCGTAGTCAAATTGCATCACAGATGACGTTACCGAAATCCCACGTTGTTTCTCGATATCCATCCAGTCAGACTTGGCAAAGTTTCCTGTTTTCTTCCCTTTTACAGTACCTGCCTCACGAATCTCTCCCCCAAAATAGAGCAATTGCTCAGTGATGGTTGTTTTCCCCGCGTCCGGGTGAGAGATGATGGCAAAGGTACGGCGTTTTTTAATTTCTTCTTGAATGTTCATAAGTTCTCTTTCTTTCTACTTTTTTAATAATTTCAATTTATAAGCATTCTTTGTTACATCGGACTCTAAAATTCCTTTCAACACTCCATTATATCGGATTTTAGAGAGTTTTTCAATTGCTTACACAAGAAAAAGCAGGTCAAGATAGTAGACCTGCTCTTCAGATTCTTTTGTTGATTATTTATATCTATCACTCTTAATATCGCTTCACAGATGAATCGTTTCTAGAGCAATTTTCTTTTGCCAACGTTTCTTAAATAAGATATCAAAGAGTACTAGAGCTGCAGATAGAATGATTGAAACCAGAAGATACTTTATCCATATAGGAGCATCTGGGATAAAAGGCGTGGTATTCAAAAGCCCGTAATTCCCACCTGTTACTTGATTAACTCCAACTAGGAAAAGGTTGAGAACAAAAGTGTAGGCGATAATGCGATACTTTTTCAGCAAGGTCTTATCGTAGTGGTTCATAAGATAGACCAAGGAATTGACCAAGAGAGCATAATGCCCAATCAGGAATGAAAAACTGGTAATATGCGGAAAGTCATAGGGATCAAAAACCGGATAGCCCAAAGCAAATACTGCCCCACTAGCCCCCATAAGGGCAAAATACTGCTTGGTTTTCCATTTATCTGGCAAGAAAACTACTGCAAACATGGCCAAACGGCAATGGTAAAGAGGCAGACTATTTGAAAATGGAATGCTAAAACCAATATACCAAGTATAGAGCGCTAGCAGTTGCGCTATTTGAATCCACTTAAATAATCGAACAAATTTGGGATTTTTGTAGTAAGTAAGAGAAGCATAAATAGACAAGGCAAGAAGGCCTATCATGACACCGTACCAAAAAATCGGAATAGGCGGTGGTGTGGTTTGGGTTCTTGTAATAAAATGATGCATAAAATCTCCTTAGAATAATTAATTCATTTGTTCGCTAACTATTCTTATGTTTATATTTGACGAGTTGATTGATAAGGACGAGAATACCTGTCATCAAACTGGTTACTATCAAATAGTTAAGCAAACTACCATGATCCCCAATCACAGGGGGCTTGCTCATAAAGCCATAATTCCCTCCTGTTGCAAGATTAGCTAGAAAGATAATAGCATTGACACCAAAGGTAATCTGGCATATTTTCCAAGTATCCCCTTTTTCAACTTTATAATATCTAACAAGATAAATCAAGCAATTTGCTAAGAGGGCCCAGTGGCCGAAAACATTGTTAACCGAGGAAACATGAGGAAAAGGAAAAGGATAGAAGACTGGATAAACTAAAGCCATAATAGAACCAAATACTCCAACCAGGGCAAAATATTGTTTGAAAAAGGTCTTGTTAGGAGCAAAAAGAATCATCCACATAGCCATGCGACTATGGTAAAAAGGGAGAGCCTCTGACAAGGGCAGGCGTGCCGAAATATACCAAGCGTTGATAATGAGCAACTGAATCAATTGACCCCAATACCAAAATTTTCTGTAACCTTTAGATGATGCGAAACGAATCGATAAAACAGCTATGATTACCAAAGAAGTGGGTAATAAGAAGTACCACATCCCCAAATGAGGAGGGACTGTTTTTTTACTGGTAAAAAGTAAATCCCAAATTTTCATATGTCCTCCTTAACTTGTTCGAATCGGTCAATGTCTCCATCTTGTTTGCCGGCTAAAAACCAATGCTGTTCTTGCTTCTATTTTCAACCATTATATCGAATTAAAAACCATTTTTCAATTTCTATTTCTTTTCAACTTAGCTCACCTTATTTATAGGAAAATATGGTAAAATAGAACAGATAAATAATCATCATTTCACGAAAGGATACCAGATGAAAATTACGCAAGAAGAGGTAACTCACGTTGCCAATCTTTCAAAATTAAAATTCTCAGAAGAAGAAACTGCTGAGTTTGCGACAACCTTGTCTAAGATTGTTGATATGGTCGAATTGCTCGGCGAAGTCGACACTACTGGTGTTGAACCAACGACTACCATGGCAGATCGCAAGACCGTTCTTCGCCCAGACGTAGCCGAAGAAGGAACTGACCGTGATCGCTTATTTAAAAATGTACCTGAAAAAGATAACTACTATATCAAGGTACCAGCTATCCTGGATGATGGAGGAGATGCCTAATGACTTTTAACAATAAAACGATTGAAGAGTTGCACAACCTCCTTGTATCTAAGGAAATTTCTGCAACCGAACTAACGCAAGCAACGATTGAAGATATCAAGGCGCGTGAAGAGGCTATCAATGCCTTTGTCACTATCGCTGAAGATCAAGCTCTTGCTCAAGCTAAAGCTATTGACGAAACTGGAATTGACGCTGATAATGTCCTTTCAGGAATTCCGCTAGCTGTTAAGGATAATATCTCTACAGACGGTATCCTAACAACTGCAGCCTCAAAAATGCTTTATAACTACGAGCCAATCTTTGATGCGACAGCTGTTGCCAATGCAAAATCTAAGGGCATGATTGTTGTCGGAAAAACTAACATGGACGAGTTTGCCATGGGTGGATCAGGTGAGACTTCTTACTACGGTGCTACTAAAAATGCTTGGGACCACAGCAAGGTTCCTGGTGGATCATCAAGTGGTTCAGCTGCATCTGTAGCTTCTGGACAAGTCCGTTTATCACTTGGTTCTGATACTGGTGGTTCTATCCGCCAACCTGCTGCCTTTAACGGGATTGTTGGTCTCAAACCAACTTACGGAACAGTTTCACGTTTCGGTCTCATTGCCTTTGGTAGCTCATTAGACCAGATTGGTCCTTTTGCACCAACTGTTAAGGAAAATGCGCTCTTGCTCAATGCTATTGCTAGCGAAGATGCAAAAGACTCTACTTCTGCTCCAGTCCGCATTGCTGACTTTACTTCAAAAATCGGTCAAGACATTAAGGGCATGAAAATTGCTTTGCCTAAGGAATACCTTGGCGAAGGGATTGACCCAGAAGTTAAGGAAACCATTCTGAACGCTGCTAAACACTTTGAAAAACTTGGTGCTATCGTTGAAGAAGTGAGCCTTCCTCACTCTAAATACGGTGTAGCAGTCTACTACATCATCGCTTCATCAGAAGCTTCATCAAACTTACAACGTTTTGACGGTATCCGCTATGGTTTCCGTGCTGAAGACGCTAAAAACTTGGACGAGATTTACGTTAATACTCGCAGCCAAGGATTTGGTGATGAAGTGAAACGTCGTATCATGCTTGGAACTTTCAGCCTTTCATCAGGTTATTACGATGCCTACTACAAGAAGGCTGGTCAAGTTCGTACCCTCATCATCCAAGATTTTGAAAAAGTCTTTGCAGATTACGATCTCATCCTTGGTCCAACAGCTCCAAGCGTGGCCTTTGATTTGGATTCACTCAACCACGATCCAGTTGCCATGTACTTGGCTGACCTCTTGACCATCCCAGTCAACTTGGCTGGACTTCCAGGAATTTCAATTCCTGCAGGATTTGCCCAAGGTCTACCTGTCGGGCTCCAATTGATTGGTCCTAAATACTCAGAAGAGACTATCTACCAAGCTGCTGCTGCTTTTGAAGCAACAACAGACTACCACAAACAACAACCCGTGATTTTTGGAGGTGATAACTAATGAACTTTGAAACAGTCATTGGACTTGAAGTCCACGTAGAGCTCAACACCAATTCAAAAATCTTCTCACCTACTTCTGCCCACTTCGGAAATGACCAAAATGCCAACACAAATGTGATTGACTGGTCTTTCCCTGGCGTACTGCCAGTTCTCAATAAGGGTGTTGTCGATGCTGGTATCAAGGCAGCTCTTGCCCTCAACATGGACATCCATAAGAAGATGCACTTTGATCGCAAAAACTACTTCTATCCTGATAATCCTAAAGCCTATCAAATTTCCCAGTTTGATGAACCAATTGGTTACAATGGATGGATTGAAGTGGAGCTAGAAGACGGTACAACTAAAAAAATCGGTATTGAACGCGCTCACCTAGAAGAAGACGCTGGTAAGAACACCCACAGTACAGATGGTTTCTCTTATGTCGACCTTAATCGTCAAGGCGTGCCATTGATTGAGATTGTATCTGAAGCCGACATGCGCTCACCAGAAGAAGCCTACGCTTATCTAACAGCCCTCAAGGAAGTGATCCAATACGCTGGTATCTCTGACGTTAAGATGGAAGAAGGTTCTATGCGTGTAGATGCCAACATCTCCCTTCGTCCTTATGGTCAAGAGAAATTTGGTACCAAAACTGAGTTGAAAAACCTTAACTCCTTCTCAAACGTTCGCAAGGGTCTTGAATACGAAGTACAACGTCAGGCTGAAATCCTTCGCTCTGGTGGTCAAATCCGCCAAGAAACACGTCGTTACGATGAAGCCAACAAAGCAACCATCCTCATGCGTGTCAAGGAAGGTGCTGCAGACTACCGCTACTTCCCAGAACCTGACCTACCACTCTTTGAAATCTCAGATGAATGGATCGAAGAAATGCGTACTGAATTGCCAGAGTTTCCAAAAGAACGCCGTGCTCGCTACGTATCTCAACTTGGTCTATCAGACTACGATGCTATCCAGTTGACTGCCAATAAAGTCACTTCTGATTTCTTTGAAAAAGCTGTCGCCCTCGGTGGTGATGCTAAACAAGTTTCTAACTGGCTCCAAGGTGAAGTCGCTCAATTCTTGAACGCCGAAGGTAAGACACTGGAACAAATCGAATTGACACCTGAAAACTTGGTTGAAATGATTGCTATCATCGAAGATGGTACGATTTCATCTAAGATTGCCAAGAAAGTCTTTGTTCACCTAGCTAAAAATGGTGGTGGAGCACGTGAATACGTTGAAAAAGCAGGTATGGTTCAAATCTCAGATCCCGATGTCTTGATTCCAATCATCCACCAAGTCTTTGCCGATAACGAAGCCGCTGTTGCCGACTTCAAGTCAGGAAAACGTAACGCTGACAAGGCCTTCACAGGATTCCTCATGAAAGCAACCAAAGGCCAAGCCAACCCACAAGTCGCCCTCAAGCTACTTGCCCAAGAATTGGCGAAGTTGAAAGAGAACGAGTAAATATACTTTTGTTAATAGACTTTTCCACTAAAAAATAGAAAAGGAGAATAAATGAACAAATTTTTACGAGTACTATTTATTTTAGTTATTGTCGCCATGTTGGGTGCTTCTATTCTACAAATCTTTCTCCCATCATATATGGGAGAGCATTCTGGTTACGGTATTTCTGCAGGATGGCAAAGAGAAATTGGAATTTGGAATCTAGCTGTCTTAATTATTATTCTTGCCGTTAATATTAAGTACGATTGGTTTTACCTGAGAATTGCCCTTCTTGCCCTCATTATTGGTGGTATAGGAATAGGAACAAATCATTTGTTAAATTTTATTGAATATCATTCTCCTGTTAATGCGATTGGCGCTATCGAGAATTATATACTCGTATTTGGTTGGATTATAGGGTGGTTTATTGAAAATAAAACTATAAAACTCCAAAACTCTTTTTAGACATAAAATTTGGCAAAAACTGTTTTTGTACTCACATAGTTAGGAGACATATGAAAAAGTTATATACTCTTCTCGCCACTTGTTTATTGTTGTTCTTCTTCACACCATTTAACTCAATTGATGCTGGAGTTGGCCATTCGCGAAGTGGTAGCTCTAGCCGAAGTAGTTCAAGAAGTAGCAGCCGCAGTAGCTCAAGTCGTAGCTCTTCTTATAGAAGTAGTAATCGCTCTGGAAGCAGCTCCTCTAGTTCAGGTGGCTCTTTAGGTACTGGTATGAACATGCTTATCATGTTTGGTGTCGGAGGATTCTTACTCTACATGTTCATCAAATATCTAAACGACCTGAATTCATCTTCTGGCAAGTCTTACGGTAGTTCAACTGGATATAATCCACCTAGCCATCGCCGAGCAGAACACAACACACTAGCTGTTAGTCGTATCAAATATGGTGATCCAAACTTTGATGCTGATGCCTTCGCTTCATGGGTTAAAGAAGTCTATATTCAGTTACAGGCAGCCTGGACTAAAAAGGATTGGAATTTGGTTCGTTCTCTCGAAAGTACTAGTCTCTATTCCCAACATAGTACTCAACTCGAAGATCATATTCGGGCAAAAACAACCAATGTCTTAGAAAAAGTCTATGTTGAAAATATCCGCATCAAAGATTTCTATGAAAATCCTGATGGTAACGATACCCTTGTTGTTATCTTGTCATCTACACTCAGAGACTATGTTATCGATGATGAGACTCGTAAGGTTATCGAAGGAGACCCTCAACAAGATCTATTTACAGTTTATCAAATGAACTTTATCCGCAAACATGGTAGCCAAACCGAAAACAATGTTCAAGATGAGGCTGTTAGCGACCACTGTCCAAACTGTGGCGCTCCACTTAAAATCTCAGCTATTAGCCAATGTGAATACTGCGGAGCTGATCTCACACGTAGTCCAAACCAATGGGTACTCGATACCTACGATGTTGTGGATGAAGACGAACTTTATAATTAGGAGGAAATTATGGGATTTATTCGTGCCGCCCTATCTTCAGGGCTTAATAGTTTCAACGATAGCAAATTTAAAGAAGCGATCGTACTTCCAAATAACCTAACAGCAGATGCTTTGGCCATTAAAGGTCAACTTCTTTCAAAAGATCCAGACGGCAAATCTAGACAAAGCAATCAAAACACTGGACTACTAACAGATGGTAGTGTCGTTATTGTTCCTCAAGGCTATGTCGCTATTCTAGTGAACAACGGTACCTTCCTTGGAGATGTCTTAGAAGCTGGTAGCCACGAATGGCGTTCAGGAGATAATGCCTGGCTTCTTGAAAAAGGTGGCCTAAAGGGTACTTGGGAAAACTTCAAAAACCGCTTCTCATTTGGTGGTCAAGTCATTACCCAACAAGAAATCATCTTTATTCGTATGCAACCCGTTGCCGGAAATAAATTCGGTACACAAAATGCTGTAGAATACTTCAGTGAACGTTATCAACAACTGCTCAACATCCGTTTCTATGGCTTGTTTGATATCAAAGTTGCTGATCCAGTCCTATTCTATGTTAGCTCCATCAGTCAACAAATTGAAGACCATAAAGCCTTTACATTACAAAATGTAGCTCAAGGAACACTCCGACAAAATATCGCACCAAAGATTGCCATTGCAATTGCTAAATTTACCAATGAAAACAAGGTAGATATCTATAGCCTTAATGCCAATCAAGATACTTTCAATGAGCTAGCTAAACAAGAAGTTAATAAGGTATGGGTTGGACTTTATGGGATTGAAACAACCAACATCCTGCTTGAAGATTTGAGCTATGATCAAGAAAGCTTAGATATTGTCCGTAAGCTTGATAGCGAGCTTGTCGCTATGAAGTACAATACGATTGAGATTGAAGAACGTCGTGCTCGTAATGAAGCTCTCATCGCTGCTGCTAACAATGAAGGCAATGGCAATGGTATGAACATGATTATGGGAATGAACCTAGGACAAACACTTGGTGGTCAACTCAACCAACAAGCCCAAACTCAAGCCCCTGTTCAAAATAACGGGCAAACTGCAAGCAAGAACTTTTACATCGAGGTAGACGGTAAGTATGTTCTCGTAACCAAAGATGAAGAAGGAAATATCGTACCAGTCAACTAATTCAAGCTCATCTGATATTTGAGAATTATTGCATTTTATGGTACAATAAAGAGTAAACTATTTATTAAAGAGGTAAAATCATGATTGAAGCAAGTAAACTAAAGGCTGGTATGACTTTTGAAACAGCTGAAGGAAAATTGATCCGCGTTTTGGAAGCTAGCCACCACAAACCAGGTAAAGGAAACACGATCATGCGTATGAAATTGCGTGATGTCCGCACTGGTTCAACTTTTGAAACAAGCTACCGCCCAGAAGAAAAATTTGAGCAAGCGATCATCGAAACAGTTCCAGCTCAATACTTGTACAAAATGGACGACACAGCTTACTTCATGAACACAGAAACTTACGACCAATACGAAATTCCTGTTGTGAATGTTGAAAACGAATTGCTTTACATCCTTGAAAACTCAGATGTAAAAATCCAATTCTACGGAACTGAAGTAATCGGTGTAACTGTACCAACTACTGTTGAATTGACAGTTGCTGAAACACAACCATCTATCAAAGGTGCTACTGTTACCGGTTCTGGTAAACCAGCAACAATGGAAACTGGTCTTGTCGTAAACGTTCCAGACTTCATCGAAGCAGGTCAAAAATTGATTATCAACACTGCAGAAGGAACTTACGTTTCTCGCGCCTAATCTCTAGAAACTAGAAAGAGGTCATTCTATGGGAATTGAAGAACAACTTGGCGAAATCGTCATCGCCCCACGTGTACTTGAAAAAATCATTGCTATTGCAACTGCGAAAGTTGAAGGAGTACACTCTTTTTCAAACAAATCAGTATCTGACACCCTTTCAAAACTTTCTCTTGGTCGTGGCGTATATCTAAAAGAAGCAAACGATGAGCTCACAGCTGATATCTACCTCTACCTAGAGTACGGTGTCAAAGTTCCTAAGGTTGCTATGGCTATCCAGAAAGCTGTTAAGGATGCTGTCCGTAACATGGCTGATGTTGAAATCTCTGCTGTCAACATTCACGTTGCAGGTATCGTTCCAGATAAAACACCAAAACCAGAATTGAAAGACTTATTCGACGAGGACTTCCTCAATGACTAGTCCATTATTAGAATCTAGACGTGAACTACGTAAGTGTGCCTTCCAAGCCTTGATGAGTCTTGAATTTGGTTCAGATCTAGAAACTGCTTGTCGCTTCGCCTACACACATGATCGCGAAGATACAGACGTACAACTTCCTAACTTCCTTGTAGAGCTCGTTTCTGGTGTCCAAGCTAAAAAGGATGATCTGGACAAACAAATTACTCAACATTTGAAAACCGGTTGGACCATCGATCGTCTGACTTTGGTAGAAAAGAATTTACTACGCCTAGGAGTTTTTGAAATCACTTCATTTGATACTCCTCAACTCGTAGCTGTTAACGAAGCTATTGAACTTGCTAAGAGCTTTTCAGATCAAAAGTCAGCCCGTTTCATCAATGGACTCCTCAGTCAATTTGTGACAGAAGAAGATTAAATAATATAGAAAAAGTGTTTGACTCAAATCAAACACTTTTTTACTTTCTACTTACTAACACTATCTAAAAAAACGATAATAGACATAATTATAAACAAAAATCCAGATGGGCTTGGCATAAGGGAGAAAGTTGAAAAAACTATGGCAAAGGATTGTGATTTTTAGATTCTTAGTCCAACGGTAGACAAGGGCAAAGAAGAGACCGCCTAAACTATAAATGATCAAACTGATGGGATCGCGATGGGAAAATACCAAATGACTGATTCCAAAGATAAGGGCTGATAAGATAACATCCAGATAATACTTGGAGTTTGGAAAGAAGGTATTCATGAAATACCCTCTAAAAACTATCTCCTCCAATATAGGTGCGACGACTACTATTAAACTAAACTTAAGAATAGTTGATAGAAAAGTTGGTTGTCCATTGGAGTATAGGACCGAAAGAAGGTCTTGAAAGATATACTTATTGTCAGTTAAGTGGTGAAATCGTAAGTCAAAAGCATCCACCAACTGACGAAGACAATAAATAGCTACTAGACTGATTACAAGGAAAAAGAGAGTTGACCAACTCCAAGCATTTTTTTCAAAAATGTATAGCATCTTTTTCTTTTTGAGCCAATAGATAAATAATCCTAAAAGAGCTAGTTGCTTTACTGCTAAAATAATAGAATAGCCATCTATCCCCCATCCTAAAAACTTAGTCAGATGCACAACTCCTAACTCTGGTAGATAAACTGATAAAAATACCAGTAAGATAAAGACTCCCAAATGCCCTAGTTTTTTCATACTCACTCCTAAAAAATTACCTTGATGGAGGAAAAGAATAACAACCCCCTATTCACTTTATCAGTTATATACTGACCAAGCACAGCATAAAATCTATAAAAGCTTAGTCTATTTCCTGTAGCACTTATAGATTATCATTCCTTATTATATAATATACATCTTTTTTTATGACTCTCAGTTCCATTTCCTCAACTGTCAATTTTTAATCCTGAAATGAATTTTTGAGAGAAACCAAAAAGCTAGAACCTTTTTTAGCTCTAGCTGTCTTTTTAATATTTTCTAAAGCGTTGATAACGCTCTTCCAAAAGTTTCTCCGACGGTAATTGTTTTAATTGTTCAATTTCTGTTTGAAGTTCATTTTTCACACGAGCTAGTAGCTCTTTGGCAGAGAGACCTCTCTCTGAAATAACCTTATCAACGACTTCCATCTCCAAAAGTTCATGGGAAGTGATTTTCATCAACTCTGCAGCTTCCATGGCACGACTGCCATCCTTCCAAAGGATAGAAGCAAAACCTTCAGGACTGAGAACTGCATAGATAGAGTTCTCTAACATCCAGACACGGTCAGCTACGGCAAGAGCGAGGGCTCCACCAGAACCACCTTCACCAATAATAATAGCGATTATCGGCACCTTAAGATCGCTCATCTCCATGAGGTTACGAGCAATAGCTTCACCTTGACCACGCTCCTCTGCTCCGACACCAGGATAGGCACCTGCCGTGTTGATAAAAGTTACAACAGGACGGCCAAATTTTTCAGCCTGCTTCATCAAGCGAAGGGCTTTTCGATAACCTTCCGGATGAGGTTGTCCAAAGTTACGGTTAAGATTATCTTGTAAGCTTTTACCTTTTTGGATTCCAACAACAGTTACTGCTTGGTTTCCCAACCAACCGATACCACCAATAACAGCACCATCATCTCGGAAGGAACGATCTCCATGCAATTCAACAAATTCATCAAAAATTCCTGTCGCAAAGTCCAAGGCAGTTAAGCGGGTTTGTTCACGTGCTTCTCTGACGATTTTTGCAATATTCATCAACAATCCCCCTTATGTAACCTTACTAATCGAGCAATCATATCTGGCAATTCTCTCCGTTTAACAATCGCATCCACAAATCCATGTTCTAACAAAAACTCTGCCTTCTGGAAATCCTCTGGCAAATCTTCCCTTACGGTATTTTCAATGACACGACGTCCAGCAAATCCTACCAAACTTTGAGGCTCTGCCAAGATGATATCCCCTTCCATAGCAAAGGAAGCTGTAACACCTCCAGTTGTTGGATCCGTAAGGATTGTTAGGTAAAAGAGACCTGCATTGGAATGACGTTTGACTGCTGCAGAGATTTTAGCCATCTGCATCAAACTCATGATTCCTTCTTGCATACGTGCTCCACCAGATGCTGTAAATAAGACGACTGGTAATTTTTCAGCTGTCGCATATTCAAACAATCGAGTGATTTTTTCACCAACGACTGTTCCCATAGATGCCATGATAAAGTTGGAATCCATGATTCCGAGAGCAACTTTCTCGCCCTTGATCAGAGCAGTTCCTGTAACAACAGCCTCATCAAGACCTGTTTTTTCACGCATAGAGGCTAATTTTTTCTGGTAGCCTGGAAATTCCAATGGATCTTGCGTCTCAATTCCTGTGAACATCTCTAGGAAGCTTCCCATATCAATGGTTAAAGCAAGACGCTCTTGAGCTGAAATACGGAAGGTATAGCCACAGTGAGGACAAATACGGTCACTTCCCAAATCCTTCTGGTAAATGGTATGTTTACAACCTGGACATTTTGAGAAGAGTTCGTCTGGAACCTCAGGCTTAGCTTGGGGCTTTTCTCTAAGTGAACGATTGGGATTAATTCGTATATATTTTTCTTTTTTACTAAATAGAGCCATACATCCCCCTTTTCAGTCTCATACTCTTTTTACATTATTCTTTTTCTTGATAGTGTGGTAAGAAAGTTTCCATCAAGAATGAGGTGTCGTAGTCTCCTGCAATCACGCGTCGATCTGAAATCAAATCGAGTTGGAAATCAGCATTGGTGACGACCCCTTCAATTTCGAGTTCATAAAGAGCTCTTTGCATTTTCATGAGTGCATCAAAACGATTTTCACCATGAACAATAATTTTAGCAATCATACTATCATAGTATGGTGGAATGGTATACCCTGGATAAACTGCAGAGTCAACACGCAAGCCAACACCACCGCTTGGTAGATAAAGATTAGTAATCTTACCTGGGCTCGGTGCAAAATTAAAGGCTGGGTTTTCTGCGTTGATACGGCACTCAATAGCATGTCCTTTTAGAACAATGTCTTCTTGCTTAAGAGTCAAAGGTTGACCTGACGCAATACGGATTTGTTCCTTGACAATATCCACACCAGAAACAAATTCGGTTACTGGGTGTTCTACTTGGACACGAGTATTCATCTCCATAAAGTAGAATTTGCCACTTGCTTCATCTAGTAGGAATTCAATAGTACCAGCATTTTCATAACCAACAGACTCCGCCGCACGGACTGCTGCAGCACCAATTTCATTACGCAGTGTTTTCCCAATGGCAATCGAAGGACTTTCTTCTAAAACCTTTTGGTTATTCCGCTGAAGCGAACAGTCACGCTCACCTAGGTGAATCACATGTCCCATCTGGTCAGCAAGAATCTGTACCTCAATGTGGCGAGCAGGATAAATCACACGCTCGAGGTACATAGCCCCATTTCCAAAGTTTGCTTTGGCTTCACTAGAGGCTGTTTCAAAGGCTGATACAAGATCTTCTGCCTTTTCAACCTTACGAATTCCTTTACCACCACCTCCAGCTGAAGCTTTCAGCATAACTGGATAACCAATTTTTTCGGCAACAGCCAGAGCCTCTTCTGCAGTATGGACTTCTCCATCTGATCCTGGAATGACAGGCACATTAGCCTTAATCATTTGAGCACGGGCGTTAATTTTATCTCCCATGACATCCATTACTCGAGCTGATGGCCCAATAAATTTGATACCGACTTCTTCACACATAGTTGCAAATTTGGAATTTTCACTTAAAAAACCAAATCCAGGGTGAATAGCTTCAGCTTCAGTCAAGACCGCAGCTGATAGGATGGCATTGATGTTCAGATAAGATTCTGTAGCCTTCCCAGGGCCGATACAGATAGCCTCATCAGCCAAAAGCGTGTGGAGAGCTTCCTTGTCAGCAGTTGAATAAACAGCAACTGTGGCAATTCCTAATTCTCGTGCCGCACGAATAATACGAACAGCAATTTCACCACGATTGGCAATTAAAATCTTACGAAACATGGAAAACCTCCCTAGTTTCCAATAGCAAAGGTCAGAGTCCCGCTTGCTGCAAGCTTACCATCTACTTCTGCCTTCGCTTCTACTACGGCGATTGTGCCACGACGTTTGACAAACGTTGCTGTCATGACAAGCTGATCACCAGGAACAACTTGCTTCTTAAATTTGACTTTGTCCATGCCAGCATAGAAGACAAGCTTCCCTTTGTTTTCAGGTTTTGATAATTCCAAAACACCTGCCGTTTGTGCCAAAGCTTCCATAATGAGGACTCCTGGCATAACTGGGTATTGAGGAAAATGACCGTTGAAGAAAGGTTCGTTAATCGTTACATTTTTAATAGCAACGATTGTATCTTCGCTGACTTCCAAAACACGATCCACTAAGAGCATGGGATAGCGGTGAGGCAAAGCTTCTTTAATTCCTTGAATATCAATCATTTGATACGTACCAAGCCTTTCCCGAACTCAACCATTTCTTCATTAGCAACAAGAACTTCTGTTACGACACCGTCTTTAGGTGCTGGAATTTCGTTCATGACCTTCATGGCTTCGATGATGACCAAGGTTTGTCCTTTTTTAACAGTATCACCGACTGAAACAAAATTAGGTTTGTCTGGTCCCGCAGCCAAGTAAGCAACTCCGACAAGTGGGCTCTCTACAAGGTCCCCCTCAGCTACAGATTCACTAGCACTTGATTCTGAAACTGCTTCTACAGCTGGTGTTGAAGTTAGAGCTTGAGGTGCTACTGTAGGTGCAGGTGCTGAAACAACTGGTTGAGGTGCTGGACTTGTTTCTGCAACAAGTTTTGCTTCATTCTTGCTGAAGAGTAACTCATCCGTTCCATTTTTATAAGAAAATTCTCTCAAGCTTGACTGGTCAAATTGTGCCATCAAGTCTTTGATTTCATTTAAATTCATCTTTACTTATTCTCCCAACGTTTGAAAGCAAGAACTGCATTATGCCCACCAAATCCAAAAGTGTTTGAGATAGCATAAGGAATTTCACGTTCCAAGCCTTGTCCATAAATAACATTTGCTTCAATGTAGTCTGATAATTCTGTTGTTCCAGCTGTCATTGGAACATAGTTGTTACGAATTGCTTCAATTGTTGCAATGGCTTCAACTGCACCTGCTGCACCTAGCAAGTGTCCTGTAAATGACTTAGTTGAAGATACAGGTACTTCCTTACCAAGAACAGCTACAATCGCTCCACTTTCTCCCTTTTCATTAGCAGGAGTTGATGTACCGTGAGCATTGACATAAGCTACTTGGTCTGGTGTGATTTCAGCTTCCTCCAAGGCAAGTTTGATAGCCTTAATAGCACCTTGACCTTCTGGATGTGGTGAAGTCATATGGTAGGCATCGCAAGTATTTCCATAACCAACAACTTCAGCTAAGATAGTTGCTCCACGTTTTTCTGCGTGCTCTAGACTTTCAAGTACCAACATACCTGATCCTTCACCCATGACAAATCCATTACGGTCTTTATCAAACGGAATAGAAGCACGAGTTGGATCTTCCGTTGTTGAAAGAGCTGTTAAGGCTTGGAAACCAGCAATCGCAAATGGAGTAATAGATGATTCTGAACCACCAACCAACATGATGTCTTGGAAACCAAACTTGATAGAACGGAAGGCATCTCCGATAGCATCATTTGATGAAGCACAAGCTGTATTGATAGATTTACAGATACCATTTGCCCCAAAGCGCATAGCAACATTTCCTGCAGCCATATTTGGCAAGGCTTTTGGAAGTGTCAATGGTTTTACACGTTTTGGTCCCTTATCATGAAGTCGAAGCACTTGATCTTCGATTTCTTTAATCCCACCGATACCTGATGCAACGATGACACCAAAGCGGTCTCTATCAAGAGTCTCTACATCAAGATTAGCATTGTTCACTGCTTCTTGAGCTGCATACAAGGCATACAAAGAATAGTCATCAAAACGATTGGTATCTTTTTTTACAAAGTATTTATCAAACGGAAAATCCTGGATCTCTGCCGCATTATGAACGTCAAAAGCACTGTGATCAAATTTGGTGATTTCACCAATTCCAATCTTTCCATTTTTAAGACTGTTCCAAAATTCTTCTGGTGTGTTCCCAATTGGAGATGTCAATCCATAACCTGTTACTACTACACGATTTAGTTTCATTTTCATACCTCTATTTTAACTCTTATTGCATGGTTAGTCCACCATCAATTGCAATGACCTGTCCCGTTAGATAATCCTGACTTGCAAGAAAGACTGTCACCTCTGCGACCTGCTCTGCTTGGCCAAATTGTTTCATCGGAATTTGTGCCAACATGGCTTCTTTCACCTTATCAGATAGAACTGCAGTCATATCTGATTCAATCATTCCTGGAGCAATGGCATTGACACGCACATTGCGATTGGCAACCTCACGTGCTACCGATTTGGTAAATCCAATCAAACCGGCCTTGGATGCGGCGTAGTTTGCTTGACCGATATTTCCCATCAGACCAACAACACTAGACATATTGATGATAGCACCTTCGCGTGCTTTTATCATCGGTTTCAAGACTGATTGTGTCATATTGAAAGCACCTGTCAGGTTGACTTTCAAGACCTTCTCAAAATCTTCTTCCGTCATCTTAAGCATGAGAGTATCTTGAGTAATCCCAGCATTATTTACTAAGATATCAACTGACCCCAACTCTTCAATGGCTTGGTCTACCATACGTTTTGCATCTGAGAAGTCAGAAACGTCACCAGAAATAGCAAGAACCTTCACCCCGTATGGTTTAAATTCGGCTAGAAGCTCCTCGGAGATTTCACCACGACTATTCAAGACAACATTGGCTCCCAAGCTGGCAAATTTATGAGCAATGGCAAGACCAATTCCTCGACTTGAGCCTGTAATAAAGACATTTTTCTGTTCTAGTTTCATTTTTCTCCTTTCAGAACTTCTACCAGTTTGGTCTAATTTTCTAAGAGTGCTAGTAAACTTGCTTGATCTTCTACATTAGCAAGTTGAGCTGTTTTATCAATCTTTTTGACGAATCCTGACAAAACTTTACCAGGTCCAATCTCGATAAAACGAGTGACACCCGCTTCTTGCATGACTGCAATACTTTCATAAAAACGAACGGGTTCCTTAACTTGGCGAGTCAAAAGTTCTGCAATTCGTTCTTTTTCCATAACCTTCGCTTCTGTATTTCCAACAAGTGGACAAGCAAAGTCAGAAAACTCAACATCTTCTAAGGCTTGAGCTAATTTTTGACTAGCAGATTCCAATAAAGCTGTATGGAAAGGCCCAGAAACATTGAGCGGAATCAAGCGTTTTGCTCCCGCTTCTTGCAAAAGTTCAACTGCACAATCTACTGCAACTACCTCCCCACCAATAACAATTTGACTCGGCGTATTGTAGTTGGCTGGAGTTACAACACCAAATTGAGAAGCGTCTTGACAAGCTTTTTCAATCACTTCAACTGGTGTATTGAGGACAGCCACCATTTTCCCTGATCCTGCTTCTTCCATATAAGCCCCACGTTTGGCAACTAGAGCCACTGCAGCTTCAAAATCCAAGGCACCACTAGCTACAAGGGCTGAATATTCTCCAAGCGACAAACCTGCCACCATATCAGGCTGGTAACCTTTTTCCTCTAGAAGTCGGTAAATCGCAACTGAAGTAGCCAAAATAGCTGGTTGTGTGTAACGAGTCTGATTTAACTTTGCTTTATCATTGTCAATCAAATCACGGAGATCATAACCCAAGACTTGGCTAGCTTGATCGATTGTTTCCTTGACGATAGCATATTGGTCGTATAGTTCACGTCCCATTCCTAGGTATTGAGCTCCTTGACCTGCAAATAGAAAGGCTGTTTTAGTCATTTCTTGTAACTCCTGCCCAACGAGCAGCTTCTGATTGAATCTTTTCAGCTGCACCGTAGTAGATATCTTTTAAGATTTCTTCAACAGTTTCTTCTTTAGAAACCAAACCTGCAATCTGACCGGCCATCACTGAACCACCATCCACATCACCATGGACAACAGCTTTAGCGAGAGCTCCCGCACCCATTTGCTCAAAGATTTCCAAATCTGGATTTTCTTGTTTAAAGGCATCTTTTTCAGCTTGCTCGAAATCACGAGTCAATTGATTTTTGATAGCACGAACTGCATGACCAAAATGTTGTGCTGAGATAGTTGTGTCAATATCACGAGCTTTCAAAATCTTAGCTTTGTAGTTTGGATGAGCATTTGATTCTTTAGCAACTACAAAACGAGTTCCTACTTGCACAGCTTCCGCACCAAGCATAAATCCAGCAGCAGCTCCCTCACCGTCTGCGATACCACCTGCAGCGATAACAGGAATTGAAACAGCCGCCGCAACTTGACGAACCAAGGTCATGGTTGTTAATTTACCAATGTGTCCACCAGCTTCCATACCTTCACAAATGACAGCATCTGCACCGATTTTTTCCATACGTTTAGCCAAAGCTACGCTAGGAACTACAGGAATAACAGTGATTCCTGCTTCATGGAATCGTTCCATATATTTACTTGGGTTTCCTGCACCAGTTGTGACTACCTTAACCCCTTCTTCAATCACAAGGTCAACAATATCATCAACAAATGGAGACAAGAGCATGATATTGACACCAAAAGGCTTGTCTGTTAAAGATTTAATCTTATCGATGTTGGCTTTAACCACTTCTTTAGGTGCGTTTCCTCCACCAATGATACCGAGACCACCAGCTTTTGAAACAGCTCCAGCCAAATCGCCATCTGCTACCCAGGCCATTCCACCTTGGAAGATAGGATATTTAATATTTAATAGTTCAGTGATACGTGTTTTCATATTGCCTCCATAAGTCTTGCTTACGTAATAGTTCGACTTTATTATAATTTGACGGTCAAACTATTACCTAAACAAGAGGGAGCGGGTCTCCCCTACTCCTTCTTTATTTATTCTAATTATTTAGTTTGCTCTTCAACGTAAGCAACCAAGTCGCCAACTGTTTTCAAGTTGTCTTCAGCTTCGATTTGGATATCAAAAGCGTCTTCGATTTCTGAGATTACTTGGAACAAGTCCAATGAATCTGCATCCAAATCATCAAAAGTAGATTCAAGTGTTACTTCTGATGCATCTTTTCCAAGTTCTTCAACGATAATTTCTTGTACTTTTTCAAATACTGCCATGATAGACTCCTTTAAAATAAATAGTTTTTTTATAACAATGTGATCACCACATGATTACCTAAATTGTAACAATAAGTGTGCCCCATGTCAAACCTCCACCGAAACCTGACAAGAGAATTTTTTGGCTACCATCCAAATGGATGAGCCCTTCTTCTACACACTCAGAAAGTAAAATCGGGATACTTGCCGCACTAGTATTTCCATACTTCATCATATTAGCAGGAAGCTTGTCACGATCGACACCGATTTTTCTAGCCATCTTATCTAAAATTCGAATATTAGCTTGATGAAGCAAGAGATAATCGAGTTCATCTGCTGATATTGGACTTTTTTCGATGGTCTGTTTAATAGATTTAGCCACGTCTCGAATTGCAAAGTCAAAAACTGCTCTCCCATCCATTTTCAAGAAAACATCTGGTTCTTCTTGAATCGAAAATGGTGAAATCAATCCTGTCTGTCCATAAGTGAGACACTCACCACGAGAACCATCGCTATTGAGACTTTCAGCTAAGAAATGTTTTTGGTCACTTGCCTCAAGTAGTACACCACCAGCTCCATCTCCGAACAAGACAGCTGTTGAACGGTCAGACCAATCCAAAGATTTTGACATGGTCTCACTACCGATAACAAGACCCTTTCGATATGTTCCTGAAGAAATGAACTTTTCTGCAGTCGATAGGGCAAAAACAAATCCACTACAAGCAGCTGTTAAATCATAGGCAAAAGCCTTATGAGCGCCAATCTTTGCCTGAACACGAGCTGCGGTTGAAGGCATCATCGAGTCAGGTGTCATCGTCGCTATAATGATGAAGTCTAGCTCTTCAGCAGAAATCCCTGCCTTCTCTATAAGTTGTCTTGCAACCTCTGTAGCCAAATCTCCTGTTGATTTCGTCTTAGAAATATGGCGTTCTTTAATCCCTGTCCGACTTGAGATCCATTCATCACTCGTATCCATGACCTGAGCCAAGTCTTCGTTAGTGATAATCTGCTCTGGAGCATAATGAGCGACCTGGCTTATTTTTGCAAAAGCCATTACTTCAAATCCTCCAAAAAGTGATAAAGATTAGTCAAGCCTTTTCCCATAACTTCAATCTCTTCAGGACTCATGCCCTCGATAATTCTTTCGACCATGGCCTTATGGAAACGTTTATGAAGACGGTGAACGAGACGACCTTTCTTTGTCAAATGCAGATGTACTACACGACGATCTTGATCTGAGCGGATACGTTCGATGTATCCTTTTCTCTCCAAATTATTTAAACTCGTTGTCACAGTCCCTAGAGTTACCATCAACTCTTTGGACACTTGACTTGGAGTCACTTCTGGATACTTACCGATAACATCAATCGTGTGCATTTCTTTGATAGAGATGTCTTTGAAACGACTACCTCGCAAACTTACTTCCTCGATCACTAGGACGTTGTTAAAAATTGATGTTAAATAATCATTGACTTGTTGGTAGTCCATTTCTCTTCCCTCCTTTATCAAAAAAAGTTTAATAATCAAAACATTTGACAAGAAAAGTATATCAAACTTCAAAGAATAGTGCAAGTATTTTTTATTTCCCGATAAATTTTGGACGTCTTCTTTCAGAATGTGCACGAACACCTTCTTTAAAATCTTCCGTATAGGATAGTGATTTTTGTAGTTCCAATTCAAGTTGAGCATATTCATGCCACTGCTTGAATTCACTTTCCCAAACAAGTTTCTTAATCGCAGCATAGGAATTTGAAGAGCCACGTCTCAACTTCTTCAACAATTGTTCTCTTGTTTTTTCTAATTGTTCACTAGTACATAGACGATATAGAGCTCCTGCCTCCATTGCCTTTTCAGCGGTGAAAGCTTCTCCAGTCATAGCTAATTGAGTTGCTCTAGTTGCACCGAGCGATCTTGTCAGCAAGAATAAGCCACCCGCGTCAGGAGCCAATCCTACACCTACAAAAGCCTGGATAAATTTAGACTTGTCAGATGCGATACAGAAATCAACTGCCAAGGCCATATTGGCTGCAGCTCCAGCAACTGCTCCATCCACCTCCATGATAACAGGCTTAGGAATCTGTTTAATCTTATAAGAAATAGTATTGACCAATTCAGCAATTCGAGTTAAGGAATCAATATCATCCTCATCGACAGCACGTTTCATTTCAACTAAATCACCACCGACAGAAAACACCTTACCAGCAGCATTGATGAGAATAAATGAAACAGAATCGTCTTTTTCAGCTAATTCCAGTGCTTCTAAAATTTCTTCACACATAGGAATATGGAAACCATTTGCCACCTCGGGACGATTTAAAGTAATCACCGCTAAATCGTCTTGAATTTGAAAGATAATATGATTCATAGCCACTCCTTTAATTTAAAAAGCTGATTAAATTATTTTATCTTCAAAGTATATCTTTTTCTTTTTAGTTATACAAGTAAAAATTGTATAAAAGTGTATCAGCCGATTTTTAAAGAGTCTTTTCTATACTAAAAATAACTAAGTTAAGCTAATCAGGTCCAGACCTCTAATAAGATGTAGCCTTTCCTATTGTAGATTGAAAAAAGCCCTTCTTTCTGCTATAATCGTATAAAATACAAACTGAGGAGTTTTTATGAAGGTTGTAAAATTTGGGGGAAGTTCACTCGCCTCTGCAAGCCAATTGAAAAAGGTTTTAAACATTGTAAAAAGTGACCCTGAACGTCGTTTTGTAGTTGTATCTGCACCAGGAAAGCGCGATGCTAAAGATACCAAGGTTACGGATGCTTTGATTAAATATTATCGTGATTATGTAGCAGGAAATGATATCAGTGCTAGCCAAAATTGGATTATCGATCGTTACGCTGCAATGGTTAGCGAACTAGGGCTTAAACCAGCTGTTTTAGAACGAATCTCTAAAAGTATCCGAACTCTCGCTACCCTTCCAATTGAGAACAATGAATTTCTTTACGATACCTTCCTTGCTGCAGGGGAAAATAACAACGCTAAACTCATTGCAGCTTACTTTAACCAAAATGGATTAGAATCTCGCTATGTTCATCCGCGAGAAGCTGGTATTGTTGTAACAAGCGAACCCGGAAATGCTCGTATCATTCCTTCAAGTTATGATAAAATCGAAGAACTCAATAATGGTACAGAAGTTCTAGTTATCCCAGGATTCTTTGGCGTGACCAAGGAAGATCAAATCTGTACCTTCTCTCGTGGTGGATCAGATATTACTGGTTCAATTATTGCAGCTGGAGTTAAAGCTGACCTTTATGAAAACTTTACTGATGTTGACGGAATTTTTGCTGCCCACCCTGGTATCATTCATAAGCCACACTCAATCCCTGAATTGACTTACCGTGAAATGCGGGAATTGGCCTATGCAGGTTTCTCTGTACTACATGACGAAGCACTCCTTCCAGCCTACCGTGGTAAAATTCCTCTCGTTATCAAAAATACCAATAATCCTGACCATCCAGGTACTCGCATTGTTTTGAAACACAGTAGTGATGAATTCCCAGTAGTGGGGATTGCTGGTGATTCTGGTTTTGTCAGCATCAATATGTCTAAGTACCTCATGAACCGCGAAGTTGGTTTTGGTCGTAAAGTACTTCAAATTCTAGAAGACCTGAATATTGGTTGGGAACACATGCCTACAGGTATCGATGACCTTTCTATCATCCTTCGTGAGCGCGAGCTTACACCAATCAAAGAGGAAGAAATCCTCCGTCAACTTGTTCAAAAAGCTGAAGTTGACCATGCTGAAATCGAACATGACCTGTCTATCATCATGATTGTTGGCGAAAAAATGAAGCGCCATATCGGGGTAACTGCTACAGCCACTCGTGCCTTATCTGAAAACAATATCAACATTCAAATGATGTCACAAGGTTCTAGTGAAGTTTCAATCATGTTCGTTGTCCACAAAGACCAAGAAAAAGCGGCTCTTAAGGCTCTCTACCAAGCATTTTTCGGCGAAAGTAAGGAAGACTAAACATGGCACAATCTCTCAATAAAGTCGTTGACTTACAAACTACTGGAACTTCTTACCTCTCTATACAAGGAAAAGTTGGAAAATTTCTGGTAGGAGACCAAGCCTTGGAGTTTTACTCGGATCGCAATATTGAGGATTATATTCAAATCCCATGGTCTAGCGTTAATCAAATCGGAGCCAATGTTTCAGGCCGTAAGGTTAGTCGTCATTTTGAAGTTTTTACAGACCAAGGAAAATTCCTCTTTGCCTCAAAAGACTCCGGAAAAATTCTTAAAATTGCTCGGGAAAAAATCGGAAATGAAAAGGTTGTGAAGCTACCTACCTTACTCCAAATCATCGGTCGTAAAATCAAAAATCTATTTGCAAAAAAATAGAAAGTTTAGTATAATCATAGAAACGGATAAGTAGGTTAAGTTGATCTTTCAGAAAGTCTGCGGGTGCTGTGAGCAGATAGAAAACTTAAGTGAAATTCTACCGTTGTTGCAAACTAAATACATAATTAAGTGCACACCTGTGAAGTTGGATGGAACCGTGGCCCTGCCACTCCAACGCTTTGTCAGGTGTGCTTTTTTCATAAAGGAGTTTATATGCTAGATATTAAACGAATACGTACAGACTTTGATGCTGTCGCTAAAAAACTCGCTACACGTGGTGTAGACGCTGCTATCTTGAACGAGATGAAAGAAATCGACGCTAAACGTCGTGATATCTTGGTCAAGGTTGAAACGCTTAAAGCGGAACGTAATACAGTTTCTGCTGAGATTGCTCAAGCTAAACGCAACAAAGAAAATGCAGATGATAAGATTGCAGCTATGCAAACCCTATCTGCAGAGGTAAAAGCTCTGGATGCTGAGTTGGCAGAAATTGATGCTAAATTAACAGAATTTACCACTACTCTTCCAAACATCCCAGCTGATAGCGTTCCTATTGGAGCAGACGAAGACGATAACGTAGAAGTTCGCCGTTGGGGAACTCCTCGCGAGTTTGACTTCGAACCAAAAGCTCACTGGGACCTTGGTGAAGACCTTGGTATTCTTGACTGGGAACGTGGTGGAAAAGTCACTGGAGCTCGCTTCCTCTTCTATAAAGGACTTGGAGCTCGTTTGGAACGTGCCATCTATAACTTTATGTTGGATGAGCATGGAAAAGAAGGCTATATAGAAGTCATCACACCTTACATGGTCAACCATGATTCTATGTTTGGTACTGGTCAATATCCAAAATTCAAAGAAGATACGTTTGAATTGAAAGACACAAACTATGTCCTCATTCCTACAGCTGAGGTTCCTCTGACCAACTACTACCGTGATGAAATTCTTGACGGAAAAGACTTGCCAATCTACTTTACCGCGATGAGTCCATCTTTCCGTTCTGAAGCTGGTTCAGCTGGTCGCGATACTCGCGGTTTGATCCGTTTGCACCAATTCCACAAGGTTGAAATGGTGAAATTTGCCAAACCAGAAGAATCATACGAAGAATTGGAAAAGATGACAGCTAACGCTGAAAACATCCTTCAAAAACTCAACCTTCCATACCGTGTGGTAGCTCTCTCTACAGGAGATATGGGCTTCTCAGCAGCAAAAACTTACGACTTGGAAGTGTGGATTCCTGCACAAAATACTTATCGTGAAATCTCAAGCTGTTCAAATACAGAAGATTTCCAAGCTCGTCGTGCCCAAATCCGTTACCGTGATGAAGCAGATGGAAAAGTGAAACTCCTTCACACTTTGAACGGTTCTGGACTTGCTGTTGGACGTACCGTTGCTGCTATTCTTGAAAACTATCAAAATGAAGATGGTTCTGTGACCATTCCAGAAGTTCTTCGTCCATACATGGGTGGAGCTGAAGTTATCAAACCATAACTAATTGAATGCAAAAAGAGGAAGCTGAACTTCCTCTTTAGAATTTACAAGAAAGAAAAACAGGTAGAAACCTTTATTTCCACCTGTTTCTTATATTTCTTAGTAACCACCCATCATAGATGGATCCATTGCTGGAGCTGGGGCTACTGGTTCTGGTTTATTCGCTACGACTGCTTCGGTTGTCAAGATGAGACTTGCTACTGAAGCGGCGTTTTGAAGGGCTGAACGACTTACCTTAACAGGATCGATGATTCCCGCTTCAATCATGTTAACCCATTCACCTGTCGCAGCGTTGAAGCCTGTTCCAAGCTCTGCATGCTTCAAACGATCGATAACGATTGAACCTTCATAGCCTGCGTTGTAGGCAATTTGGCGAACCGGCTCTTCTAAGGCACGAAGAACAATGCTACGTCCTGTTGCTTCATCACCTGTCAATTCTAAAGCTTCAACAGCTGGAATGACATTCACTAAGGCAGTACCACCACCTGCAACGATACCTTCTTCAACAGCTGCACGAGTCGCGTTAAGAGCATCTTCGATACGGAGTTTCATTTCTTTCAACTCAGTTTCAGTTGCAGCACCAACCTTGATAACAGCTACTCCACCTGACAATTTAGCCAAGCGTTCTTGAAGTTTTTCACGGTCGAATTCTGAAGTTGTTGTTTCAATTTGAGACTTGATGACAGCGACACGGTTAGCAATTGCTTCAGGATTACCTGCGCCTTCTACAATAACAGTGCTATCTTTATCTACAGACACTTTAGCTGCTTGACCTAAAGCTTCGATGGTAGCATCTTTCAACTCAAGACCAAGGTCTTCGGTAATAACAGTTCCACCTGTCAAAATCGCAATATCTTCCAACATCGCTTTACGACGGTCACCGAAACCAGGAGCCTTAACAGCAACTACGTTGAAAGTTCCACGAATCTTGTTCAAGACAAGAGTTGGAAGAGCTTCACCGTCAACGTCATCTGCAATAATCAAGATCGGACGGCTACTTTGAAGAATACTTTCTAGAAGTGGCAAAATTTCTTGGATGTTTGAGATTTTCTTATCAGTGATTAAAATGTATGGATTTTCAAGGTCTGCAACCATTTTTTCATTGTCAGTGACCATGTACTGTGATAGATAACCACGATCGAATTGCATTCCTTCTACAACTTCAAGCTCTGTTTCCATACCACGTGATTCTTCAATAGTGATAACTCCATCTTTACCAACTTTTTCCATGGCTTCAGAGATGTATTCACCCACTTTTTCAGAGCGAGAGGATACGGCAGCGACTTGTGCGATTGCTTCCTTGCTTGATACTGGAATGGCATTGTTCTTCAAGGCTTCTACAGCAGTTGCAACTGCTGCTTCAATCCCACGACGGATACCGATTGGGTTTGCTCCTGCTGTAACGTTCTTGATTCCTTCACGAACGATGGCTTGGGTCAAGACAGTTGCAGTGGTTGTTCCGTCACCAGCAATATCGTTGGTTTTAGAAGCTACTTCTGATACCAATTTGGCACCCATATTTTCAAAATGGTCTTCTAGTTCAATTTCTTTAGCGATTGTCACCCCGTCATTGGTAATCAATGGTGAGCCGAATGATTTTTCAAGAACAACATTACGGCCTTTAGGCCCCAAGGTTACTTTAACTGTATCAGCTAGGATATCAACACCACGTACCATAGCTGAACGAGCATCTGATGAAAATTTAATGTCTTTTGCCATACTTACTTCCTCCTCTTATTCTTCCACGATTGCTAAAATGCTAGCTTCACCAACGATGACATATTTTTCATCGCCATCTTTGACCTCGATACCTGCATGAGCTTCGACTAAAACTTGATCTCCAACTTTTACACTTGGAGCAACTAGTTCACCGCTCAAGGTACGAACACCTTGTCCTGTAGCCACTACTTTAGCTGTTTTTGTTTTTTCTTGAGCTGATCCTGCAAGGACAAAGCCTCCAACAGTTTGTTCTTTTTCTTCAATTTTCAAGACCACGCGGTCTCCTAATGGTTTCAACATCTGTTTTCCTCCATAACATAATCATATTGTTAGCACTCTTTACTAACGAGTGCTAAACCATAGTTCTATTGTATCACTTAGTCAGAAATAGTCAAGAAAAAAACACCTCAAAATGAATGAGATGTTCCTTAAAGATCACTTTAGAATTATTAACTTTCGATTAAAATCATCGACGACTTTTTGGAGATTGATTCGTCCTCGATAAATACCATATCCAAAAACCACCATTCCCAATATTCCAACTAAGGCAAGTAAAATTCCGAAAATTAAGATTGGGAGTAAGCTATTATGAAAGAGATAAATCAAGACCATACCTACACTGGTAATGATAAAGAGTAAGCTAAACCAACGGCCAAGATTTTCAATCATATGACGTTGATACTTAATTTCTGTTTCATATCCATTAACAAGTTCTTGTTTTGTAACCATGAGGATCCTCCTGACAAAAATTGAGAATGAAGGGTAAGAGAAGGAGGTTGGTCTACTTCATTCTCAAAATTTTCTACTAGTAAATATGTGCTTTTCTTGAGCTTAGTAATTAAGATGCGGGTCAAAGATACCTAGAGCAACACCAACCAAAGCGACAACAACTAGAAGCAACATTACTTTGTTTGGTGAAACTTTTTTCTTAGACATTAACCACCAGCAAATAGTGATGAAAGTTGCTGTCAAGAGACCTGGATAAACACCATCAATCTTTTCTTGGATATTTAAGAAGACTTTTCCTTCAGAATTCTCGAATTGAAGGGCTGTTGTAACAGATACCCAAGTTGCTGCTACCGCACCGATAACCATACCACCAACAACGCTAATCGCTTTACGAAGAGCTTGTCCTTTTGGTCCTACTAGAAATTCAACGGCTTTATCCCCCAATTGATATCCTTTGAAGAAGGCAAAGCGCATACCAAAGTATACTAAGAGGTTCCATACGACGATGTAGAAGATAGCACCAGCGATGTTACCACCTTTAGAGAGACCGAGGGCAATCCCCAAAAGAACTGGAATCAAGGTCCCAACGACCAATGAGTCACCGATACCAGCGATTGGACCCATCAAACCGGCACGCATACCATTGATGGTTTCACCATCTACTGCATCTCCATTTGCACGCGCTTCTTCCAAACCAGCCGTAATCCCTACAACGAGAGAGCCAAGTTGTGGTTCAGTATTGAAGAAGGCAGTATAGGTTTGCATAGCATCTTTTTGTTCTTCTTTTGTATCATACATTTCTTCTACGATTGGAAGCATAGAAGTCAAGTACCCGAAGGTTTGCATGTGTTCTTGAGAGAAACAAGTCAAATGACCATAATACCAATGATGAAATGCTTTTGCTAATGTTTTCTTTGAAATTTTCTTTCTATCAGCCATTTTAAATATCCTCCTCATCATCGTCTACGTAAACAACCCCAGCTGGAGCAGCTTTCATAGATTTGATTACTTCAAGTTCATAGTAGATTACTGCAAAGATCAATGAAACAACTGCACTAGCTACCAAGTTCAATCCTAGAGATTTAGCCAAGGTAAATCCAACAAAGAATGGAATGAAGTCAGTTGCTTTTGTAACAATTTGTTTCAACAAGATAGCAATACCGACACATGGGAGAAGGGCTCCAACTGTAAAGAGGGCTTTCATCCAGAAACCATCCATAGGAAGGTAAAGTTTCATCAAATCAACCATGTTTTCACCATATTTAGTGATAATCATAGTTGGAAGGAAAGAGAAGAGGAAGTGAGAGATCCAAGGATAAATCCAGTCAACTGCGTAGAGTTTTTTAAAGTTTCCTTCTTCAACAGCTTTCCAACCAATGTGTTGCCAAAGCAAGTTCATTGTAGCTGTACCGTAGAAAAGAACAGTACCGATTGTCCCAACGGCCGCACCGATTGGGGCTGCAGCTGCTGCAATTCCAGCTTCGTCTGTGATGTGATTTGCATGCACAAACAAGATAGCAAGAGGAACACCGATATAAGAGATTGCACGAACATCAGCAGATACGGTTCCACCAGGTGTTACCAAGGCGATATAAACGACTTGAAGGGCAACCCCGACCATAATACCGGTTGTCACATCTCCAAGAATTAAACCTGAGATCAACCCACCGATCAAGGGACGACCGAGTGTATAGTTCCCGATACTGGAACCTCCCATACCAGGCATTGAAGACAAGCTGGCGAAAACTGCAAGCAAGATTGCTTGAATCCATGAAATTGTCATAACAAACGCTCCTTTTGTTTGTAAATTTATTTACCTAACTAATAAAACTGTTAGGTTTAAAAACCAAATTTAGATTTGAAATCATCCCAGTAACCAATTGAAACATCCGGCAACAATTGGAATTTCACCTTATATCCTGCTGCTTGAATAGCCTGAAAGGCTTCTGCTTCTTCCTGGGTGATGGATTGGTTATTGCCCAATTTCACTGCACCAGGTCTATCATTTGCAGGGCCAACGATGATTTCTCTGACATCACCTGGGACAAAACCTTGATCCACCAAAATTTCCTTCATATCGATTGGGTTTTTGGTAATCAAGAAGTACCGACTGTCAGATTCCGTTACTTTTGCTGACTTTTCTTTAAAGGCTTCTTTTGTCCATACAAAGGTTTTCTTGTCTGATGCGCCTTTGTAAGCTTGGATCAAAACCTTGTTTGATGCTGCTGCATCGTTTACGGCAATCAAACCATCACATGGTTTTTCTTTTGCCCAGCGTGTGACTGTTTGACCGTGAATCATGCGGTCATCAATCCGTACAAATGTTACTACCATAAGGTACCTCCCTATTAAATATCGTCATCATCTTCTTCAGCACTAGTGGCTGAAACTTCAAAAGGTTGTAGTGCAGATTGTGCTTCTGATAAGATAGTTGCTGACAAATCGTCTCCATCCAACACATCCTTCATCACAACTGCTGTCAGGGCCATGGTCAGGTTCATCCCACCAAGAATCAAAGCTCCATCTAGCTTTCCAGCTTCTTCTAGGACAGTGGCTGCCGTAGTTAATGGACTACCACCTACAATATCTGCTAAGACTAGCACAGAATCATCTGCTGTCAATTCTGAAATGCTCTCTCTAAAATCAACTGCAAAGTCATCGACCGATTTTCCTTCTTTAAGTCCAACTGCGATGACCTGATTCATCTTGTCACCAGCAAACATAGCTAGCGATGTTTTTAGTCCTTCTGCCAATCCACCATGACTGACTAAAATGAGATATTTCATTTTGCTACACCTCCTTTATTTGACTCTATTGTAGAATATTTGGAAGCGTTTTTACATTGTCAAATGTCACATGATAAACATGACATTTAGCAACAAAAAAATGACATCTGTCACTTGACACAATGTCATCTTATTTTTTTAAACTCCTACCTGAAGACTACTTTCAATTTCCCTCTGAATTTGAGGCAAGCGGTTCTCGACATCTTGATAGCGCAAAGCATTGCCAATCAAGTAGTCCAGCTTTTCCAACATTTCTTTAGAGACATTCTTGGGACTACTTTCAACAGCTTGTTCCATGATACGATTCAAGGTCTGATTGGTCAAGGAATCCGTGCCAAAATCATCTACCTGTAGAAGATCTTTACTAGATTGACTTTGTACCACCTGTGGCATAACGGAAATCCCTTGAGATTGAGCAAAGAGGAGTTGTTGAATTTCTGGATCTTCTGTCAACAATTGCATCAATTCCCAAACTAACTTGGAATGAGGAGTCCGAGCAGACATGGCAAAAGAAGTCGTCGTAACCAAAGTCGCCTTTGTAGTTTTTGACTTAGCAGGCATAGGGATACAGGTCCAGGTAAAGTTTGAATATTTATAAACGTGGTAAGGATAAGGTTTATAGGTTCTATATTGAGCCAAAGTCATGGGATAAAAAGCGACTTTCCCCTGGTCAAAATCTTTGTAACTCACCTTGTAGTTCTTATTCAGGTCTTCCAATTTTTGCAGAAAAGTCAATGATTCTTTGACTTCTGGAGCCGTAAGTTTAAGCATCCCACCTTGAAAGAGACTACCCCCATTTGCTGCCAAAGCTTCTTTCCAGGTATATTCTGTACTCCCAAACTGATCCAATTGACCATCTCCATTGGTATCTTTGGTTAGTTTTTTACAAATTGTATAGAACTCTTCCAAGCTCCAACCTTCCTTGGGAACCTCAATGCCTTCTTTATCCAGCAAATCTTTATTGACACACATCAAAATAGGATTACTTTCATAAGGTAAGGCATAGGATTGCCCCTGATAGACACCTGATTCAAATGCAACAGGATAAAAAGCAGCTTGGTCTTCATGATTCATATAGCCATTTAACTTTTCTAGAACGCCACGTGCCGCCAATAAGGACAGATCTTGCTCAGAAACCATAAACACATCCGGCGTCTTTCCTGAAACAATCTTTTCTGAGAGCCAGTCTGAATAATCCGACTGTGGAATCCCATTTTCATATTCCACACGGACATTAGGATGGGACTTTTCAAATTTTTGAATCGCAAGATCCAAAGCATGGGAGCGTTGACTGGTCGGTACATCCCAACTAGATCCTGCATAAACGCCTATATGGAGCACGATCGGTTGTTGTTTCCACCAATAAAAACCAGTACTCAAAGAGAGCACAAAAAGGAGAACGATTCCCCAACAAAGATGCTTTCGGTTTAATTTCATTCCGTATTTCCTTTTGAAAAATCGCGTCTAGTCACTCCTGTTTGAACTGACCAAATTGCTAATTGCGTTCGATCTCTTAGGTTTAATTTCGCCAAAATCGTTGATAAGTAATTGCGCACAGTTCCTTCTGACAAGAAAAGTTTGGCAGCAATTTCTTTGTTTGACTCGCCATAGCCGACTTCTTGAATAATTCGCCATTCTGTCGTGCTCAAATCCTTGACGTTGTCCTCATCCACAGCAATAGAGAAATTCGATTTGGCCATTTGAGAGAAGATCTGAAAGACCTTACTTGCGATATTGGGATTGATCATAGCTCCACCTTGATGCACCACCTTAATAGCCTCATAGAGCTCTTCTGTAGAGGCTCCCTTTAAGAGATATCCTGAAGCACCATACTTGAGTGCACTATAGATAAATTCATCATCGTCAAAAGTTGTTAAAATAATAATTTTGATATCCGGATAGTGTTCTTTTACTTCTTTTGTAGCCAAAACCCCATCCATGCCTGGCATCCGAATATCCATCAGGATCAGATCAGGATGCGTCTGTGGAATACTGGACAAGACATGATTCCCATCTTCCACTGTAGCTACTACTTCGATGTCGGAGTGAGCCGACAAAATAATTTTCAAAGATTCTCGAATCAAGGCTTGGTCATCTGCCACCATTACTTTAATCACCATATCTTATCTCCCTTCTTTATATTTTGGTAAACTGACACGTGTGAAAAATCCATCGCGACTTTCAAATTGAAGCTGACCTCCTAGAATTGAAATACGCTCCATCATCTGTTTGAGTCCATAACCATAAGTTAAGGTTTTAAACCCAACTCCATTATCTTGCAAAGCGATCAAATAATTCTCTTTATCCTCAAAAAAATGGAGTTTTAGTTGGCTGGCGTGACCGTGGCGAACCGCATTGGTCATAGACTCTTGAATCACACGAAAGATCGTATCTTCAATCATGACATCCATATCGACATCTACCCATTCATAGTTTAGATCAACTTGTAAGTTGGAAAGAATTTGATACTCGCGGATGGTCTTTTCTAAAGCATCTTTGAGAGTTCGTCCCTCAAGGGCTCCCGGACGAAGACGATTAAGAGAACCTCTCACATCTTGGATTCCTTCACGGACCACTTCTGATACGTTTTTCACCTGCTCTTTTGCCCGATTTGGATCGATATCGATCAAGACCCCAACAGCATCTAAACCTGCTGAGATGCCTGTTAGTGCGTGCCCCAGAGTATCATGAATCTCACGAGCAATCCGCTTACGCTCCCGATCCTCTGCAATCTTCTCAGACAAGGCCATATAATTGTTCAACTCCGTATTAACCTTGGACACCATGGCCAATTCTTCCTCTACTTCGTGGTTCTCCGCAAGGACGTTCATAATATAAAACAAAAGTGAAATAATGAAGAATACCATATTCGAGGCATAAAGGGAATTCTTTAAGAAAAAGGCCAGAATGCGAATAGATTCAGGATAAAAATGAATATAGACATCTAAGGACGGAATCGGGAAGAAAAGCGAAAAGACATCTGAATTTGTCACAAGGAGCATCAAGAAGCTCACTAGGATAAAGGCAAACCAATACTTCCGATCTCTCTTGGTATTCAACTCTTTGGAACCATAGAAGATATCCGCAAAAACCAAGAGAATGAGCCCGTTATAAGCTACATTTTGAACCCACATCAGAAGCAGCATCAGGAGAATCTCCAGAATATTCCTCTTATCAAAAATAGACCATCGACTCGTTTGAGGCAGATATCGACTCATCGATATCAAAGCAATCCCAGCAAACAAAACTGCAGACAACCAAAAAGTCGTAGATGGAGCAAAGGGAATACGCTCTAGACGCTCTAATAATAGAGAGGCTTGGCGTTGAGCTATGATATAGTTGGTTGCTTGAAGATAGATGATACTGTTTAGCATAACAGCGATAAAATTGACGACCATAAGAATGGCCAAACTGTATCGAACACCTCTAAACTTTCTCATTACTGCCACCCATTCACATCAAACTGATCAATGTTTTCCTTTGTCATCATTTCAACTGGAATGCTCACCTCTTTGGTATAGCTCTTCCCTTCAACAATATCTTGAATAACCTCCATCACGCGGTCTCCCATCTTCAAAGGGGACTGAGCAACGGTCCCCACAACATCATCCGTCGAGTGCAACAAAGATTTCATATCTGGTGAACCATCGATTCCATAAATCGCAACGGGGTAAGTTATTCCTTGCTCCTTAATTGCAGCCAGAGCTCCTATAGCTGAGCGATCATTTAAGGCAACCAAGGTATCAATTTCAACCCCTGATTGTAAAAAATTCTGGACAGCCGGCATGGCGATTTCCGTTTGCCCCTTGGTTTCCAGTTCCGATACAATCTGATAAGAACTGTGCCCCTCAATAGTGTCTTTAAAGCCCTGAATCCGCGTATCTGCTGAAACAGTCCCCTTATGTTCCAAAAGGAGGACCCGAGCACTAGAAGAACGTTTCATCAACTCTTTAGCAATCAATACTCCCGCTTGGTAGTTATCGGATACAATACTTGCATCTGGCTTAAAATTCTTCAGTTGGGTATCGACCGCAATGATTTTAATTCCTTGTTTTCTAGCTTTTTCAAGAGCAGTTAAAATTGACTGGCTATCCCCCTTGACCGGATTGATCACTATCATATCAACTTTTTGAGCACAAAAATCATCAATCTGTTGGCTCTGTCTTTCTTCGTCCAATTCTGGATCTCGGACATAAACAAGAGCTCCTCTTTCATCGGCAATTCGACTAATTTCCGAATGAATACTTTTATAGAACCCATTGTTCATGGTCATATAGGTGACACCAATTTTAGTCTGATCCTTGATGCCACTTGTTTGACAACGGCCGAAAACCCATAAGAGAACACAGACCACTGGAATCAGCAGTAATAGACGCTTTATCAGCCATTTCAACAATTCTATTTTCTCTTTATTTTTCGTCAAATTTCATTCCTTTTCTGAAAATTTTGAATATATATTACTTTATTCTACTACTTTTTCAAAAAAAGTGCTTGATTTTATTGTACAAGTGCATTTATTTGACCTATTTAAGAATTAATTTCCGAACAATAGCACAAAAATAATAGAAAAAGCTGGTCTATAGGCGAACCAGCTCTTCTATTTGATTGATATTAAAATGGAAGTTCCTCTTCTTCCAAGACCAAATCTGCTAAGTCTTGTCCTGCATTATTTTCACGCATAGCACGTTGGGCACGGCTTTCTAAGAGTTGGAAACCTGTACAGAGAACTTCTGTTACATAGTTGGTCTGGCCATTCTTCTCAAACTTACGGGTACGAAGTTCCCCATCCACAGAAATGAGACTACCCTTGCTTCCATAACTAGCCAAGGTTTCAGCAAGTTTGCCCCAGACCACAATATTGATGAAGTCTGCTTCACGTTCCCCATTTTGATCTTTATAACGGCGATTCACTGCGATCGTTGCTCGTGCAACGGACTTGTCATTGTTGGTTTTGTGCAATTCTGGTGTTGCCACAATTCTTCCAATAAGAATAACTTTATTAAACATTTTTTCATCCTCCTACTTATCTATTCGAAGGAATTCAAAAAAAGTTACAGGATTTGTAACTTTTTTTAATAAAATTAATCTCTATGAATCATAAATCCAGTTGCTTGTTGATTAGCCATGATGGTCATATCTGTAATTTGCACACGACGAGGTTGGCTGGTCACATAAACTACAGTATCTGCAATATCTTGCGCCTGTAGGGCTTCAAGTCCCTGATAGACCGTTGCAGCCCGTGCCTCATCTCCATGGAAACGGACCTTAGAAAAGTCAGTCTCTACGATTCCTGGCTGAATGGTTGTCACCTTGATATCTGTAGCTATGGTGTCAATCCGAATCCCATCTGAAAAAGTTTTGACAGCTGCCTTGGTTGCTGAATAGACTGCTGCACCAGCGTAGGCGTAAATACCTGCGGTTGAACCCATATTAATGATATGACCTTGATTTGCAGTCACCATAGAAGGCAAGAGACAACGAGTGACTGCCATCAAGCCCTTGACATTGGTATCCAGCATGGTCAGCATATCCAACTCTTCATAGTCCTGATAGGGTGCTAAACCAAGAGCCAGTCCAGCGTTATTAACCAATATATCAATCTGACCCACAGTTTTTAGAATATCTGAACAGACAGTCTTAACCATGCTCATATCCGTAACATCTAAAGGAAAGATCCAAACTTTTTGATTTGGAAAGGCTTCTGCGAACTCAGTTTTGAGAGCTTCAAGTCTTTCTGTTCGACGCCCTGTAAGAACGATATTTTCACCTTTTTCTAGATAGGCACGCGCAATAGCTTCACCAATACCTGATGTTGCACCTGTTATCACAACATTTTTTGCCATCTTACTTTCTCCTATCTAACTTAACAAATTTAAGCTGTCCAGTGTTTTGATGGGTCAAATGGTGTTCCGACAACTTGGTCTTCTGACAATTCAATGATCCCACGTTTTTGTGGAGCATTTGGTAAGGCAAGTTCACGAGGACTGCACATCATCCCAAAACTCTTTTCACCACGAAGTTCCCCTGGGAAAATGAGATTCCCTTTTGGCATCATAGCTCCTGGAAGAGCAACAATGGTTTTTAAACCGACACGCGCATTAGGAGCTCCTGCAACAATTTGCACTGTCTTATCACTCGCAACTGCCACTTGGCAGATATTGAGGTGGTCACTATCTGGATGCGCAACCATTTCTACAATTTCACCAACGACAAATTTGGGTTCCTTGTCATTGATGATTTCCTCAGCAAATCCTTGAGCCTGCAATTCTTGATTCAAACGTGCTACTTGCTCGTCTGTCAAAAATATTTGGCCACGTTCCTCAATTTCGAATAAGCTAGAAACTTCAAAAATGTTCCAAGCAACAGTTTCACCAGTTTCCTTTAGGAAAACACGTGCCACATTGCCTTTACGCTCAACATCTAGTTTGGCATCGCCACTGTTTTTCACGATGACCATAAGGACATCACCGACATGTTCTTTGTTATATGTAAAAATCATTCTTTCTTTTCTCCTATTTTAATTCTGCTAAAAAGTCGTTTATTTGTGCCTTGGTTTTACGGTCACGATTAACAAAGCGTCCAATCTCCTTGTCCTTATCTAAGACAATTAGACTTGGAATCCCGTATACATCCCATAGTTTTGCAAGTTCCATGTACTCATCTCGGTCTACTCGTATAAAGGTAAACTCTGGATTGGTCTCTTCAATCTCTGGCAGAGCTGGATAGATATAGCGACAATCGCCACACCAATCCGCAACAAAAAGGAGGACCTTCTTGCCATCCTGTTCTACTAGATTTGCTAATTCTTCTATACTCTTAGGAGAAATCATAAGACTTCCTCCTCGTAGATGAGATCTTCATCTTCGTAGACAAAGGTATAGTGACGACCATCTTCAAAAATAACACCACCAACAAGACGTTCTAAGCTACTTTCGTACACTTGGACATAGAGAGTTCCAATCTCACCCATTTCTGAAAAGTAGTCTCGCACAATAGCTGTCAACTCTTCCTGGTTCTTCATGAGTTTGTGATCATCAGCGACTTTCTTAGCACCAAAGGCAAGAGCTCCAAGCCCTACCACGACTAAACCTGTTTTAATAATATTTTTCGTTTTCATGCTAACATTGTAACACAAAAAGGCTCAAGGAACAATGAAAAAGGGAGTCCCACTCCCCTTTCTAATTT
>NZ_JBYQGQ010000008.1:0-105269 GCF_058200215.1 Streptococcus sp. SCPM-O-B-15304 (M98) | reverse complement strand
AGCAAGTACGTCAGCTTCAGCAAGCACGTCAGCTTCTGAATCAACATCGGCTTCAGCAAGCACATCGGCTTCAGCAAGCACATCAGCTTCTGAATCAACGTCAGCTTCAGCAAGCACATCAGCTTCAGCAAGCACATCAGCTTCAGCAAGCACATCAGCTTCAGCAAGCACATCAGCTTCTGAATCAACGTCAGCTTCAGCAAGCACATCAGCTTCAGCAAGTACGTCAGCTTCAGCAAGCACATCAGCTTCTGAATCAACATCGGCTTCAGCAAGCACATCGGCTTCAGCAAGCACATCAGCTTCAGCAAGCACATCAGCTTCAGCAAGCACATCAGCTTCTGAATCAACGTCAGCTTCAGCAAGCACATCAGCTTCAGCAAGCACATCAGCTTCTGAATCAACATCGGCTTCAGCAAGCACATCAGCTTCAACAAGCGCAAGCACATCTGTTATTACAAGTAAGGGAATGCCAGAAAGCTTGTCACTTGATAGCTTAGATATTGATAGTATTATTACATCTGATTCAATTAGTACATCAGTATCACAATCACTATCATTATCAGTAAGTCTTAGTCAATCAATGTCTCACTCAACTTCAACAAGTGCAAGCGCCTCAACATCAATGCCTCATTCGGCATCAACAAGCACAAGCACCTCAACATCAATGCCTCATTCGGCATCAACAAGTGTAAGTGCTTCAACATCAGCGACTCATTCTACTTCAACTAGTCAAGATCCTCAAACCGATACTACTAAGGCTCGTAAGCAATTACCAAATACTGGTGAAATAGCTTCGACTACAAATGCTCTCTTCGGAGTTGTAGCAGGTCTAACAGGATTAGGTTTAGTAGCTAAACGTCGTAAGCGTGATGATGAAGAATAAATTTTATTAGTTGATTATTCCAATCAAAAAGAATCTGAGACAAATTAGTTATCTGACACAAAAAGCTAGAGGTTCCCAATTGTGGAACTCTAGCTTTTTAATTTTTAGTTGTTTTCTTATTGTGTAGTCAAATGAAACAAAAGCGGCTCTTTGTCAACTGTAGTGGGTTGATGAAAAGTTATAACCTGGAGAGGGCCAACTTGGTTCTCTCCCTTTTAATATTCAAAGCGATTAGGATTCTAGTTTTAAAGTTTTCAAAGTTCCGGAAGCCAAAAGCATTTCGTTTGATGACCTTAATGAGGTTATTAGTAGCCTCTAGTTTTGCATTTTAGTATAGCAGTTCCAGTGCGTTCATGATCTTGTCCTTATCTTTCAAAAAGGTCTTAAAAACAGTTTGAAAAATAGGATTTACACAAGAAATTGCTTCTTCAATAAGATCAAAGAAATGATCTGTTTGTTTCTCTTGGAAATGAAACAGTAATAGTTGATAGACTTCATAGTGCTATCTAAGTTCTTGAGAGTATGCAAGGAGCTTTTCGAGAATCTCATTATTCGTGAAGTGCACATACGAAAAGTAGGGCGATAAAATCGCTTATCGCTGAGTTTGCGGCTATCCTGTTGAATGAGTTTCCAGTAACGTTTTAGTGCCTTATATTCGTGCGATTTACGATCAAAATGATTCATGACTTAGATGCGAAGACGATTCATAGTTCGATTGAGATGTTGGACAATGTGAAAGCGGTCGAGAACGATTTTAGCATTTGGGAGTGAAACAGTCTGGGGGACTGTTTCAGCCTGAGCCTTGAAATTTGAGAGCGAAGTTTTCTGGCAATATCATAGTAGGGGCTAAACATATCCATGGTAATGACTTTCACGTGACTTCTCACCTGACTAGAATAACGAAGGAAATGATTGCGAATAGTCACTTGAGTTCGCCCATCCAGGATAACTACGATCTTTCTGGAATCAAAATCCTGTGCAATGAAACTCATCTTACCTTTCTTGAAGCTGTATTCATCCCAAGACATGTGAGTTGGAAGGAAAGATAAATCTGTCTTGAATTTGAATTCTTTCAATTTACGAATGACTGTCGAAGTAGATACAGATAGACTTTCTGCGATAGCCGTCATAGGGACTTTCTCGATTAATTTTTGAGTGATTTTCTGGTTAACGATGGTAGCGATTTGGTGATTCTTTTTGACTAAGGAAGTCTCTGCGACAGCCATTATTCCACAGACTTTACAACGGAAACGGCGTTTTCTCAATCGAATGAGTGCCTTATAGCCTGCAAACTCTAGATAGGGGATTTTAGATTCTTTCTGGAAGTCATATTTAGTCATTTTCCCTAGGCAGTGATGACACTTAGGAGTAGGATAATCTATAGCTTAGTGATGATTTCTTTACGCGTTCCAGCATCAAGATATTCCAAGATTATGATGTTCTTGTCTTTAATTTCGAGTAAGTTTGTGATAAAATTTAATTGTTCCATATGATTCTTTCTAATGATGGTTTGGTCGCTTTTCATTATAGATCTTATGGGACTTTTTTCTACAACAAAATAGACTCCATAATTCCTATGGTGGTTTTACCCACTACAGAAATTATAGAGTCACAAAAGCAGTACACAATGTGGTATAATCTTCTTATGGCATATTCAATAGATTTTCGTAAAAAGTTCTCGCTTATTGTGAGCGAACACGTAGTATAACAGAAGCATCACACGTTTTCCAAATCTCACGTAATACCATTTATGGTTGGTTAAAGCTAAATGAGAAAACAGGAGAGCTAAACCATCAAGTAAAAGGAACAAAACCAAGAAAAGTTGATAGAGATAGAGTCAAAAACTATCTTACTGACAATCCAGATGCTTATTTGACTGAAATAGCTTCAGAATCAGCATCTGAATCAGCATCTGAATCAGCATCAACATCAACAAGTGCGTCTATGATTCATTCGACTTCAACTAGTCAAGCTCCTCAAACTGATACCACTAAGGCCCGTAAGCAATTACCAAATACAGGTGAAACTGCTTCAGCTGCAAATGCTCTCCTTGGAGTTGTAGCAGGTCTAACTGGATTAGGATTAGTGGCTAAACGTCGTAAGCGTGATGATGAAGAATAAATCTTCTAACGATTCTATTAGTTGATTATTCCAATCAAAAAACCTGAAAGATATAACTTTCAGGTTTTTTTAGTTCTATAATATTTGTGTTTGGTAAATTTCTATAAACATTTCGAGAACTTTTTATAATTTTTGAAAAATAAAAAACTAGCCATGGAATTAGTAGTAGCTACTAAATTCTATGACTAGTTGTAGAGTTTAAGGTTTTGACTTGATAATTTTAGTTTGTTTAGACAGTGATTGGAGTGTTTGGTCACTTAATTTTGAATCAGTGATAATGGTGTCGATATCTGAGATATTGTAAAATGTGAAGAAATCAAATTTATCAAATTTGCTATGGTCAGCTAGGAGATATTTTTTATTGGCGTTTTCTAGTGCTAATTTCTGTGCTTCACCTTCGTCTTCACTAAAAGTAGCGATAGCATGATCCTTGATACCATTACAACTAACGAAGGCTTTTGAAAATTGCAAACTAGCGATATCTTGAAGAGTGAGAGTACCGACAAAAGCTCCTGTAATTGAACGATAATTACCACCGATTAGAATGAGATCAGTTAGCTTACGCTCATTTAGAATGAGAAATACAGGCAAACTATTGGTAACAACTCGAATGTTATCGATAGGAAGTTCACGCGCAAAGAATTCTAATGTGGTACCTGGACCAATGAAAATAGTTTCTCTTTCTTCAACTAAGTGACCTGCAAAGCGAGCAATTTCTTGTTTTTCTGCTGTTTGTAGCCCTTGTTTTTCAACGTTAGAACGCTCATTATTTAATAAGGAACCTGTTCGAAGTTTTTCAGCTCCTCCATGAACTCGAACCAGCAAATCCTTATCCGCTAACTCTTGTAAATATCGTCTAGCTGTCATATCGGAAATATCAAGGCGATTCATAATCTCTTTAACAGTGATAGTTCCTTTTGTATTTACAATTTCTAAAATAGTATCTAATTTTTCTTGCTTCAGCATTGAACCACCCCCAAATCTAATATTATTTTATCATATTTTAAACAGCTAAGCAACTTAAAGAAAACAAAAATAAACAAAAAAAAACATCTAGTTTGTAATTAAACTTAGATGTTTTTTAGGTTAGATATTAATTTAGTCCATAGTTATAGTCATCATCCTGCATAGCTTCAACTTCACCAAGTAGATAGCCATTACCAACTTGAGAGAAGAAGTCGTGGTTTGATGTACCAGTTGAAATCCCGTTCATAACGATCGGGTTGACATCGTCAGCTGAATCAGGGAAGAGAGGATCTTGCCCCAAGTTCATAAGGGCTTTATTTGCATTGTAGCGAAGGAAGGTTTTAACCTCTTCAGTCCATCCGACTTCGTCATAGAGGCTCTCTGTGTAGCCTTCTTCATTCTCATAAAGAGTATAGAGAAGGTCGTACATCCATTCTTTGAGTTTTTCTTGCTCATCTTCTGGCAATTCATTGAAACCAAGTTGGAATTTGTAGCCGATGTAGGTTCCGTGTACAGACTCGTCACGAATGATCAACTTGATGATCTCAGCTACGTTGGCTAACTTGTTGTTTCCAAGATAGTAGAGTGGTGTGAAGAAACCAGAGTAGAAAAGGAAGGTTTCAAGGAAAACACTAGCTACTTTCTTTTCTAGTGGAGTTCCGTTTAGGTAGATTTCATTGATAATTTCAGCTTTTTTCTGAAGATATGGATTGGTGTTGGTCCATTCGAAAATCTCTTCGATTTCTGACTTGGTATTCAAGGTAGAAAAGATAGAAGAGTAAGATTTGGCATGGACAGATTCCATAAATTGGATATTGTTAAAAACAGCTTCCTCGTGAGGCGTACGAATATCAGCACGAAGGGCTTGAACACCAGTTTCTGATTGCATGGTATCAAGAAGGGTCAAACCTCCAAAAACTTTACCAACAAGGTCTTTTTCCTTGTTAGAAAGCTTTCTCCAGTCATCTAGGTCATTTGACAAGGGAATACGCGTATCGAGCCAGAACTGCTCAGTCAGTTTTTCCCAGGTTGATTTGTCAATGACATCTTCGATGGCATTCCAGTTAATGGCTTTGTAGTAAGTTTTCATTTGAAATCTCTTTCTGTGTGTAGTAATGCGATAACATAATCATTCTTATTTTATCATAATTCTATGCTATAATCGAACAAAAAGTCGGAAGCCCGACTTTTAAATTCTTACATGATTTTATCAGCAAAATACGTTTAATGGATTAAGTAAATGTAATTTTTTTGAGAGTTGAATTAAATCACACAGCTCTCGCATTGGTTAGCACCGACTTCTCCACCATCATCTGTAAAGGTACGGACGTAGTAGATAGACTTGATACCTTTGTTGAAGGCATAGTTACGAAGGATAGACAAGTCACGTGTCGTTTGTTTGTTTTCTTTCTTCCATTCGTAAAGACCTGTTGGAATATCACTACGCATGAAGAGTGTGAGTGAAAGTCCTTGGTCCACGTGCTCAGTCGCAGCAGCATAAACATCAATGACCTTACGCATATCCATGTCATAAGCAGAAGTGTAGTAAGGGATAGTTTCTGTTGACAAACCAGCAGCAGGATAGTAGATCTTACCAATTTTCTTCTCTTGACGTTCTTCGATACGTTGCGTAATTGGGTGAATAGAAGCAGAAACATCGTTGATGTAGCTGATAGAACCATTTGGTGCTACAGCAAGGCGGTTTTGGTGGTAAAGTCCATCTGCTTTAACTTTATCACGGAGTTCAGACCAGTCAGCAGCAGTAGGAATAAAGATATCTTTGAAGAGTTCTTTAACACGGTCTGATTTTGGAACAAACTCACCACTTGTGTACTTATCAAAGTAGCTTCCGTTTGCGTAGTCTGATTTTTCAAAGTTGTGGAAGGTAACACCACGTTCACGTGCGATATTGTTTGACTCAACCAAGGTCCAGTAGTTCATAAGCATAAAGTAGATGCTTGTGAATTCAACAGACTCAGGTGATCCGTATTCGATCAATTGTTGAGCAAGATAGCTGTGAAGTCCCATAGCTCCAAGACCGAAGGTATGAGCTCGACTATTTCCGTGGTCGATAGTAGGAACAGCGACGATGTGTGAACTATCTGTAACGAAGGTCAAGGCACGTACCATTGCACGGATAGAGCGACCAAAGTCAGGTGAAGTCATCATGTTGACCACGTTAGTTGAACCAAGGTTACATGAAACATCTGTCCCCATTTGGAGGAATTCTTGCGCATCGTTGATAAGACTTGGTTCTTGGACTTGAAGAATCTCTGAACACAAGTTACTCATGATGATCTTACCATCGACTGGATTTGCACGGTTAGCAGTATCGATGTTGACTACATAAGGATAGCCAGATTCTTGTTGCAATTTAGAAATCTCAGTTTCCAAATCACGCGCCTTGATTTTTGTCTTACGGATGTTTGGATTTGCAACTAGTTCATCGTATTTTTCAGTGATGTCGATATAGTTGAAAGGTACTCCATACTCTTTTTCTACAGAATATGGGCTAAATAGGTACATTTCTTCATTTTTACGAGCCAATTCGTAGAATTTATCTGGAACCACAACACCAAGTGAAAGGGTCTTGACACGCACTTTTTCATCGGCGTTTTCCTTCTTAGTTGAAAGGAAGGCGATGATATCTGGGTGGAAGACATTGAGGTAAACAACCCCAGCACCTTGACGTTGACCGAGTTGGTTAGAGTAAGAGAAGCTGTCTTCGAAAAGCTTCATAACTGGTACGACACCAGAAGCAGCACCCTCATAGCCTTTAATAGGAGCTCCAGCTTCACGAAGGTTGCTGAGGGAAATTCCCACACCACCACCGATACGTGAAAGTTGAAGAGCAGAGTTGATAGAACGTCCGATAGAGTTCATATCATCTGTTACCTGGATCAAGAAGCAAGATACCAACTCACCACGACGAGCACGACCTGCATTCAAGAAAGAAGGAGTAGCAGGTTGATAACGTTGGTGAATGATTTCATTAGCAATATCAATAGCAATCGCTTCATCACCATCTGCGAAGTATAGGGCATTAAAGAAGACACGGTCTTCCATGCTTTCAAGATAGTACTCCCCGTCATTAGTTTTCAGAGCATACTGATTATAGAATTTATAGGCAGCCATGAAAGACTTAAATTGGAAGTTCTGATCCTTGATAAATTGATGCAGTTCTTCCAAAAATTCTGGACGGTATTTCTTGATAAATGCTGTCTCAATGTAGTTATGCTCAATGAGGAAATTAATTTTATCCGTAATTGAGTTAAAAACCATTGTATTTGGTACAACATTTTCTTTAAAGAAGGCTTCTAAAGCTTCCTTGTCTTTGTGAAGCATGATTTGTCCATTCACAGGACGGTTAATTTCATTATTAAGACGGAAGTAAGTCACATCTTCAAGTTGTTTTAATCCCATAAAAAATCCTTTATCTAATTACAAAAGAAAGGCTTCTAAGGTAGACATAGAAGCTTTTGTCCTGATTCTTAAGCAAGTTGTTTAAGTTTACCTGGTTGGAAACCAGAGAAAACTTCTGTTGGTGTCTGAATAATAGGAGCAGCACTAAAGCCAAGCTCTTTTACTTGATCAATGTATTCAGGTTGTTCATCAAGATTGATTTCTTTATATTCAACATTATTACTGTCTAAAAAACGTTTCGTCATTTTACATTGGACACAGTTGTTTTTAGAATATACGGTTACCATTTCTGTAACTCCTCTTTAAAAATTTATTACTTTCTTAGTATATCAGAAAAAAAAACTTTGTCAACTTTCTAAAACTAAATCTTGTGTACTTATTTTACTGATTTTACTAACAAACACAATATATAGTGTAGCATTGAGAAACAACGACAGAAAAATCAATGATTTCATTATAGACAACTTAACAAAAACTACATACTGTGTTTTGCTAAATTTAATAGAAGATTTTCAGCAAGTTATCTGAAAGGAAATTGAAGAAAGTCCATAAAATACTTGAAAAATATCAATGAAGGTGATATAATACTAAATTGTAAGGGTTATCAGATATGTAACTCAACAAGAAAACTATTAAAGGAGAGTCAAACTATGGCTTCTAAAGATTTCCACGTAGTGGCAGAAACAGGTATTCACGCACGTCCAGCAACATTGTTGGTACAAACTGCTAGCAAATTTGCTTCAGATATCACTCTTGAGTACAAAGGTAAATCAGTTAACCTTAAATCTATCATGGGTGTAATGAGCCTTGGTGTTGGTCAAGGTGCTGACGTTACAATCACTGCTGAAGGTGCAGACGCTGATGACGCTATCGCTGCAATCTCAGAAACAATGGAAAAAGAAGGATTGGCATAAGGAAATGACAGAAATGCTTAAAGGAATCGCAGCATCTGACGGTGTTGCAGTTGCAAAAGCATATCTACTCGTTCAACCGGATTTATCATTCGAGACTGTTACAGTCGAAGATACAAATGCAGAAGAGGCTCGTTTGGATGTTGCTCTTGAAGCTTCTCAAAACGAGCTTTCTCTTATCCGCGAGAAGGCTGTAGGTACGCTTGGTGAAGAAGCGGCACAAGTATTTGACGCCCACTTGATGGTTCTTGCTGACCCTGAATTGATCGGTCAAATTAAAGAAACTATCCGTGCTAAGAAAGTGAATGCAGAAGCAGGTCTGAAAGAAGTTACAGACATGTTTATCACAATCTTTGAAGGCATGGAAGACAACCCATACATGCAAGAACGTGCAGCGGATATCCGTGACGTAACAAAACGTGTATTGGCAAATCTTCTTGGTAAAAAATTGCCAAACCCAGCTTCTATCAATGAAGAAGTAATCGTGATTGCTCACGACTTGACTCCATCTGATACAGCTCAATTGGACAAAAACTTTGTTAAAGCTTTTGTAACAAACATTGGTGGTCGTACAAGTCACTCAGCTATCATGGCTCGTACACTTGAAATCGCTGCAGTTTTGGGTACAAACAATATCACTGAAATCGTTAAAGATGGTGACCTACTTGCCGTTAATGGTATTACAGGTGAAGTGATTATCAACCCGACTGAAGAACAAGCGGCTGAATTTAAAGCAGCTGGTGAAGCTTACGCTCAACAAAAAGCTGAATGGGCACTCTTGAAGGATGCTCAAACTGTTACTGCTGATGGCAAACACTTCGAATTGGCAGCAAACATTGGTACTCCAAAAGATGTTGAAGGTGTTAATGACAACGGTGCAGAAGCTGTAGGTCTTTACCGTACAGAGTTCTTGTACATGGATTCTCAAGACTTCCCAACTGAAGACGAGCAGTACGAAGCATACAAGGCTGTTCTTGAAGGAATGAACGGTAAACCAGTTGTTGTCCGTACAATGGATATCGGTGGTGACAAGGAACTTCCTTACTTCGATATGCCACATGAAATGAACCCATTCCTTGGATTCCGTGCTCTTCGTATCTCTATCTCTGAAACAGGAGATGCAATGTTCCGCACTCAAATCCGTGCTCTTCTTCGTGCTTCTGTACACGGTCAATTGCGTATCATGTTCCCGATGGTTGCGCTTTTGAAAGAATTCCGTGCAGCTAAAGCAGTCTTCGATGAAGAAAAAGCTAACCTTCTTGCTGAAGGTGTTGCAGTTGCGGATGACATCCAAGTTGGTATCATGATTGAAATTCCTGCAGCAGCTATGCTTGCAGACCAATTTGCAAAAGAAGTTGACTTCTTCTCAATTGGTACAAACGACTTGATCCAATACACAATGGCTGCAGACCGTATGAACGAACAAGTTTCATACCTTTACCAACCATACAACCCATCAATCCTTCGTTTGATCAACAACGTTATCAAAGCAGCTCACGCTGAAGGTAAATGGGCTGGCATGTGTGGTGAAATGGCTGGTGACCAAACAGCTGTTCCACTTCTTGTCGGAATGGGCTTGGATGAGTTCTCTATGTCAGCAACATCTGTACTTCGTACACGTAGCTTGATGAAGAAACTCGACACTGCTAAAATGCAAGAATACGCTAACCGTGCTCTTACTGAATGTTCAACAATGGAAGAAGTTCTTGAACTTTCTAAAGAATACGTTAACTTTGATTAATCAATTACAAATCCTTGTAGCTTCTAGCTATGAGGATTTTTTCTTCTATTTTCTAGAAAACTCCATCTGTAAAATTTATCAAAAATATGGTAAAATAGACGAGGGAAAAAACAAGGAGGCTACAATGCAAAATAGACCAATCATTATCGGAGTAACAGGGGGATCTGGAGGAGGAAAGACAAGCGTATCTAAAGCAATCTTGTCGCATTTTCCAAATGAAAAAATCTCTATGATTGAGCATGATTCCTACTATAAAGATCAATCTCATCTAACCTTTGAAGAGCGTATTAAGACCAACTATGACCATCCTTTTGCTTTTGATACTGATTTGATGATTGCGCAAATCAAAGAGTTGTTGGCAGGACGTCCTGTAGACATTCCTACCTATGATTATGCTGCCCATACCAGAAGTTCTAAAACTTATCGTCAAGAACCTCAGGATGTCTTTATCGTAGAAGGAATCTTGGTTTTGGAGGACAAACGACTTCGTGATTTGATGGATATCAAGATTTTCGTAGATACAGATGATGATGTTCGTATCATTCGCCGTATTAAACGTGATATGGAAGAACGTGGTCGTAGTCTAGATAGTGTTATCGATCAATATCTTGGGATGGTTAAGCCTATGTATCACCAATTTATCGAGCCAACTAAACGATATGCTGATATTGTAATTCCTGAAGGTGTAACCAATACTGTAGCTATCGATTTGCTAACGACAAAAATTGAAAAGATTTTAGAAGAAGCACGTCTAGCCCAATAATAAGTAGATAAAAGGCTATGGGAAAATAATTATTTGTCCAAGATTGAAGCCTTTTCCCATATCAGTAAGTCTTTACAATCATGCTTTTAGATAGTCTCGTCAAAGAGACTTTTAGAAGTCTGTAATCTTAATTAAATACAAAGTCAGTTACTTAGGGCAAATAAAAATCGAGGCCGGGATTTTCCCGACCTCTTATTTTTTGATTTTTTCAAGTCTCGGAACAATAACTAGGGTAAGTATTGCTGAGATTATGAGTTCTGCAATAGAATTTGTTGAGATAACAGTAGCTAATAGTTTTTGGATATTTCCGTCAAAAACATTTCCAAAGAGGAAGAAGATTCCGCCTAGTACAAATACAGTATTTGTGAGGGAACCGAGTGCTCCCGCGAAGATGAGCCCCGCCTTGTTTTTGAGGAGTTTATAGACAAAGTATGGAGTTAACCCAATAAGGATGCGTGGTACAATCGCAATAACTAGGGAGTAGATGTTACCATTTGGTACAAATGGAGAGAAGAGGTAGCTGGTTGGGAGAATTGTGATTGTATTGACTGTCAAGCTAATCATCCCCATCAAGAAACCTAAAATGGCTCCAATCCGTGGCCCGTAGATGATACTAGCAATGATGACTGGAATATGGACAATGGTCGGTTTAATTGGAAATGGCAAGACATTAAAGACAATAGAGCTCAGCAGATGAATCACGATCATGCTGGCAAAAAAGATAGCAATAGGAGCAATATTAGAGCGTTTGTTCATGAAGTTTTTCCTTTATCTGTTGTAAAATAGTATCAAGATCAGCAAGAGCACCCCGTCCTATGTCGCCACAGGCCAGTAGGGATTCTTTAGGGGAAATAATTGTATAACCATAAGTTTCTAAAGTTTTTAAGTTTGTTTGAGTTGCTGGATGGTCATACATTTTGGTATTCATAGCAGGTGCTACTAGTTTTGGAACATAGTTTGGCAAGGCAAGAGCAGTAGCAGTAACCATATTGTCGGCAAAACCGTGCGCAACTTTCGCAATCGTATTAGCGGTTGCAGGGGCAAGGATAAACAAGTCTGTTTCTTTGCCTAGCTCGATATGATTAACTTTATCAGGATAAGGTTCTTCCATAAGATCGAGATGAACTGTATTTTGTGATAAGACTTGAAGGGTTAAAGGTTGAATAAAGGCAGTCGCAGCCTGGGTCATGAGTACAGTAACAGAATGCCCCTGTTTCTTCAAGCCACTTACCAAATCAGCAGCCTTGTAAGAGGCGATAGAGCCTGTAACAGCGAGTGTAATACGAGCCATAATTTTCCTTTCTAACAGTCAAATCCTTGAATTTTTTCCACTAACAAGTCAGCAATTTCTTGTTTGCTAGCAGCAATCTGATAATCTTTTTCCTCTACTAGATAAGCCAGGTGTTGATCAGCATTAATCTGAGTGAGGTCATTAGCGACAATCAAGTCAGCTTGATTCTTTACAAGACTTTCTCTAGCGATTTGAATCAGATGCTCCTTGGTAACCTCAACAAGCAGTTTAAAGCCGATGAGATGAATACTGGGGTTCCATTCTTTAACAAGAGAGATGATCTTTGGATTTTTCTTGAGAAATAGGACTTGCACCTCATCCTTAGAAGAGATCTTTGTTTCCATATTTTTCTTATGCAAAAACTCACTTAAATCTTGGCTCGCTTGAACTTGGTCAAGACCTGTCATGTAAACTGGGCTATAGTCAGAAACAGCCATTGAATGGATCAAGACTTGATAATCAGGGACAATCCGTTTCATCTCTTGGAGTAAATCGGAAGTGTTTTTGATTTCAATCATAGTCAAATTCGGGTGTAGTTCTGGTTTTAGTGCTTGTCGCGTAGTAATTAGACAAACTTGGTGACCAGCTTTTAGTAAAGTCTCAGTTATTACTTTACCAAGTCTACCAGTAGAGTGATTGGTAATGGAGCGAACTCGATCTATTGCCTCGCTTGTACCACCAGATGTAACTAAAATTTTCATAGAACTATTATACAAAAAAATGAACAGTAAGTAAAATGAAAGCGATAAAATATTATGTGAAATCCGAGCTTTTAACTATAGTTAAAACCTATAAAGGCATATAAAAATTTAAAAAGAAGCCAAGAAAGTCTGAAGTGTTGTGATATTTACGAACGTTAGCAAGCTTTATGACTGTTAAAAATCTTATTTTATGATATAATGAATTAACACATTTGAGGTAGAGGAGTTTGTTATGAAAACAGATATTGAAATTGCACAGAGTATCGAGCTAAAACCAATCGTTGATGTTGTAGAGAAACTTGGTATCTCTTACGATGATTTGGAGTTGTACGGAAAATATAAGGCTAAACTAAGCTTTGATAAAATTCGTGCAGTTGAGAGCAATCCAGTCGGTAAATTGATCCTGGTTACTGCTATCAATCCGACACCTGCTGGTGAAGGAAAATCAACTATCACTATCGGACTTGCTGATGCTTTGAATAAGATTGGTAAGAAAACCATGATTGCTATCCGCGAACCATCTCTTGGTCCTGTTATGGGGATTAAAGGTGGGGCTGCTGGTGGTGGTTATGCACAAGTTTTACCAATGGAAGACATCAACCTTCACTTTACTGGAGATATGCACGCTATTACAACTGCAAATAATGCTCTCTCTGCCTTGATTGACAATCACTTGCACCAAGGAAATGAGCTAGGAATCGACCAACGTCGTATTCTTTGGAAACGTGTGGTTGACTTGAACGATCGCGCTCTTCGTCACGTAACAGTCGGCCTTGGTGGTCCTCTTAACGGTATTCCACGTGAAGATGGATTTGATATCACTGTTGCTTCAGAGATCATGGCCATCCTTTGCTTGGCAACTGATATTGAAGATTTGAAACGTCGTTTGGGCAATATCGTCATTGGTTACCGTTATGACCGTACACCTGTTTCAGTGGGTGATCTACAGGTTGAAGGTGCCTTGGCATTGATTTTGAAAGATGCTATCAAACCGAACTTGGTTCAAACCATCTATGGAACACCTGCCTTTGTACATGGTGGCCCATTTGCCAATATCGCACACGGATGTAACTCTGTCTTGGCTACAACTACAGCCCTTCACTTGGCAGATTACACAGTGACAGAAGCAGGTTTTGGTGCAGATCTTGGTGCTGAGAAATTCCTGGATATCAAAACTCCAAACTTGCCAACTTCACCAGATGCAGTAGTGATTGTTGCAACACTTCGTGCTCTTAAGATGAATGGTGGGGTTGCTAAGGATGCTTTGACAGAAGAGAATGTAGAAGCTGTTCGTGCAGGATTTGCAAACTTGAAACGTCATGTTGAGAATATCCGTAAGTTCGGTATTCCAGCAGTTGTTGCTATTAACGAGTTCGTATCTGATACAGAAGCTGAAATCGCAGCTTTGAAAGAACTTTGTGCTTCAATCGATGTTCCAGTTGAATTAGCAAGCGTATGGGCCGATGGAGCAGAAGGTGGAGTAGCTCTAGCTGAAACTCTCGTCAAAACGATTGACGAAAACCCAGCTAACTATGCACGTTTGTATGACAATGACCTTTCAGTACAAGAGAAGATTGAAAAGATTGTCACTGAAATCTATCGTGGAAGCAAAGTAAACTTCGAGAAGAAAGCTCAAACTCAAATCGCACAAATCGTACAAAATGGTTGGGACAAATTGCCAATCTGTATGGCTAAAACTCAATACAGTTTCTCAGATAATCCAAATGCTCTTGGAGCCCCTGAAAACTTTGAAATTACTATTCGTGAGTTAGTACCAAAATTGGGTGCAGGCTTTATCGTTGCTCTTACTGGTGACGTTATGACCATGCCTGGACTTCCAAAACGCCCAGCAGCTCTCAACATGGATGTTGAAAGTGATGGTACAGTTCTAGGTTTATTCTAATAAGAAAATTTAAAGACAAGCTCAACATTGAGTTTGTCTTTTTTGGGATTACTAAAAAATCTCCTAGAAAGTAACTAGGAGATTTGTATTTTATTTCATAGTTGGGAAGAGCAATACATCACGGATAGTAGTTGTATCAGTGAGGAGCATGCAGAGACGGTCGATACCGATTCCCAAACCACCTGTTGGTGGCATACCGTATTCAAGTGCTTCGATGTAGTCGTAATCAATGCCTGTTGCTTCGTCGTCACCAAGCTCTTTGGCTTTGGCTTGAGCTTCGAAACGGCTAAGCTGGTCGATTGGGTCGTTGAGCTCAGTAAAGGCATTTCCGTATTCTTTAGTCATGATGAAGAGCTCGAAGCGGTCTGTAAAGCGCTCATCTTCTGGATTCTTCTTAGCAAGTGGAGATACAGCTACTGGATGACCATAGACAAAGGTAGGTTGAATCAAAGTTTCTTCAACAAATTCTTCAAAGAAAGCATTGATGATATGACCAACTTCAGTGTAGTGTTTTTCAACTGGAACTTTCTTCTCAGCAGCGATAGCTTTAGCTTCTTCGAAAGTCATATCTTTCCAGAAATCAACACCTGTAATTTCCTTGATTGCATCAACCATGTGTACACGTTTAAATGATTCATTGATCTTGATTTCAGTTCCTTGATAGATAACCGGACCATCGCCTTTAACAGCTTTAGCAGTGTGTTGAATGATGCCTTCAGTCAAGTCCATGATATCCTGGAAGTCTGCGTATGCTTGGTAAACTTCGATAGAAGTGAACTCAGGATTATGTGTAGCATCCATCCCTTCGTTACGGAAGATACGGCCAATCTCATAAACACGCTCCATACCACCAACGATAAGGCGTTTCAAGTGAAGCTCAGTCGCGATACGAAGCACCATGTCAATGTTTTGAGCATTGTGGTGTGTGATAAATGGACGGGCAGCAGCACCACCAGCTTCGTTGTGAAGAACTGGTGTTTCAACTTCAAGGAATCCTTTTTGGTCTAGATAACGACGGATTTCAGAAATGATTTTTGAACGTGTGACGAAGCGGTCAAAGCTTTCACGGTTAGAAATCAAATCAAGGTAACGTTTACGGTAGATTGTTTCAACGTCTGTTAAACCGTGGAATTTCTCTGGAAGGGGACGAAGTGCTTTAGACAAGTGTGTGATGTGAGTAGCTTTGATAGAGAGCTCTCCCATATCTGTACGCATCACTTCACCTTCAACACCAAGGAAGTCACCGAGGTCAGCCTTTTTAAAGATTTCGTAGTTTTCTTCACCAACAGCGTCTTTACGAACATAGATTTGAATTTGACCTTCGCGGTCTTGAAGGTGGGCAAATCCAACCTTACCTTTACCACGCTTTGTTACCAAACGTCCAGCGATAGTAGCAGTCTCGTTTAAATCGTGTAGTTGTTCTTTGTCAAGGTCAGCATATTTATCTTTTAATTCTTGTGAGTTAGCAGTGCGTTCAAAGCGTTTACCGAATGGATCGATTCCTTGTTCGCGGAGCGCAGCCATTTTTTCACGGCGAACGATCTGCTGGTCATTTAGTTCTTCCATATGTTCTGTTGACATGGTTTCCTCCTAGTTTTTACTCAATTCTTGATACGATGAGTCTTTTTTGCGATACTCCCATTTTATCATAAAAGTCAAATAAATTCACGGATATTCTACAAAATCTAAAAAGAACTTAACAGCGATTGTTAAGTTCAGTTCTAATTTTGATAAGAAGTGTCGTTCCAGACTAAGAGGTTGAAGTTTTTAAAGTCTTCTGTTTCGACAATAGTAACACTAGCATTTGCTAAACCGCCATCTTTTCTAAGTAGTGGAGTATCATAGCCTAGAAGAGTTCGAATACTGGCTGTGAGATTGGCACCGTGACCAACAATCATAACATGTTCAAAAGGTTTGGACTCTAATGATTTGATAAATTGAATGGTTCGTTGAGTTGTTTGATAGACAGACTCTGCTCCAAACATAGTCGAATCGAATTTTGCTAGATTGGTACGAAAAGCTTTTAATTGCTCGGGATAGATGGCTTCTAAGGTTGCAAATTTTGCACCTTCAAGTTTTCCAAGTTGCCATTCTCTTAGTGGGGGTATCTCTTCTAATGGACAGCTGTTTTTCAGTTGACTTTGGATAATTTGAGCAGAAGTTTTAGCTCGAGGAAGATCACTAGAATAAATTACATCAAATGGAGTTTCCTGGAGATACTGCCCTAGTTTTTTTAAGGACTCAATGGATTCCTCAAGGAGTGGAGAGTCCCCGCTTGCTCCTTGAAAACGTCCCTCCAGATTCCAAAGTGTTTTACCGTGACGAATAAAATAGAATTTCATGTGTTACTTGCCTCCAAGATATCTGCAAATTCAGCTTTAACAAAGGATGCTAGATCTTGAGGATTGATAATGATACTATGACCAACCTCCCCTGCGGAAACAATCATTTCATTCAGGTGAAGAGCAGTTTGGTCGATAAAGATAGGATAGTTATGTTTTTGACGGATTCCAACTGGATTATTGGCACCGTGGATATAGCCTGTTGTTTTTTCTAGGTCTTTTTGTGGAATCATGCTGACTTTCTTATTACCAGAAATCTTAGCCAGTTTCTTTTCAGAAAGATGTTCAGTGATAGGCACGATTCCAATAATTGGTCCAGTTTTATCTCCCAGAAGTGCTAGAGTCTTGAAAATTTGACTCTTTTCATAACCTTGAGGCATCTCACCTTCCAAGGCATTAATTTGAATACCTGTATGGTTTATTCCTGCCTTGGTTAAAATTTGTTGGACCAAGGTTTTCTTGACTTTTACTTTTTTTGCCATTATTTATACTTATCCTCCAATTGACTCATCCAGATTCCCAACCAAATCCCTAGGGCAAAGAAGAAAGCAATCAGTACATATGATACTAGTGACAAACCACTGTAACTAATACTTTCAGCATTGCCAGCATTTGGAATAAGGATCAAGAGTGTACTTGATAGTACGATCCCAATGATAAAATGATACACACGTGAGTGATAAAGGCGAAGAGCATAGTCCATGAATTTAGAGAAAATAATCAGAGTGATAAGAAGCCCAATCCCAATTGGTAAGAAGGTCCCAAACAAATCAAAAGTCTTGAACCCTGTTAACATAGGGCCATAAAGGCCAAGAATCAAGAGAAGATTGGAAGGACTAAGCCCTGGAACCAAAATACCAAGCGCCAACAAACAACCAGCCAGTGTGAAGTTAAGAAAACTTGCAGATAGAGAACCAACTACAAAATTCAAGGCATAGAGGGCGATACCTGAGATGATGAAGGTTGCCCAAAACCATATGTGGTCAACCTTGTCTCTATCAGAGTCACGAGTTGATTCTTTGACAAGACTTGGGATAGTACCAATGATAGCTCCAGCAAAACTCCACAATACATACACTTGATAATTCTCTAAAAGATACTCGATTGGATAGGAGAAAAGTCCGATACCTAGAAGCATTCCAATGCCGACAGGAAGGAAAAAGAGCACATCTTCTTTTAAATTCTTAAAAGGATGGGCAAGAAATCGAATCATTCTCTCATAAATTCCCAAGATAGCAGCAAGAACACCACCAGAAATCCCTGGTAGAATGAAACCTAGGGCGATTACAATTCCCTTAATAATTTTTGATAACCATGATAACATAGAGGTCCTCCGAGATTCATATTCTATAAAGATAAAACAGTGATTTAATACTGAAAAATAAAGAAAAGCAAGCAGAAAGCAATGTCTGACTTGCTTATTGTGATAGTGATTAAGGATTTAAAAACAATTTTCTAAAGGTTTCTTCCTTGTTCTTTGATGAAGAAATGAGATTCAAATCGAGGTGATGTTCAAATCCACCAAGATTTCCATGTGAAGTGTATTGGTGAAGGTCATAGCTAAGATCTGTTTTTGGAGCACTCTCATAGTAACCTGAGTTGGTTCCATAGGAAGGTATCCAGATAGCTGAATAATTATCAACGCTGATACTATGTTCCTCCATAAAGTAAACACCAACATAGATACCGATATTTTTTGCACCCAATGAAGCTAATTTAGCACGAAAGGCCTCAACACCCCGGTTCATGTCAGACATAGTCTTTTCTTCAACATCTAACCAATAGTAGCTCGGGTTGTAAGGGGAAGCAGCGTTATAAAAGGCTTCAGCAGCTTTTTCCATTTCTTCGACATTTTTTCCAGCTACATAGGCATAAACAGCGACTGGAACATTTCGTTTTTGAAATTCTGTGATATGTTCTTTATAAGCCTTATCGACCCCATTTTTGAATGAAGCGTCATTTTCAACAGAAACTTGAGCTCCACTATGAACCCGAACGATTGCACCTGAAATATTTTGAGTTAAGGTGTCATAATTGATCTCTGATGGTCTTTGCCAGCCAGAAACATCAATAATCGGCTTGTTGATATTATGTAAAGCTTGAGTTTCTACTTGAACTGGATTTTGCTTTGTTTTGACTGGATGGTCTTCGAACTTGGGTCTATTGATGATTAAAATACCCACGAGAGTAGCTAATACAGTAAAAATAAAAACAGGATTTATTTTCTTTCTCATACTTTTATAGTGTATCGTAAATGGTGAAAAAAATCAAAAAAAAATACTCGAAATCATCTAGAGAATGCGATGTTTTAAAGCATTTGCCCTCTTTTGTGTTTGAAAAAGCAAATTTATGATATAATATAAGGGAATTTCTATAGAAAAGAGAAAAATATGGCAAATTATGCAGTTATTTTAGCAGCGGGTAAAGGTACTCGTATGAAATCAGATCTACCAAAAGTCATGCACAAGGTTGCAGGAATTTCAATGCTTGAGCATGTTTTTCGTAGCGTAGGAGCCATCAATCCTGAAAAAACAGTAACGGTTGTGGGTCATAAGGCAGAACTTGTGGAGCAAGTTTTAGCTGGTCAAACTGATTTTGTAAGACAGTCTGAGCAATTAGGAACTGGTCATGCGGTTATGATGGCTGAGCCAATTCTTGAAGGACTTTCTGGACAAACATTGGTTATTGCTGGTGACACACCACTCATTACTGGTGAAAGTCTAAAGAACTTGATTGATTTCCACGTTAATCACAAGAACGTAGCTACAATCCTAACTGCAGAAGCTGAAGACCCATTTGGTTATGGACGTATTGTTCGTAATGAGAATGCTGAAGTGCTTCGTATCGTGGAGCAGAAGGATGCGACTGATTTTGAAAAACAAATCAAGGAAATCAATACAGGAACCTATGTCTTTGATAATGCACGCCTCTTTGAAGCTTTGAAGAATATCAACACCAACAACGCCCAAGGCGAATACTACATTACTGATGTCATCGGCATTTTCCGTGAAGCTGGAGAAAAAGTCGGAGCCTATACTCTGAAAGACTTTGATGAAAGTCTCGGAGTTAATGACCGTGTTGCCCTTGCGACAGCTGAAGGCATCATGCGTCGCCGTATTAACCAAGCGCATATGGTCAATGGAGTTAGTTTTGTGAATCCTGAAGCTACTTACATTGACATCGATGTTGAAATTGCTCCAGAGGTTCAAATTGAAGCGAATGTAACCCTCAAAGGTTCTAGTAAGATTGGTGCAGGAACTGTTTTGACTAATGGAACTTATATCCTTGATAGCACTATCGGTTCAGGGGCAGTGATTACAAACTCGATGATTGAAGAAAGCACGGTTGCTGATGGCGTTACAGTTGGTCCTTATGCTCATATCCGTCCAGGATCAAGCCTTGCAAAAGATGTACATATTGGGAACTTTGTTGAAGTCAAAGGTTCTAGCATTGGGGAGAATACTAAGGCAGGACATTTAACTTACATTGGAAACTGTGAAGTTGGTAGTGATGTCAACTTCGGTGCAGGAACCATTACTGTAAATTACGATGGTCAACACAAGTTTAAAACAACCATTGGTAACAATGTTTTCGTTGGTTCAAATTCAACCATCATTGCTCCAGTAGAACTCGGAGATAATTCTCTTGTTGGGGCAGGTTCAACCATTACTAAGGATGTTCCAGCTGATGCCATTGCTATTGGACGAGGTCGCCAAATTAATAAGGACGAATATGCAACTCGCCTCCCTCACCATCCTAACAATAAATAGGAGCTAACGATGGAATTTGAAGAAAAGACACTTAGTCGTAAAGAAATTTATAAAGGGCCTATTTTTCAGCTAGTTCAAGATCAGGTTGAACTACCTTCTGGAAAAGGTACTGCGCAACGTGATTTGATTTTCCACAATGGAGCAGTTTGTGTCCTTGCAGTTACTCCAGATAATAAGGTTGTCCTTGTTAAACAATATCGCAAGGCGATTGAAAAAGTCTCTTATGAAATTCCTGCAGGTAAACTGGAAATTGGGGAGAATGCAGATCCAGAAGCTGCAGCACTTCGTGAATTAGAAGAAGAAGCAGCCTATACTGGTAAATTAATCCTTCTCTATGATTTTTACTCTGCGATTGGATTTTGTAACGAGCGCTTAAAACTTTACTTGGCAAGTGATTTGACAAAAGTTGAAAATCCTCGTCCTCAGGATGAAGATGAGACTTTAGAGTTACTTGAAGTCAGTCTTGACCAAGCTAAAGAACTGATCCAGTCAGGTGATATTTGTGATGCCAAGACTATCATGGCTATTCAGTACTGGGAATTACAAAAAAATAGTGGAGGAACCCATGGGTAAACCTTTATTAACAGATGAAATGATTGAACGTGCCAATCGAGGAGAGGACATCTCAGGGCCTCCCTTGCTAGATGATGAGGAAACTAAGATTTTACCGACTTCTTCTCAAAATTTTGGCTATTCGCGAACTAAAGATCATGGTTTTAGCCAGGATACACTGACCATCGAAGTTGAACCTTCTATTCACAAAAGTCGTCGGATTGAAAATACCAAGAGAAATGTCTTTAATTCTAAATTAAACAAGATTCTTTTTGCAGTTATTTTTCTCTTGATTTTGTTAATTTTAGCAATGAGATTTATTTAAGGGGTCTATCATGAAAATTGGAATTATTGCAGCTATGCCAGAAGAGCTAGTATACTTGATTCAACACTTGGATGATGCCAGTGAGGAAAAGGTTCTGGGACATAGCTATCATACTGGTAAGATTGGTTCTGTTGAGCTTGTACTTGTAGAGAGTGGTATTGGTAAAGTCATGTCTGCGATGAGTGTCGCTATCTTAGCAGATCACTTTGAAGTCGATGCAGTGATTAATACTGGTTCTGCTGGTGCAGTGGCAAGTGGAATCGCAGTAGGGGATGTAGTGATTGCAGACAAGCTTACCTACCACGATGTTGATGTGACTGCTTTTGGTTATGAATACGGACAAATGGCTCAACAGCCTCTCTATTTTGAATCAGACAAAAAGTTTATCAGCTTGATTCAAGAGAGTTTGTCTAAACTGGACCAAACTTGGCATTTAGGTTTGATTGCGACAGGTGACAGTTTTGTTGCTGGAGAAGATAAAATCAAAGCGATAAAAGAACATTTCCCTCAAGTTCTTGCTGTAGAGATGGAAGGAGCAGCTATTGCTCAAGCAGCTCATGCTTTGAACCTTCCTTTCTTAGTCGTTCGTGCCATGAGTGACAATGCAAACCATGAAGCATCCGTTTCCTTTGATGAATTTATCGTAGAAGCAGGACGTCGTTCTGCCCAGGCCCTAATGACGCTTTTGCAGTCTATAAAGGATTAATAGAAGAATTACTGAGAGTGGGACAGAAATCGGTAATTCGTTAGAATTCGATTTCGTCGTCCCACCTCCGCACAGTTGAGTAGGGGCTGTAAAAGCTGATGAAATCAGCGTAGTAGAGCCCACTCAACCACTGCGTCTTGCTCGACAATCAAAAGAGAATTGAGAGGCTAGGACTTTTGTCCCAGCCTCTTCTTGTCTTGCCAACTAAAGTAATCAGAAGGCTCTTAAGAAAAGTTATTTTCAAACTTTTTTGATATAATAGAAACATTGACTTGAAGAATAAGGAAGAGAAAATGAACGATTTATTAAAGGGAATGAATGACCGTCAAGCCGAGGCTGTTCAAACCACAGAAGGACCCTTGCTGATCATGGCGGGGGCGGGATCTGGTAAGACTCGTGTTTTAACCCACCGTATTGCCTACTTAATTGATGAAAAGTTGGTAAACCCATGGAATATCTTGGCCATTACCTTTACCAATAAGGCTGCGCGTGAAATGAAGGAGCGTGCTTATGGACTCAATCCAGCTACTCAGGATTGTTTGATCGCGACCTTCCACTCTATGTGCGTGCGTATCCTACGGCGCGATGCCGACCACATTGGCTACAATCGCAATTTCACGATTGTGGATCCAGGGGAGCAGCGAACGCTCATGAAACGTATTCTCAAGCAGTTGAACTTGGATCCTAAAAAATGGAATGAACGTACCATTTTGGGAACCATTTCCAATGCTAAGAATGATCTGATTGACGATGTAGCTTATGCTGCCCAGGCAGGAGATATGTACACGCAAATTGTAGCTAAGTGTTATACAGCCTATCAGAAAGAACTTCGTCAGTCAGAGTCAGTGGACTTTGACGACTTGATCATGTTGACTTTGCGGCTCTTTGACCAAAATCCTGATGTTTTGACTTATTATCAGCAAAAGTTCCAATATATCCATGTTGATGAGTATCAAGATACCAACCATGCCCAGTATCAACTAGTCAAACTTTTGGCTTCACGCTTCAAAAATATCTGTGTGGTTGGGGATGCTGACCAGTCTATCTACGGTTGGCGTGGTGCTGATATGCAGAATATCTTGGATTTTGAGAAGGATTATCCTCAAGCCAAGGTTGTTTTGTTGGAGGAAAATTACCGCTCAACCAAAACCATCCTACAAGCTGCTAATGACGTTATCAAAAACAATAAAAATCGCCGTCCTAAGAATCTCTGGACTCAAAATGCGGATGGGGAACAGATTGTCTACTATCGCGCTAATGATGAACAAGACGAGGCTGTCTTTGTCGCTAAAACCATCGATGAACTTGGTCGAAGCCAAAACTTCCTCCACAAGGATTTTGCGGTTCTTTACCGTACCAATGCCCAGTCTCGTACCATTGAAGAAGCTCTGCTCAAGTCCAATATTCCTTATACTATGGTCGGTGGAACTAAGTTCTATAGCCGTAAGGAAATCCGTGATATTATCGCATATCTTAATCTCATCGCCAATTTGAGTGATAATATCAGTTTTGAGCGGATTATTAATGAACCAAAACGTGGCATTGGACCAGGAACAGTAGAGAAAATCCGTGACTTTGCCAACCTACAAAATATGTCGATGCTTGATGCTTCAGCTAACATCATGTTATCAGGGATTAAAGGTAAGGCAGCCCAGTCAATCTGGGATTTTGCCAATATGATTCTTGATTTGCGGGAGCAACTGGATCAGTTAACCATTACTGAGTTAGTGGAAGCAGTCTTGGAAAAGACAGGCTACGTAGATATTCTCAATGCTCAGGCGACTTTGGAAAGTAAGGCTCGTGTTGAAAATATCGAAGAGTTCCTTTCTGTTACCAAGAACTTCGATGATAATCCAGATAATCAAGAAGATGAAACTGGCTTGGATAAGCTCAGTCGCTTCTTGAACGATTTGGCCTTGATTGCAGATACAGACTCTGGCAGTCAGGAAACATCAGAAGTAACCTTGATGACGCTCCATGCGGCCAAGGGACTCGAGTTTCCAGTTGTATTCTTGATTGGGATGGAAGAAAATGTCTTTCCACTTAGTCGTGCAGCAGAGGACGTGGATGAATTGGAAGAAGAACGCCGTCTAGCCTATGTCGGTATCACGCGCGCAGAGAAAATCCTTTATCTAACCAATGCTAACTCACGCTTGCTATTTGGTCGAACGAACTATAATCGCCCAACACGCTTTATCAATGAGATTAGTTCAGATTTGTTAACTTATCAAGGTTTGGCGCGTCCTGCTAATAGTAGCTTCAAAGCATCCTATAGTAGTGGAGGTGTTGCCTTTGGTCAAGGCATGAGCCTAGCTCAAGCTCTACAAGATCGTAAACGCAACGCAGCACCAAGATCAATTGAATCAAAAGGACTACCTTTTGGACAGTTTTCAGCTGGTTCTACATCAGCTTCTAGTGAGACAAGCTGGTCTATTGGTGATATTGCCCTTCATAAGAAGTGGGGCGAAGGAACTGTTCTAGAAGTTTCAGGAAGTGGATCTACTCAGGAATTGAAAATCAATTTCCCAGAAGTCGGCCTTAAAAAACTTTTAGCCAGTGTAGCACCGATTGAGAAGAAGTAAGTTTTCTAAATGAATAAGAGTGAGGTTGGGACAAAAGATTCCGACCTCACTTTTTATTAGCAATCAAACTTTGACGCGGTAGCTGATTGAACCTTTTGTTCGTCTTTTAGACTCCAAAAAGCTCCTAATATCATCCTCGCGGGGCTGGGACTACGAAATCGAGACATTGTCTATCGATTTCTGTCCCACCGCCATTTTTACGAATTCTCTTATCACAATCTTGTGATAATTTACAAGTTTTTAACAAATAGCTTTTTAAACTTCATTATTTTTAAAAAAAGTGTATAATGGAAATTGTTTTTGAAAGGAGAAGAAAATGTCTGAAAAACAAATGAAAACACTGGGTTGGATTGCAACCTTTATGTCTGTAATGATGTATGTCTCTTATATTCCACAAATTATGAACAATCTTGCGGGTCAAAAAGGGAATTTTATCCAACCGGCAGTAGCTGCACTTAACTGCAGTCTTTGGGTTTACTACGGTCTCTTTAAAAAAGAACGAGATATCCCTTTGGCAGCAGCTAATGCACCTGGTATCGTTTTTGGACTTATCACCGCTTTGACAGCTTTAATTTAATATAGCTAATGAACTCTTCTTCGTATTTAAGCATGAAGGAGAGTTTTTCTTTATCCGAAATTCCTAAAAAAACATGATATAATACTATTAGAAAGGTTGGTGTTTATGGCTAGAATACTTATCGTTGAAGATAATAATGAGATTCAAGAAATTTTGAGAACTCTTCTTTCTGAGGAGCATGAGGTGATTCAGGCTTTTTCTGGTACTGAAGGAATGATACGATTTGAACAAGGTGACATTGATCTAATCTTGTTAGATATTATGCTACCGGGTAAAAATGGTGATCAAGTTTTAAAAGCCATTAGACACGATAGTTCAGTTCCTGTCATCATGCTAACTGCCCTAAGCGATAAAAAGCTCATCAGCCAATATCTCTTAGATGGTGCTAATGATTATATTGTAAAGCCTTTTGATTTGGATGAAGTTTTTGCCAGGGTTACGGTACAATTACGTCAAAAAAGTGACAAGCAAGCAGCTGAAATCGAACATCCAGACAAGTTGATTCAACAGTTAAAAAATATTCAATTTGATGCAGATAGTTTTGAAATCAAAAATTGCCAGGAAACTATTCGCCTAGCTAAGAAAGAATGCTTGATTCTCCAAACCTTGTTGAGACATCCTAAGAAAATTTTCACGAAAGAAGAACTCTATGAATTGGTCTGGGAGGATACTTATTTACCAGGCGACAATACTCTCAACACTCATTTAAGCAATCTCCGTAAAAAATTAAGCCAACTAGATCCAGAGCAAGAGTATATTGAAACCATCTGGGGAGTTGGTGTTCGGTTAAAAGGAGATGAGCAATGATCTATATTTTACTATCTTTGCTACTAATGGTTATTATCCTATTGACGATAGGGTTGATTCGCTATCATCTAGCACTCATGAGCTTGACCCAACAGATTGAAGACAAGATTCTGACTGGAAGTATGAAGAGAATCGGAGTGTCAACTTTCTCCAAGGATTTTTTACATCTTTACAAGCAAATCAATCATCTCTTTCAAGAAGTTGAGCAGTCACGCTTGATTATGAAGCGTGAAAAGCAGACTTTAGACATGGCTATTAGCAATATTGCACATGATATTCGAACCCCTTTAACGATTGCGTCGGGTTATACTCAGCAATTGCTTAAAACAGAAAATCCTGAGTCTGAGAGTTTGAAAAAAATTGCCCATCATCTCAATCAAGTTTCAAAACGTCTAGAGGCTCTTTTGGACTATCGTCGATTAATGGAAGGAGCAGTTAAACCTGACTTATCTGAGTTAGAAGTCTCGACATTTATGACGCAAAAACTGCTGACCTATTATGATTCATTTCAGACGGCAAAGATTAACCTTGATTTACAAGTGGAACCTAGTTTGTATTTGCTGACTGATTCAGATTTATTAGACCGTATGTTACAAAATCTCATTGGCAATGTTTTAAAACATGGGAAGGATGAAGCGAGATTTTCTCTGAAGGAAGTGGACAATCATATCTGTTTGGAAATTTCAAATCTGGTCAAACAACCCATTCGAAAAATTGAAAATCTCAGTCAACGATTTTACTCTGAAAACCTATCAGATACAGAAGAATCCTCTGGTTTAGGTCTTTATATTACTGAAGAACTATCCCATCTCCTTGGAGCAGAACTACAACTAAGTACAGATGGTGCCTGGTTTACAGTTAAGATACTCTTTTAAAACAAGGAACCTCCTCTTTTTAAAAAGAGGAGGTCATTTTTATAAGCTTTTCTTCTTGAAAACAGCAAGTCCACTAACGGTAAAGAATAGAATAACAGTAACTGTAACGATAATGGTGTATAGAACAGCTTGACTATAGGCAGTCATGGCATAGGCAACATTTAAGGATAAATAGCGTAAAATCTCGATATCTGGAAAGATAAGCATCGGCGTTGAAAGTAAGATAGAACTGATTAAATAGCCAATGAAAACAGCCAGATAAGAATGAGTCACATAGAGAATGAAGGAAATAATGGAAAGCCAAGCAAGAAGGCAGAGGAATTGAAGACCAATCGTTAGAAGGAGATTGCCAATAAATCCTTCTGGCATGGTTCCTACTCCGTTTAGGATAGTTGCTGGTACGAAAGCAATAACTAGGCTAATAAGAATTTGCATTAGAGCGATACTGGCTAATACAACAGATTTGGCTAGAAAGAATTCTGTACGAGAAACCCCTACTGTCAAACTGTTTTTATAGAGTTTTCCGATAAGGTCAACTCCCAGAACGAGGCAAGCAAGGATAATACAGAGAAAAACGAGGTTTGAACCTTGACTCGATGCGTTAATCAGGGCTTGCACACCATTCCAACCTTGGGTTGGAATTTCTGATTCTGGGGGCGTTGTATTAACTGACATTAGATGTCCTGTAGCCCCAATAGTAGCTCCCATTAACATGAGTGCAAAGAGAACAATCTCTGTAATCCAAAAACCTTTGGAACGGAAAAGACGGTAAAAGTCTGCTTGAATTGTATGAATCATGATCTTCCTCCTATTTTACTAATTGTGTGAAGTATTCTTCAAGATTTTGACGAGCATAGTAAATCTCATCAACAGCGACATCTGCTAGAGTAAGTTCTTTGAGAATTCGTTTGACATCTTGTTCATGACTAAAAATATGAATCTCATTATCTGAATTCACAACTTTAAATTCAAGACGCACTTTGTCTTTTAAGATTTGACTAGCTTTTTCTTTTTCACTTGTTTTCAGAACGATATAGTCTTCATTCAGTGTCTCAAATTCAGCCTTACTGATTTCTCGAATGATTTTTCCTTGGTCCAGAATTCCAAAGCGATTGGCAACCAGATAAAGTTCTGACAAGATATGACTAGAGATGAGAATGGTCATTCCTTTCTCTTGATGCAGACGTTGAATCATTTGACGAAACTCTTTGATACCGATTGGGTCAAGACCATTGATGGGTTCATCAAGGATGAGAAAGTCTGGTTTTGATAGGAGGGCAATAGCAATGCCTAGACGTTGTTTCATCCCAAGAGAGAAATCTCGAAAAACTTTTCTACCTGTATCTGTTAACCCCACATACTTTAATGTCTCCTGAATGACTTGATCAGCATTTGGGATATGTCGAATCGTACAATAGTATCTTAGATTTTGATAGGCTGTTAAATGATTGTGAGCTACTGGGGATTCAATGACTGAACCTACTCGAGATAGGGCTTTCGTGCACTCCTTATACCCTTGACTAGAAAATAGGGAAATCGTTCCATGGTCAGCAGATAATAATTGGGTAATAATTTTAATCAGAGTTGTTTTACCAGCACCATTTTTTCCGATAAGTCCATAGATATCTCCTTCTTTAACTGAGAGACTAAGATCTTGTAGAATAGGTTGTTTGCCAAATTGTTTGGACAAGCCATGGATTTCGAGGACTGTTTTCATAGTTTTCTCCTTTAATCTTTAATACTCAATGAAAATCAAAGAGCAAACTAGGAAGCGAGCCGCAGGCTGTACTTGAGTACGGCAAGGCGAAGCTGACGTGGTTTGAATTTGATTTTCGAAGAGTATAAGATGTTTTATTTTTATAATTCTAGTATAAAGCATAGATATCAAAGAATCGTCAAGCATTTCTAAAGTGTTTCTAAAGTTTTTAAGTTTCTAAAAATAAAAAGCCCAGTTGGCTAGAAATACTAGTTGACTGGGCTTATTTTCTACAAAATATATTTCTCAATAGCACGTGCAACACCATCTTCTTCATTGCTAGCAGTTACGGCATCCGCGAGAGATTTGACGTAGTCGCTGGCATTTCCCATGGCAATCCCAAGCCCTGCAAATTCTATCATCTCAATATCGTTATTGGCATCACCCATGGCCATGATTTCAGAAGGTTGGATATCCAAAATCTCAGCCAAGCGAGAAAGAGCAGAAGCTTTTGTGGTACCGAGTGGCATTGCTTCATAGATAACTGGTTGTGAACGAACTCCGCTAAATCTCTGACAAAGTTCATCAGCAAATCGTTGTTCAAAATCATCTGTTTGTTCTTTTGTACCTAAGAACATACCCTGGAACATGCGATATTTTCCACTGGTAGCTTCCTCTAGTGAAATTTCAGTCAGGTCAGAAAAGACGAGTGTCGCATCGTATTTTACGATAGGATTTGGTTCGCCTCCGAGAACGAAGTAGTGTTCCTCGTCAAAGAGAGTCAACTGGACCTCACTCTTTTCAGCAAGTTCATTTAGGTATTCAATGTCTGATTTGCTAAGTTCTCTCCAGTCAACAAGGCCCCAATCACTAGTTTGGTGGGTAGAACATCCATTGTTGACGATGACGTATTCATTCTGCAAATCAAGTCCGAGTTTCTTGTAGTAGGGAAGAACCCCAAAGAGAGGACGACCAGTACAGAGAACCAGTTTGACGCCTTTTTCGACAGCCTTATGAATGGTATTAATATGAGCCTGAGGAATTTCCTTGGCTTCGTTGAGCAGAGTTCCGTCCATATCAAGGGCAAGTAGTTTAATCATAGTAGTTCCTTTTCACGTGTTTTGTCTATATTATAGCATAATTTAGTGGAAATAAGGATTACTATGTCAATTTAGGACGTTTCAATTACAATTCATGATTTGAAGAAGCTTTTTGGCAAATATATGCTATACTAAACTTGCGATATACTGATAATGGATAAAAAAGCAGAGGACTTATCATGAAAAAAAGAGCAGTACAGATTTTACTAGCCTTGTTAGTAATTATTTATAGGAAGACTTGGTTTTGGTGGATTTTTAATCACTTTACAGCTAGATTTGTAGCTGCTAGTCGAGAATTTTTTCAAATTCTTGCTTTTTTAGAGTTTATCGTTATTCTTCTAGCTATGCTATATTTACTAGTATTCGAAGGTAGAAAAATGCTTGAGTTGAAGTAGAAATGGAGATATCTAGTTTATTTGCTTCTTGCTTATGGAGTCAGTTATCTTTCAGATATTGTGTTTTCTTTTTTAACCCCAGCAACGTCCAATCAAATCGCTTTAAATGAATTGACTGAGATGACAGGGCGACAAGAGTTACCTTATCTTTTACTTATTGTTTGTCTACTAGGACCAATTACAGAAGAATTGGTTTACCGTGGAGTTCTGATGAATACATTTTTGAAAGATTCACCTTGGTATGGAGATGTTTTACTATCAGCCTGCGTCTTTGGCTATGTGCATGTCAGTTCAGGTTTAACACCACTCGCCTTTTTCACCTATGCAAGTGGAGGAACGATTTTAGCATTGCTCTACCGAAAAACTCACTCTCTCTATTATCCCATTTTACTCCATATCATGATTAACATTACAGCATTTTGGGATTTATGGATGCTTGTATTTTCATGAAGATAGTGCTTATCGATCAATGCCGGAAATTTCTGGCATTTTACTTTTTATCAGTAGTTTAAGAACTCTCTATTTATAGGATTAGCAGTCAAAAAATGGTATAATGAAAGGTAATGAAAAAATCAAACGAGGCAGAGATGAAACTACTTTATACCGATATTCGGACTTCTTTGACAGAAATCCTGACCAAGGAGGCTCAAGGACTGGTTGCCCAAGGCAAACGAGTCTTTTACATAGCTCCTAACTCTCTTTCTTTTGAAAAGGAACGTGCCGTCCTGGAGTGCTTGAGTCAGCAGGCTTCTTTTGCGATCACAGTCACGCGCTTCGCTCAGATGGCTCGTTATCTGGTTTTAAACGATATACCCGCGAAGTCAAGTCTCGATGATATCGGTCTTGGTATGGCTTTCTATAAATGTCTGTCTGAGATAGACCCTAAGGATTTACGTGTTTACGGGGCTATTAAGCAAGATCCGCAATTCATCCAACAATTGATTGAGATTTACCATGAAATGACAACTGCTAAGATGAGTTTTTTGGATTTAGAAAGTCTATCTGACGCTGATAAACGTTCTGATTTGCTCATGATTTTTGAAAAGGTAACAGCTTATCTGAATCAAGGTCAAGTTTCGCAAGGGAGTCAATTATCATATCTGATCAATGCTATCGAAGAAAACAAGGTAAGTAGTGATTTTAGTAAGATTGCCCTAGTCATTGATGGTTTTACCCGATTTTCTGCAGAAGAAGAACACCTAGTGGATCTACTTTATCGTAAGGGTGTTGAGATTGTTATTGGTGTATATGCGTCTAAGAAATCTTATACTAGCCCATTTAGTGAAGGGAACCTCTACCAAGCCAGTGTTGAGTTTCTACGCCATTTAGCTTTTAAATATCAGACTAAGGCAGAAAATACTTGTCAAGAACATGAGAAACTTGATGCCTTTGCCAAAGCCTCAAGACTACTCGAAAGTGCTTATGATTATTCTGAAATTAGCTTAGAAGTGGATGATAAGGATAGAGAAGATTTGCAAATTTGGTCTTGTCTAACCCAAAAAGAAGAGCTGGAGTTAGTTGCTCGTAGTATTCGCCAGAAATTGCACCAAGAGCCAGAACTAAGCTATAAAAATTTTCGAATCCTATTAGGTGACGTAGAGTCTTATAAACTGTCTCTGCAGACAATTTTTAATCAATATCAAATTCCTTTTTATCTAGGTAAGAGTGAGTCTATGGCTCACCACCCTTTGACTCAATATGCAGAATCCATCGGGCGTTTGAAACGATACAATTTCCGTCAAGAAGATTTGATTAATCTCCTACGAACCGGCTTATATACCGACCTTAGTCAAGAGGAAATCGATAGCTTTGAGCAATATCTTCGTTATCTAGGAATTGATGGTCTCTCTAGTTTTAAACAAGAATTTACCAAAAATCATCATGGGAAATTTGATTTAGAGAAGTTAAACAAGCTTCGTTTTCGTGTTCTAAATCCATTAGAAACTTTATTATCTAGTCGTAAGCAAAAAGCTGAGAATCTTCTTTCAAAATGGAACAACTTTTTGAAAGATGCTCATTTGACCAAGCAGTTACAAACCTTATCTGCAACGATGGAAGTAGCAGAGCAAGAAAGACAAGAGGAAGTCTGGAAAGCATTTTGCCACGTAATGGAGCAATTTGCAACTGTATTTGAAGGTTCTAAGGTCAATTTGGATGATTTCTTAGCTCTTCTTCATTCAGGCATGAGCTTGTCCAATTATCGTACAATTCCAGCAACGGTAGATACTGTCCTGGTGCAGAGTTATGATTTGATTGCACCCTTGACAGCTGATTACATCTATGCAATTGGTTTAACTCAAGATCACTTGCCTAAAATTGCTCAAAACACCAGTTTGTTGAGCGATGAAGAAAGAGAAGTGCTGAACCGAGCAACTCAAGAAGGTTCTCAATTACTGATTGCAAGTCAAGAAAACCTCAAGAAGAATCGCTATACTATGCTTTCGTTGGTCAACTCTGCTAGGAAACAATTAGTCTTATCGGCGCCAAGTTTACTCAATGAAAATGAGAGTAAAGAGTCGGTATATCTGAAAGAATTACAGGACTTTGGTTTTAGCAAGATTGAAAAGAGAATTGACCGAAAAAATCTAACAAAGGATGATATTGGTTCTTATCACAGCCTTTTGTCTAGTCTTGTTGCCTATCATCAGCAAGGTGAGAGTGAGACAAGTGACCAAGACTTAACTTTTGTAAAAGTTCTGGCTCGTGTGATGGGTAAAAAGTTGGAAGACCAAGGTTTAGAAAATCCAGTTTTACCAACAAGTCCAAAGAGCAAGATTTTAGATTCTGAAACTTTGAAAGTCTTGTATCCTGAAGATCAAGATTTCTATCTATCTACTTCTGGATTAACAGAATTTTACCGTAATGAATACAGTTACTATCTCCGTTATGTCTTAGGTTTGCAGGAAGAATTGCGTTTGCGTCCTGATGCACGAAGTCACGGTAATTTCTTGCATCGTATTTTTGAACGAGCAATGAAACTTTCGCCTAATGAATCCTTTGATCGTCGTTTAGAACAAGCAATCTCTGAAACTAGTCAAGAACGTGAGTTTCAAGCCATTTATCAGGAAAGTTTGGATGCTCAATTCACCAAGGAAGTCCTATTGGATGTCGCACATGCTACAGGACACATTCTTCGACATAATGCGGATGTTGAAACGATTCAGGAAGAAGCAGTCTTTGGTAGCAAGGAACAAGCTTTTGTTCAGTTAGAAAACGGCAGAAATGTCTATGTCCGTGGTAAAGTCGACCGTATCGACCGTCTAAAATCAGATGGAGCTATTGGTGTTGTAGATTATAAGTCTTCTTTGACTCAGTTTAAGTTTCCTCTCTTTTATAACGGTCTTAACTCGCAATTACCAACCTATCTAGCTGCACTTAAAAAAGAAGGGAATAGAGACTTCTTTGGTGCCATGTATTTAGAGATGACTGAACCGATTCAAACTCTACAAGCCAATAAAACTCTTTCAAAGGCTGTAGCAGAAGCGAATAAGAGCATGAAGTATCAAGGACTCTTTCTTGAGAAAGAGATAAAAAACCTTGGAGAGTTTTACAATAAAAACAAGACTTATCAGTTGTCTGATGAGGAATTCCAGTTATTGTTGGACTATAATGCCCTTCTCTACAAAAAAGCGGCAGAGAAGATTTTATCTGGTGAATTTGCGATCAACCCTTATACAGAAAACGGTAGAAGCATTGCACCCTATGTTCAACAATATCAAGCTATTACAGGTTTTGAAGCCAATTACCATCTAGGTCAGGCGAGATTTTTAGAGAAAGTTGCCAAGAGCAATGCCAAGGAAGCTTGGTTTAATAAAATCAGAGAGGAGTTGGAGCGATGAAATTTTTAACCCAAGAAGAGATTGCAGCCTTGCAAGTAGCAGAAGCTCAGTCTAACAAGAAACCAAAGAAAACAGCTGAACAAATTCAAGCTATTTATAGCTCTGGTCAAAATATTTTGGTTTCAGCTTCAGCTGGTTCGGGAAAAACTTTTGTCATGGCTGAACGAATTCTTGACCAACTAGCACGTGGTGTTGAGATTCGCCAACTCTTTATCTCAACCTTTACGGTAAAGGCAGCAACCGAGTTAAAAGAACGCTTGGAAAAGAAAATTAGCCAACAAATCCAAGAAACGCAAGATGTGGAACTAAAAAAACACCTCGGCAGACAATTAGCTGATTTACCCAATGCCGCGATTGGGACCATGGACTCTTTTACCCAGAAATTCCTGACCAAGCACGGCTATCTTCTTGACCTGTCTCCAAATTTTCGCATTCTTCAGAATGAAAGTGAGCAACTCCTCTTAAAAAATGAGGTTTTTCGACAAGTTTTTGAACAGCACTACCAAGGCCAGGATAAAGATAATTTTAGTCGCTTGGTCAAAAACTTTGCAGGTAGAAGCAAAGACGCGCGTGGACTACGTAAACAGGTCTATATGATTTATGATTTTTTGCAATCTACTAGCAATCCTCAGGCTTGGCTAGAGGAATCTTTCCTAAAAGGTTTTGAAAAGGCTGATTTTACAGTTGCTAAAGAAAACCTTGTAGACGATATAAAGGAGAAACTCTGTGATTTAGAAAGCTTTTTCCGTTACCATTTGGATAATGATGCCAAGGAATTTGGTAAAGCAGCTTATTTAGAATCTGTTCAACAAGTTCTTGATGAAATCGGAGCTTTAACCAACGAATCAACTTTTAATCAATACCAAGAAGTTTTAGAACGAGTTGTTAGTATCTCTAAGGATAAGGGAGGTCGTGCTCTTACAAATGCTAGTCGTAAGGCCGAACTGCAAGACTTGAAAGAAACCTACAACCAAGAGAGAAAAGCAAAATTTGAGAAGCTGATTGCACTCAATGATCAAATCACTTTACTAAAATTCCAAGAAGATTATCATCAAGAGTCCTGGGACTTGGCAAAGACATTCCAAGTGTTCATGAGAGATTTTGTTGATGCCTATCGACAACGAAAACGCGAAGAGAATGCCTTCGAATTTGCGGATATTAGCCACTATACCATTGAGATTTTAGAAAACTTCCCACAGGTGCGTCAAGAGTATCAGGAACGCTTCCACGAAGTCATGGTCGATGAATATCAGGATACCAACCACATCCAGGAGAGAATGCTGGAACTCCTCTCAAACGGTCATAATCGTTTTATGGTAGGAGATATTAAGCAGTCCATTTATCGTTTCAGACAAGCAGACCCACAGATTTTCAATGAAAAATTTCATAGCTTTGCTCAAGATGGCAAAGAAGGTCAGTTAATTCTGCTTAAGGAAAATTTCCGTAGTAGTTCAGAGGTTCTAGATGCTACGAATGATGTCTTTAAACATCTCATGGACGAGGAAGTAGGAGAGATATCTTATGACGGTATGCATCAACTTGTTTTTGGAAATACTGATATTCAAGTAAATCCTGAAAACAAGGCAGAAGTTCTCTTATATGATAAGGATGATAGCGATTCTGATGATGAGGAAGAACTTGCAACCAACAAATTAACTGGTGAAATGCGCATGGTGCTTAAGGAGATAATTTACCTTCATAATGATAAGGGTGTACCTTTCAAGGACATGGCTCTCTTAACTGCCAGCAGAAGTCGCAATGACCAGGTCCTACTTGCCTTGTCTGAGTATGGTATTCCAGTCAAGACAGACGGCGCCCAATCAAACTATTTGCAATCCCTAGAAGTGCAGGTTATGTTGGATACTCTTCGTGTCATTCACAACCCTCTTCAAGATTTCGCTTTGGTTGCTCTAATGAAATCTCCGATGTTTAGCTTTGATGAGGATGAATTGGCTCGTCTCGCTCTTCAGAAATCTGAGGATAAGGTTCAAGAAAACTTTTATGAGAAACTAGTCAATGCTCAGGAGAAAATTGGTCTTCAAAAGGATTTAATAAGATCTGAACTCCATAAAAAGCTTAATCTTTTCTTGGAAACTGTTAATTCTTGGCGTTTGTTCTCAAAAACTCATTCGCTTTATGACCTTATTTGGAAAATCTATAGCGAACGTTTCTACTATGATTATGTTGGTGCTTTACCAAATGGTCAGGCTAGACAGGCCAACCTCTATGCCCTAGCACTACGAGCTGACCAGTTTGAAAAGAGTAATTTTAAAGGCTTATCACGTTTCATAACTATGATTGATCAAGTCTTGGAAGCCAAGCACGACCTTGCCAGTGTCACTGTAGCTCCACCTAAGGATGCTGTAGAACTTATGAGTATTCATAAGAGTAAGGGGCTTGAATTTCCTTATGTCTTTATCCTCAATATTGATCAAAAATTTAATAAGAAGGATACTATGTCTGAGGTTATCCTCAGTCGCACAAATGGAATTGGGTTAAATTATGTAGCTAGAGTCGCTACAAATGCAAAAGAGGAATATGTTCCATCTACCATTAAATTATCTATTCCTAGCTTGACATATACTCAAAATAAGGAAGAACTCCAATTAGCAAGTTATTCTGAACTCATGCGTTTACTTTATGTAGCCATGACACGTGCTGAGAAGAAACTCTATTTAGTTGGAAAAGGATCTCGTGAAAAGTTAGAATCTAAAGAATATCCAACAAATGGGCAAGGTCTTTTGACTCGAGAAACGAGACTAGACGCTACTAATTTCCAAGATTGGATTTGGGCCATTTATCAAGCATTTTCTAAGGAGGATTTGCATTTCACTGTGCGCTTTGAAGGTGAAGAAGGCCTAACCAAAGAAGCTATCGGAGAATTGGAAAATAAAAGTCAGCTCCAAGACCAATCCCAAGCAGATAATCGCCAGTCAGAAACCATCAAAGATGCGTTGGAAATGCTAAAAGAAGTGGAAGTGTATAACCAAATCCACCGTGCAGCAATCAATCTTCCAAGTGTACAAACCCCTAGTCAGCTTAAAAAATTCTATGAACCAGTCATGGATATGGAAGGTGTAGTAGTAGCTGGTCAAAGTCAACTAAAAGAAAGCACTGTTCAATTCAACCTTTCTGATTTCTCTAAAACTAAGAAAGTTACTGGTGCTGAGATTGGTAGTGCTACCCATGAACTCATGCAGAGAATTAATCTAGCTAAGAAACCCACTTTAGAGACTTTAACAGAGGCCTTAGAGCAAGTTCAAGTAAGTTCAGCTGTCAAATCCAAAATCAATCTAGGAAAAATTTTATCCTTCTTTGATTCAGCTCTCGGTCAAGAGATTCTTGCAAATCAAGATAAACTCTATCGAGAACAACCTTTCTCAATGTTAAAAAGAGACGAGAAGAGCCAAGAAAACTTTGTTGTCCGTGGAATCTTAGATGGATATCTCCTCTACGATGATAAGATTGCTCTCTTTGACTACAAGACAGACCGTTATGAGCATGTTAGTCAACTTGTTGAACGCTATCGAGGACAATTAGACCTCTATGCAGAGGCTCTATCTCGTTCTTATCAAATAGAAACAGTTGAAAAATATTTGATTCTACTTGGTAAAGACCAAGTAGAAGTCGTTAAAATATAGAAAGAAAGGAGGCATCATGTCCATTCCTGTTAGAAAAAACTTATATGATGCAGTTTTAGAGGCCTCTAAAGCCGATACTTGGGAACAAGCTACCAAACAATGGAGTGAAGTTTCCTTGATTTTTAATGGAATCGGTCGAAGCAATTGTGTCTGCGGTAATGCTATTAAGTATGCTTATGAACTTTTTAACGGAGTTACTGGCAAACGACTTTTTCCCATTGGGAGTGACTGTGTGCGTCATTTCCAAAGAATTAGCCTAGATCAACAGCTAGAAGAGGAAGAAAAACTTCTCAGAAAGCTTGAAAATCTAACCAGAAAGGCCCAGAAAAAAGAAGCCATTCGAGTTAATAAAACAGATTTTGATGAGCGACTAATCAACTGGCTATGGGAAAAGGGAGCTTTTAAGTCAAATCGAGGTAATCAATTTTCACCAGAAAAGGATTATCAACTCTTTTTGGAAGTTTTTCAAGGTGGAAGTTGGAGTAGGGCAGAGCCTTTGAAGAAAGCTCGTATGGAGGAAGTCCTTGAAAAATTTATCAAACCCTTTCTACTTGGAAAATCTGACGATCAGCTCTATCTTGTTAAACTAGGAAAAGAAAAAATTGACTATGAGCAGGAACTTCGCATCAAGGCTGAAAAGGAACGAAAGAAGCGAGACGAGATTGCTAAACAATATGCGGATAACCTGGTTCTAGCAATGGGACCAGCTGAACGTGCCTATCAGGATTACTTTGGATTGAGCGAAACACTGACACTAGAAGAGCGCCAGTGGGAAAAGATTCTCTTCGGTAAAAATCGGACAGAACGTTCTATAAAATCAAAACAGTACCAAAGAGAACTCGAAAAGGATCAACGCATTGCTAGTCAAGATCCTCTTGAAAGAAAACAAAAGCAAGTCTGGTTGCTTAACTCTTATTTTAAGGATATACCCGAAGAAAAAGCTCGCTTTTCCCGACTTCTAATCATGTATCGAAAAACTGGAGAAATCCCATTTTCAACTGACTATCTCTCTAACACTTTGTTTGACTTTTTCTACAAAATGAAGGCTTTTGAATTTGAAATAGCACCTGATCAGGTACGTGATTTTCTAAAGGAATGTTTAGATGCGGAAAATCTATCGTCCGCACAAAAATCTTGGATAGAAGGCATTTTAACCAACTGCATCAAACCTTTTTTAGAAAGAATGATAGTTTCGTCCTGAATGGATAGACTCATTATTGTTAAAATTAGTCTTAAAAGTATTTTACATAATTTATTTTATGTATAAACTAAAAATGTTTGTGTCAACATTAAAAAAATAGAAAGAAACTATGTCAAAAGAAATCGATATCGAATATTATCACCAACTAGCCTTGCAAAAACAAAAAGAGCATCGGAAGTTTTTAGGAAATCTGAAAAAGAAAGCACCTAAAAATTTGGATAAAATTGCCCTTGAAATCCATCAAGAAGTTTTTACTGAAATTGATTGTACAGCCTGCGCTAACTGCTGTAAGAGTCTTGGTCCAGACTTCAAAGAAGCAGATATCACACGTATCGCAAAATACTTTAAAATGAAATTGCCAGCCTTTGAAGCTGAGTTTTTGCAAGTAGATGAAGACGGTGATAAAGTCTTTAAGTCAATGCCTTGTCCCTTCTTAGGAGGCGATAATCTCTGTTCCATCTACGATGTCCGTCCAAAAGCCTGTCGTGAATTTCCACATACTGACCGTAAGAAGATTTACCAAATCAATAATCTTACTATTAAAAATACTCTAACCTGCCCCGCAGCTTATCTCTTTGTTGAAAGATTAAGAGAGAAAATAGACTAAGTACTCTCATTGTATGATAAGATTCATCCTCAAATACAGTTACTATTTGGGGATTTTTGTATATTTATTTTTATCTGAAAATTCAAACTAAATTTCTTATTAATTGATAAGTCTTTTCTTTAAGCTTAAAGTTTTTTAAACCTTATCTTAAAGAAAACTGATATAAGGTATTTTTAAGCGATATTCTGTATAGTTATTCCATTATCAAAGAAAGAGGTATCGATATGAACTATATAGTCATTCCAGCTTATCAACCTGATAATAAACTTATCACACTCATCGAAAAAATTCACGAAAAGAGTGATTTTCATATCTTAGTCATAGACGACGGCAGTTCATCAGAGTGCCAAAAAATCTTTGATAAAGCAAAACAATTTGCTACTGTCATTCGTCACCAGGTGAACCAAGGTAAAGGGCAGGCTCTAAAAACAGCCTTTACTTATATCCAAGAACAAAACATTTATGGTACGGTTGTCACAGCAGATGCGGATGGACAGCACAAGGTATGGGATATTTTCCGCACGGCTAATAAAGCTTCCGAAAATCCAAACAAGCTAATCTTGGGTGTACGTGCCTTTTCTGGAAAAGTTCCCCTTCGTAGCCGTTTTGGTAACAGCTTAACCAAAGCTCTCTTTAAGCTTCAAACGGGAGTAGGAGTAACAGACACACAAACTGGACTTCGTGCATTTACGACAAACTTGATACCGTTTATGCTTAAGATTGAAGGTCAACGTTATGAATATGAAATGAATATGTTGCTCGAAGCAACAAAAGAATACGAGATTCTAGAAGTGCCGATTGAAACCGTCTATATTAATGACAATGAGGCATCACACTTCCGCCCAATCCAAGACGGGCTCATGATCTATAAAAATATCTTTAAATTTGCCTTATCATCTCTTAGTAGCTTTGTTGTAGACTATGTCGTTTACGCCCTAGCAGTCTTGATTTTGCCGACAGTTCCGACGAGTCTACGAATCTTTCTAGCAAACGGAGTAGCTCGTGTGACTAGCTCTATTTTCAACTATTCTACAAATAAGAAACTAGTCTTTAAAAATGACGATAGCCTTGTGAAAACAGGGATGGGATACTTTGGTCTAGCAGTCGGACTCTTTATCTTAGACACGCTACTGATTCGTCTCTTCTTTACAGTCTTTGGTATCAACCTTCTGATTGCTAAAGTTATCGTCGGCATCCTTCTCTTTGCTGTTTCTTGGACAGTTCAGAAGAAATTCATCTTTAAAGAAAGGACCTCAACTGTATTATGAAATTTTTAAAGAAACGCTATGCTTACGCCTCAGTTCTCGGTCTACTATTGACAGGATCCTTTAGTTACTCAATGCTAAAGACCTTTGTCCTCGCTGAAACTATCTCGACAGTTGCTACAACTAGCACAAGTTCCAATGCTGCAGCAGCAAGTCAAGCTGCTAAAACAGCTACTGTCACTGACTCTAGTTATAAAGATGACAATATTACTGTCAATTTGTCTGAAACGACGGTCAATAATACCCAAGTCTACGTTGCTGATATTACTCTGAGCTCATCAGATTATCTGAAAACTGCCTTTGCTCAAAATGCCTACGGAACTAACGTAACTGCAAAAACCTCTGTTACGGCAGCTGACAACAATGCCATTTTAGCGGTAAATGGGGACTACTATGGAGCAAACTCTACAGGCTATGTTATCCGTAATGGAGTTGTTTATCGTGATACTGTTCGTGAAGATTCTAGTAATGGGGACTTAGCTATTTATAAAGACGGCTCTTTCAAGGTTATTTACGAAGATCAGATCTCAGCTGAGCAACTAGTAAACGACGGTGTCGTCAATCTCTTGGCTTTTGGACCAGACTTGGTCGAAAATGGTGAGATTGCAGTTGATACCAATACAGAAGTAGGACAGGCCATGGCTTCAAATCCTCGTACAGCTATTGGTATTATCGATGAAAACCACTATATCATCGTGGTTTCAGATGGACGTACCTCTGAAAGTGAAGGACTCTCTCTTTATCAGCTTGCTGAGGTCATGAAATCTTATGGAGCAAAAACAGCCTATAACCTTGATGGTGGTGGATCATCTACACTTTACTTCAACGGTCAGGTTATCAATAAACCAACGACTGGTGGAAACAAAATTTCAGAAAGGGCGGTGAGTGACATTGTCTACATTGGTTACTAATTTGGGAAAAAAACGATTTAAAAAAACGATCATTTCTTATACAATAATTACTATTTTCTTCTTTGCATTTTCTAGAATTTACGAAGCTTTTAGTTTTGGAGAAACTTCTGTTCATATGCACTATTTATTTGCAGTACCTCTTATTGGAGGAATTCTACTAGCAATCTTTCTCAAGGTTCTCCCACATTTCTCCCGTATTAGTCTAAATCTATGGAATTCGGCAGTAGCGATTATTACAGCGGGTACACTTTTCCGTGGGATTGTCAATCTTTCTGGACGCTCAACAACCTTGGATGCACCCTACTGGTATGTTGGGATTGGGTTTGGAATACTAGCAATCGTCACTATTTTCATCAATCCAAACCTTTGGAAGAATTCTGCTAAAGCAACTAAAACAAATCGCAAAGAAGTCTATAGTCAGGTATAATTTTATAAAAAAGTAGTCGTTCAGATGGTGTTCGACTACTTTTTATTGACTTTTATTTCTAAAATATTTTAAAAATATTACAAGTTCTTTTCTTCTGAAAGTTACTGCTTTTATATTTGACAGAATATTGTATAATATAGTGGATAATTACTGTTTTTTACACAATATATAGAAACATCAAATACAAAATCTAGGTATTTGTAAGGAGAAAAGAATGAAAAAAATATTGCTGGCAAGTACAGTTGCCCTCTCTATGGCAGGTTTTGCAAAAACGACCGTCTATGCCGAGGATTCTCAAGCTACCAATAATGTTCAGTCATCAGAAAAGATTGCTACCAATACAGTAAGCAATGAGAAGAAAAATCAAAGCGAAGCTGAAAAAGCAACTTCTCAAACTCCAGAGACCAAAGAACAATCTTCAAAAGAAACAGTAGTAGAAGTAGTTAACAAAGAAGGTTGGCAAAAAGAAAATAACCAATGGCGTTATTATGAGGATAATCAGCCCGTTTCAAATTGGAAAAAAATAGCAGGTGTTTGGTACTATTTTAATCAAGATGGCATCATGCTTAGTAATACTATTTTTAATGATTACCTATTGAATAATAGCGGTGCCTTGGCAGAATCTTCTTGGGTAAAAATTGACAACCAATGGTATTATGCCACTGAGGACGGGAAAGTTACTCGTAATAATTGGAAAAAGATAGCGGGTGTTTGGTATCGATTCGATGAAAATGGTATCATGATCAGCAATGCTGTTTACGATGATTATCTATTCAAAGCAAGTGGTGTCTTAGCTGAAAATAGCTGGGTAAAAATTGGTGATAAATGGTACTACGGTAATCAAGAAGGTAAAATCAATCGTGACAAGTGGGCAAAAATTGATGGCCTATGGTATCGATTTGATGAATCTGGTGCCATGCTAAGTGCTACTATTTATAAAGACTATCTTCTCAAGACTAGTGGAGCTATGGCAGAAAATGCCTGGGCAAAACTCGAAGATAAGTGGTATTATGCTACCGCATCAGGAAAAATTATTCGCGACAAGTGGGAGAAAATCAGCGATTCATGGTACTATTTTAATAAAGACGGTGTCATGTTAAGTAGCCAATGGAAAGAGAAATACTATCTAAAAGATAGTGGAGCCATGGCCAAAAGTGAATGGATTTTCGATGAAAAATACAAGAGCTGGTTCTATCTCAAATCAGACGGCACCTATGCCGAAAATCAACGGGTAGGTTCTTACTATCTCAAACCTTTTGGTTATATGGCCAAAAATGAATGGATTTTCGATAAGGACTATAATGCTTGGTATTATCTAAAAGAAGACGGAGCTTATGTAACTGGTAACTTTACCATTAACGGGAAAGACTATACTTTCCAAAGCAATGGAAAATGGATTTCTGATACAGCAGCTTACTATAAAGTAAAACCAATTACAGCAAATGTATATAGCGCTTCTGGTGAGAAACTCAGCTATATTTCACAAGGAAGTATTGTAGCGATTGATGATGCAGAAGCCAAAGACGGTCGACTTCCAGTCAAAATTTCAGGTCTTTCAGGATATATGAACAAGAGTGATCTAGTAGCGGTCAACTCTGATAGTGACTTTATTCCTCACTATGCCACTGATGGTAACTATCTCTACCACGAATTGTCACCATACGCAAGTATCCGTGTAGCACCTCACAGTTCATCAATGGCGATTGGCAAAAAATACTATTCAGCTGATGGTATTAACTTTGAAAACTTTACAGTTGAAAATCCTTTCTTATTTAGAGATTTAAGAAAACCAAGCAATTACACAGCTGAAGAATTAGATAAAGTCTATTCTCTTATGAATATCAAGGGAAGTCGTCTGGCAGGTAAGGGGGCAATCTTTAAAGAAGCTGAAGAACGCTATCAGATCAACGCTCTCTATCTAATCGCCCATAGCGCCCTTGAAAGTTCATGGGGACGTAGCCAAATTGCTAAGGATAAAAATAACTTCTTTGGTATCGCTGCTTATGATACAACACCATATGATTCAGCTAAAAGCTTTGATGATGTTGATAAGGGTATCTTAGGTGCAGCCAAGTGGATTCGCGAAAATTACATCGATAATGGCAGAACATACCTTGGAAATAAAGCGTCAGGGATGAATGTTCTTTATGCATCAGATCCATACTGGGGAGAAAAAATTGCAAGCATCATGATGTCAATTAACAGCAAGCTAGGTGAAAAAGATTAAAAATCATTAAAATCGATAACAACTGCAAAGTGGTTATCGATTTTACTTATCAAGAGAAACTTGAGAAATGAACTTTATGAAGCAGAATTTTGAACATATACATACAAGAGGGATAAATTTAAATCACATAGGGATCAACGCATACGCTTATGATTATTCAGTAATCCCAGACTTACTTGATAATCTCAAAGCCAATAATCAAATTATACTAGGTGGGGATGTTTTTTGCTACAAGAATGGCCAATTGAAACATACTTATGATCATTGGTATTACGAGAAACAAGATCCAACCATTGATAGCAGTAAATCCATTATTCAAACAGAAAAATATATCAGCAACTATGTTAAAGATCATGGTGAACACTATTATTTTTCAATCGTTTTAGACAACGAGAAATTTTATTTGTGACTGATTTACTTAGAAAACATTTTACAATCGGCATTGAGTCAAGCGTCAAATACGAGAAATCATGTTATAATAAAAGATAGTGATTTATTTTAGAAAAAGGATTTGTATTTAATTTTTGAAACTGTAAAAATAGATACAAATCCAATAAGAGAAAGGAATTATACTCTCATGGCAACTATTCAATGGTTTCCTGGACACATGTCCAAGGCGCGTCGTCAGGTTCAGGAAAATTTAAAATTCGTTGATTTTGTAACAGTTTTAGTCGATGCACGTTTGCCCTTGTCTAGTCAAAATCCGATGCTGACTAAAATCATCGGAGATAAAAAAAGACTATTGATTTTGAACAAGGCAGACCTAGCAGACCCAGCATTAACAAAAGAATGGCGTCAGCATTTTGAATCACAAGGCATTCAAACACTGGCAATCAATTCTAAAGAGCAAATTACGGTAAAAGTCGTAACGGACGCTGCTAAGAAACTCATGGCAGATAAGATAGCTCGTCAAAAGGAACGTGGGATTCAAATCGAGACCTTACGTACCATGATAATCGGTATTCCAAACGCTGGTAAATCAACACTGATGAACCGTTTGGCTGGTAAGAAAATTGCTGTAGTTGGTAATAAACCTGGTGTTACTAAGGGTCAACAATGGCTTAAAACCAATAAGGATTTGGAAATTTTGGATACTCCAGGGATTCTCTGGCCAAAATTTGAAGATGAAACTGTCGCCCTTAAACTCGCATTAACTGGAGCTATCAAAGATCAGTTGCTTCCAATGGATGAAGTGACGATTTTCGGTCTTAATTACTTTAAAACCCATTATCCCGATAAGCTTCAAGAACGTTTTAAACAAATGAATCTGGACGATGAAGCTCCTGAAATTATCATGGACATGACTCGTATCCTTGGTTTCCGTGATGATTATGATCGCTTTTACAATCTTTTCGTCAAAGAAGTTCGTGATGGAAAACTAGGTAACTATACATTAGATACATTGGAAGACCTCAATGGCAACGATTAAAGAAATAAAAGAAGAATTAGCAAAGATAACTGAACTTGAAAGTCCCTTGTTTAAGGAATTTGAAAAAGATTCTCGTTCAGGTGTACAAAAGGAAATTGAAAAGCGTAAGAAAGCCATTCAAGCTAAAATTGATGAAAATCTCCGCTTAGAAGCCATGCTTAGCTATGAAAAAGAGTTTTATGCTCAAGGTATTAGCTTAATTGCAGGTGTAGATGAAGTTGGACGTGGGCCTTTAGCTGGGCCTGTTGTTGCTGCAGCAGTCATTCTGCCAAATAATTGTAAGATAAAAGGCTTGAATGACAGTAAGAAGATTCCTAAGAGAAAACATGAGGAGATTTTTCAAGCCGTTAAAGATAAGGCTCTTGCAATCAGTATTGGCATTATGGACAATCATGTCATTGATCAAGTCAATATCTATGAAGCGACTAAACTAGCCATGAAAGAAGCTATCTCTCAGCTTGAACCTCAACCAGAACATCTTTTGATTGATGCTATGAAATTGGATTTGCCGATTTCTCAAACATCCATCATCAAAGGAGATGCGAACTCGCTTTCTATTGCCGCAGCATCGATCGTTGCTAAGGTTACCAGAGATAAGATCATGGAAAACTATGATCAGGAATTTCCAGGTTATGATTTTTCTCAAAATGCTGGTTATGGAACGGCTAAACATTTAGAAGGTTTAGAAAAGCACGGTGTTACACCCATTCATCGCACAAGCTTTGAACCGATTAAAACGATCGTTTCAGAAGCTGAAAAAGATAATTAAAGGAGAAAATTATGGAGGAACAGTCGGAAACACTTAGTTCCAAGAAAGAATTTGCCTTCGCATCTAGTACAATTCTATCTCAAGTAGGACGAGGAATTATCGTTGGATTAGTCGTGGGCCTTATTGTTGGGTCTTTTCGGTTTTTGATTGAAAAAGGCTTTCATGTCGTTCAAGGACTATATCTAGACCAAGAAAATCTACTTCGAAATCTATTGATCATTTTATTGTTATATATTCTAATTTGCTTGCTTAGTGCCAAATTAACACGCTCAGAAAAAGATATTAAAGGTTCTGGTATTCCTCAAGTTGAAGCAGAGTTAAAAGGTCTCATGTCACTCAACTGGTGGAGTGTGCTATGGAAGAAATATGTTCTTGGTATTCTCGCGATTGCTAGTGGACTCATGCTCGGTCGTGAAGGTCCAAGTATTCAACTAGGTGCTGTTGGAGGTAAAGGAATTGCAAAATGGCTGAAATCTAGCCCAGTAGAAGAGCGTTCTTTAATCGCAAGTGGAGCTGCTGCTGGACTTGCTGCTGCCTTTAATGCACCGATTGCAGGGTTATTATTTGTAGTAGAAGAAGTCTATCACCATTTTTCAAGATTTTTCTGGGTTTCTACCTTGGCCGCCAGTCTGGTAGCAAACTTTGTTTCCCTTCTCATCTTCGGCTTAACACCCGTTCTGGATATGCCAGATGATATCCCTCTCATGAGCTTGAATCAATATTGGATTTATCTGGTGATGGGAATTTTTCTTGGACTCTCAGGTTTTCTTTATGAAAAAGCCGTTCTGAATGTAGGCAAAGTTTATGAATGGGTTGGCCAAAAGCTTAACATTAATAAAGCTTATCATCCAATTCTTGCTTTTATCCTGATCATTCCAGTTGGAATATTTCTACCTCAAATACTTGGTGGAGGTAATCAGGTTGTCTTATCCTTAACAGAACAAGATTATAGTTTTCAAATTCTCTTACTTTACTTTATCATCCGCTTTATCTGGAGCATGATCAGTTACGGAAGTGGACTACCAGGTGGTATTTTCTTACCAATTTTAGCATTAGGTTCTTTACTTGGTGCCCTAGTAGGCGTTATTTGCGTCAATCTTGGACTCGTCACCCAGCAGCAATTTCCTATATTTGTAATTCTTGGAATGAGTGGTTATTTTGGGGCTATCTCAAAAGCACCTTTGACAGCAATGATTCTCGTGACGGAAATGGTCGGTGATATCCGCAATCTAATGCCATTAGGGATGGTGACCCTAGTTGCCTATATTGTTATGGATCTGCTAAAAGGGGCGCCCGTTTATGAAGCCATGTTGGAAAAAATGCTACCAGAATCGGCAACTGATGATGGAGAAGTTACACTAATAGAAATCCCGGTTTCAGACAAAATAGCTGGTAAACAGGTACACGAACTCAATTTACCTCATAATGTCCTCATCACAACCCAAGTACATAACGGTAAAAGTAAGACAGTTAATGGTTCTACAAGGATGTATCTAGGGGATATGATTCATCTCGTGATTCCAAAAAGTGAAATTGGAAAAGTAAAAGATTTGCTTTTATAACAGTATTAATTTACATAATTTATGTTATGTTGTATCGGATAATGATTTAAGAAAAAGATTTTTCAGATTTATTTAATCGACAGATTCTTATAGATGAAAACAATATAAAAACAAAAACTCGGTCTCTAGATGATGAGAACGAGTTTTTGTTTTTCGGTTAAATATACTGTAGAAGTTAAAAAAATTTTAAAACTATAAGTTCAAGGAAGCAATGATTCACCATATTTTAAGCGATTTTTCAAAACTAAAAGTTTATGTACAATTGACTTAACATGAGCTAAACAATTGATACAACTGAATTAGAAGCATAAAGTACATTCTTTAAGGAGTGTACTTTATTTTTGTTTTGTACATTATTCTGGAGTGGTATTTTGCAAGAACACTTTGTACAGTTTAAAAAAATATAGATAAATAAAAACACTCTAAATTTCATTAAATTGATATTAGAGTGTTTTTTTATTGTCAAAATGTACATTTGAAATATTTTTAGTTTTCACTTAAATAAAGTACATTTTCACCTGAATTGAGAGTAGTAAAAAATTCCAGTGTTCACTTAAATAAAGTACATAATTGAGTATAATTGGCTTAAAAATTTTTTTGGTTATGTGTTTTTACTAAGACAATCCGATAAAAACTAAAAGTTTATGTACAATTGACTAAACAAGACTTAAACCATTGATATAACTGAATTAGAAGCATAAAGTACATTATTTAAAAAGTGTACTTTATTTTTGTTTTGTACATTATTTTGGAGTGGTATTTTGTATGTTTTGTAGTACGTAATATTCTCTAATCTAAGAAATTGATTTGTACATTTTTTACTCTAATTGGTGTAGAAGAAGTGGTGGTTCAATTGTACATTTTATTTAAAATATTTATGGTTATAAGATTAGTATTCGAAGCATAAATAAAGTAGATACAGTGGTATAATAGTGTCAAAAGACTTTCAGGAGAAATGAGATGAGATCGCATACAGTTATTCTAGGCGCTGGTGCTACTATTGCAGCAATACCAGATGGTGATAAAAACGGCAAAAGTTCTTCAGTTATGAATGGATTGCTAAAAAAACTAAATTTAGAAGAAATTCTTGCTGGTGTTGAATTACAGACAAAGAGCGAAAATTTAGAGGATATCTACTCAGAATTATTTGAGAGAGAAGAGTGCTCCGAAATAGTTAGAAAGCTAGAAGAAAGACTCTATGATTATTTTGCTTCGTTGGAGTTACCTGATGAACCAACAATTTATGATTTTTTAATATTAAGTTTAACTAATAAAGATTGTATAGCTACGTTTAATTGGGACCCTTTACTTATACAGGCTTATATTCGCTGCTCAAAAATTACTCTGAACTTGCCAAAAATTCTTTGTTTACATGGGAATGTAGCTGTTGGGTTTTGTGAAGAACATATTGAGTTTGGAGGAGTAGATTGCTACTGCCCAACATGTTATAAAAAATTAAATCCAACAAAATTATTGTATCCCGTAAAAAACAAAGACTATTCTTCCGATGGATACATAAATTGGTGTTGGAAAGCATTAGATTACTTTGTCGATCATTCATATATGTTAACTATTTTTGGATACAGTGCTCCTAAGAGCGATGTAGATGCTGTTAATTTAATGAAAAAAGCATGGGGAAATATTGAAGACCGACCACTTGAAGAAGTTTCCGTAATAGATATTGTAGACGAAGAGACTATGCTAAATACATGGAAAGACTTTATTCATAGCCATCATTATAGGTATTCAAATTCATTTTTTGATTCTTACTTAGCAAAATTTCCAAGAAGAACTTGTGAAACTGTATTTGCAACATTTTCATTAAATGTTCCTTCTGATGGTAGTAGAGGTTTTAAAGAGAATTTTAATTGGGACATGATAAAAGAGTTTTTATCTGATATGTTAGTTGAAGAACAGGAAAATAAAGGAAAATCAAATTTAAAATCGAAATATTTAGTTTGGGGTGAAGATGTTAACAAATAATCCAATTAATCATAGTGTACTTAAATTGTCAATGGATTTCGATAATGCTTTTAAACATAAAAATATAGAGGAAATCTATAGACTAATAGAATTTGGAAAAAATATGGAAAATACTATTGATGATATTTCCAAAATTCAATTATTTTATTCTATTGGAACAGCATACGCTGATATATTTGAACTAAGTGATAACTTAGTTTTCAACATAGATACCGATTTTACAGTTCAACAAATTTATTACTTTAGAAAAGCTATCGAAATTTCAAATAATATTGATATAGATCCTGAGAACAATAGCTTTATTCACCCATTATTATGTTCACTATACACCAATTACGCAAATCTATTAGATGCTTGTGGTAGAAAACAGTTAGCTATTAAGATGTATTGTAAATGTATACAAATCAATCCAAGATTCACAATGGCTAGTGGTAACTTGGCTATTTGTCTACATCATTATCGTAATTTTTTGAATGATAACGAACATCTTCACTTTATTAAAAAAATTAAAAATTTAATAGAAACAAGTATAACTGTTTCAGATCCAAACAGAGTTGATTATGCAGAAAAGCGATTTATTGAACTTTACGAACAATATCTTAATTATAAAGACTTAGATGAATGCTCTTGTAAAACCATCGATTATAATCCTAATTCACAAAAGTATCGCGAATGGTGTTGGAACAACGGGCTGTATCTTAATCCACTTAATGACTTACAAGCTGACGATATAAATAGATATGATGATAATCTTTTACTACCAAGTTTATTATTTCAATCAGATAAAGATTTAAACAAATATTTTTCTATGTTTAATCAAATTAAGCAAGAATATGTTTATGCGCGTTATCTCTGTTTTAATAGCATTGAGATTGATTCGGTTCATTATGCTGACGAGTATGTTAATCTTATTGATTGTCTAGACTACGTACAATACTCTATCAGAATTGAAGGATTAAAAGCAGCTTTTAAAACACTATATTCATTATTAGATAAAGTAGCAATGCTTATAAATGAATATTATTGTCTAAAAATCATGCCTCGACAAGTAAATTTTCATTCAATCTGGAGAACAAATAGTAATTTAAATAAATTGTTGGATAAAAATATTGGTTTGTCTTCTATATTCTGGATATCGAAAGATTTTGATAATGGTGATAATTCTTTAACAGCAAATCCACACGCAAAGCTATTAAAAACTATTAGAAATTATTTAGAGCATAGATTTACTAATATTACATTGAATTTTATTGATGTAAATAAAGACAATGACGAAAGCAGATTATATCTAACTGAAATTGAATTGCAAGAGTGTACATTAGATTTATTAAATCTTGTAAGAGAAGTTATTTTTTCATTAAAAAATGCCATTCAAATAAGTGAAAATGAAAAACAATCTACTCTAAGCAGTGAAGTTGCTTTAATTCCGATAAATTATGAAGAAGTAGATTTGGAAGATAAATTATAGCATTAAGCATACAATTTATGGTCGTTATAAAAAGCAATAGTCTAAATTCATTTAACTAATCGACTTAACTAGAGCTAAACCATTGATAAAACTGAATTAGAAGGATAAAGTACACTCATTAAGCAGTGTACTTTATTTTTGTTTTGTACATTATTTGTTGATTGCTTAATCAATACTACATCTCTATCAGGCAATTCAGACTCCATTTAGTCCTCTAAAACTCACGTTGAGGCGGTATCACTGCTTGTACGAGCTGAAGCATCAGCGAGGTAGAAGAAGATGTTCTGCCCATGGGACAGCTGTCTTAGAGTAAGGAATTTACGACGAAACGATACGGTAACAGCGAACCGCTGAGAGTGTTTCTCTGCTCTTAAAAGTGAACGAAAGAAATAATGAAAAGCGTGAAGGTAGCTTCTCTAATCGAATAGAGGGTAAGAATCAGAGTAATAGTTCAAGTATGGCTTCTGGATACTATAGTCTGACATGCTATCAATCTATTTCAGAAGCTGGACAAATTGTAATAACTTTCCTTGAAGGAACTGAGGTAGATTTATAAGAGACTGTGACTGGGAAGTTGCAGTCTTTTTAGGGGTTTAATGGTATAATGTAATTATAAATGTGGATATTGTCTAAATACTCTGGAGGACGCATAATGTTGAATTTAGTAAAAGGTCACCGAGTTACCTTGGTAGAAAACCTGTTTGAATCATTTACAAAGTTAACTGAACATCATTTGATGGCGAATGTACACTCAGAAAAAATATTAGAGGTTTTTCAACACTTTATTGCGATTCATGACGAGCCCTTGTTTTTTATTTTGGAATTGCCTGTCAGTATTGATAGAGAAAAAGTAATAGCAAAGAATATTATCAAGGAATCCCATAAGGATGTTTATTATATTGATGGTTGTTCAAGAGAGGAATGCCTAGAACTGTTGATTAGATACGGTGATTTGCTTGTTAATGATGGACTAAGTAAGTTTGGATTTGGTGGGCATAAAAGTCATGATGAGATCATGCTTGATAGCTATAATGTTGTGACAATTTATAGTAAAGAACTATCGAAATTTAATGACTTTTTTGAACCTCATAATATTCAATTTGTAGAAGAACTAGTGACAGCTTGGAAAACTTTTTCTAAGACCTCACCAGGAATCTCTGAAATCTATGAATGTAATGGAAAAACTGTTTATGATTTGCCTGAAGAATTAGCTGAATGGAGAATATATTTAGCTGAAACTCGAACAGAATAGGCATATCTATAGGATTAAAAAGAGAATACTTCAATTCCTTAAAATTTGATTTAGAGTAAGGTGGAGATTGAAGTTGTAAGATAAATAATGGTTATTTATGGCAGAACTCTGGTTCTGCCTTTTTTATTTATGAAGTATATGAAATATGGCATAAAAGACTAAAGAAAAAAATGCAAAACATTTAATATATTAGAATTTTCTTGCTACTTTTTAAAAATATTTTTTCCTTACAGAATCCTTAAAATTATTTTTTATACTATTTACAAGATTAAAGGAGGAATAAAATATGAACAAATATATTTTAGAAACAAATGAGCTAACAAAAGTTTTTGGAAAACAAAAAGCTGTAAATAATGTGTCATTAAAAATTGAGGAAAATTCAGTATATGGATTACTAGGACCTAATGGTGCAGGTAAATCTACGACATTAAAGATGATTACAGGTATGTTACACAAGACGTCAGGTGAAATTATGTTTGAAGGACATGAATGGAGTAGAAATGATTTATCAGATATTGGTGCTTTAATCGAGATGCCACCCTTATACGAAAATTTAAGTGCAAGAGAAAATCTTAAAGTTAGAACATTATTACTTGGATTGCCTGAAGCAAGAATTGATGAAGTTTTAGAAATTGTAGATTTAAAAAATACCGGAAAAAAGAAAAGCGGTCAATTTTCTTTGGGGATGAAACAAAGATTAGGTATTGCAATTGCTTTATTAAATAATCCTAAACTATTGATACTAGATGAACCGACAAACGGATTAGATCCATTAGGAATTCAAGAATTACGTGATTTGATACGTAGTTTTCCTGAAAAAGGGATAACAGTGATTTTATCAAGCCATATTCTGGCAGAAGTAGAACATACTGCAGATCACATAGGAATTATTCATGATGGAGAATTAAAATATCAAAACATCATTGATCATAATGAAAATTTAGAAGAACTTTTTATGGATGTTGTAAAGAATGGAAAGAGAGTATAGATTAATGAAAAATTATATTTTTGCAGAAACTTTGAAACACAAACACAGTTTTTTGTTGAAGATATTATTTATTGCACCAATTATATCTTTACTTGTTGCGTTTGTATTAATGCCATTATATTTTAGTGTAAATGCATATAATTGGTGGTATGTGATGATTATGCCAGCAACTTTCGCTTTAATACCAGCAATGATGCATAGAAAAGAAGAGAGAAAATTAAACTACCGAGCAATTTTTCCACTCAATATTGATTTAAAAACGATATGGATTTCAAAAATATTAACAGCTTCAATTTATCTAAGTATAACTGCTATTTTGCATATGCTAGGAGTATTTGTTTTTCAATTTTTCATTGGAGAACAATTAACAGGAAACTATGCATTCACGACATTATTATTCGCAAGTGTATTATTGGTTATAACTAACATATGGCAAGTTCCATTTTGTTTTTTCCTGGCTAAAAAGTTTGGGTTTATAGCAAGCATTGTAGTAAACGCTGTATTAGGTCTTGTGTTAGGAATTTTGTTAGCTGACGGTTCTATGTGGATTTATTGCCCTTATTCTTGGGGGATTAGATTGATGGTACCCGTTATGCGTATTTTACCGAACGGTATCCCAACAGAAGTATCAGATCCAATGATTTTAAACACATCCTTACTTGTTCCTTGTATTTTATCAATATGTTTGTTTACATTATTGACTTTCATTACTGCAAAATGGTTTTCTAAGCAAGAGGTGAAGTAATGATGAAAATATTAAAATCAGAGTTTTATAAATTGAAGCATACATGGATTCCCTGGGCTCACTTTATCTTACCTGTTTTATATGCACTAATATTTTATGGAGCAGCAACATTTACAAGTCTAAAAAATTTTTCTGATATGGATATCATACTGAATTATTTTGTGCTTTTAGGTGCTATCTTACCAATAATATTTGGTGCTATCACATCTAAGGTTGTTGACATGGAAGCAAGTGCTGGACGATTTCAAGTGATTCTATCAACTACAAAATCCAGAAGCAAGGCTTATGGCGGAAAACTTATAATGCTCTTATTGAGTTTTCTATTTTCTATAAGTTTAGCAGTTTTTATATTTGCAATGCTATTTGGTAATCAAGCGACTATGGCTTGGTTAATTGAATTATTATTAGTTTTTATAGGATGTTTATCTACATATATGATTCATTTATGCGTATCACTTATGTTAGGTGGTGGTGCATCTATTGGATTGGGATTTGTGGAAACGTTGATTGCTTTACTTTCAATAACCAATTTAGGTGAAAATATCTGGTATTATTTACCTTGTACTTGGGCATCGAGATTATCTGCAACATATATTGTTGGAAGTGAATTGGCTGATAGCTCATATTTAATTAAAGAGTTTACCATGTGGGGCTATGTAGCAATACCTATTACAGTAGTCATTTTTACTGGCTCTTTATTATGGTTCAATAGGTGGGGTGGAAAGTCAATCAGTGAATAATAGCTCTAAATGTATTTGTAAATGGAATATGGTATAATAATAATAAAATATTTATAAATATGGAGGTGGTTTGGTATGGCAAGAATTCTTGCTATAGATGATGAATTAGATATGCTGACTCTAATCAAGAATATTTTAATAAAAGGAGATCATATTGTTGATATTTACCAAACCACGGTAGATATTGATGAAAATAGTTTGGGGAAATATGACTTAATATTACTTGATGTAATGATGCCAGAGGTTGATGGAATCAGCTATTGTAAAAATATACGTAGCAAAGTGGATTGTCCGATTATCTTTTTAACTGCAAAAGCAATGGAAACGGATATAGTAGATGGCTTATTAAGTGGAGGAGATGACTATATTACCAAACCATTTGGTGTTGGTGAATTGTTAGCAAGGGTAGAAGCTCATCTGAGAAGAGAACAAAGAGAAAAACATTCGAGTTTAAACCTAGGGAATATAAGATTTGATTTATCCTCCAATCAAGTATTTGTGAAGGAAGAAGAAATTCATCTGACAAAGTCTGAGTATCAAATTTCTAAACTTTTAGCAAAGAGAAAGGGACAAGTTTTTTCAAGAGAACAAATATATGAAATGATTTTTGGATTTGATGGGATTGGTGATTCTTCTGCCATATCAGAACATGTAAAAAATATTAGAGCAAAGTTCTTAAAATTTGGTGAAAATCCAATTTCTACAGTTTGGGGGATTGGTTATAAATGGAATTAATTAGAAAAGGACAGTCGCTCAAAATAGTATTTCTTAAATACTTAATGACTGTTGGAGTTGGTTTAGGATGTGCCATCGTACTAGCTTTATTAACTTTTACAGCGTTTTATAGTGTTGGTTTGATTGTTCCGGCTAACCATACAGAAAATTTATTACAAAAAGATAAATATAAAATTTTAAATAAAATTGACTTTGATGAAGCATTGATACCTAAAGGAGCTAGCTATATGTTTTTATCGCCAGATGGTGAAGTGATAAAAACTAATATGGATGAAGCTATTCAACTGAAAGCTAAGAATTTTCACAATCATGAGGGATTTTCAACTCCATCTTCTTCATTTATAGAATTTAAAAGGAATGATGGATATGTATTAATCCATTATTCACTAGAGCCACGCTACAATAATGATTGGATGGAAAAATATTTCCCTAGCATAGATTTACTATTAATATTTTTATTAATCATTTTCTTTTTAATGAGTGCATTTGTGGCTACTCTAATCTGGGCAAAACGAATAACAAGGCAATTATCTCCAATGCTAGATGCATCAGATAAAATCGCCAACCATGAATTAGACTTTGAAATAGGAAGTTCAAATATCAAAGAATTTAATGATGTCTTAAATAGCCTTGATATAATGAAAAAAGCCTTAAGTGATTCATTAAGAGAGAATTGGATTAAAGAAGAGAATAAGAGAAGTCAGATATCGGCATTAATGCATGACTTAAAAACTCCGGTTTCTATTGTCCAAGGTAATGCTGAATTGTTAAAGGTAACTGATCTAACTGATGAACAAAAAGATTATGTAGCGTACATTATAAAAAATTCAACACGTATATCAGATTATACAAAAGCTCTGATGGAGATGAATCAGTCAATTAAATTAAACTCGTTGAATTTACAAAAAGTAAAGGTGTCAGAAATAATCGAAAGAGTTAGTGAAATAGCGAGAGAGATTACACTAATACATGACCGTACTATATCTAAATCTATTAATTGTGAAGATTCAGATGTAATGATAGATATACAATTATTTGAAAGAGTCATTCAAAATATATTTAGTAATGCTATTCAATATTCACCAGACAAATCCAACATTGAATTACTAATAATGACTACAGATAAGATACTTTCAATATCTGTGATAGACGAAGGCCCAGGATTTTCTAATGAGGATTTAAAACGAGGAACGGAGCAATTTTACCGTGGAGATAAGAGTAGACATTCAGCTACAAACTATGGTTTAGGTTTATATAATTCTTGGAAAATAATGTTATTACATAATGGACGCATCATATTAGAAAACAACTCGGATAAACATGGTGCAAGTGTAAAGTTAGAATTACCATTACTATAATAGAACAGGAATTGTTTTCAAATGGAATTTATTAAAAATATATCCTTTTTGCTTTTGGTGTAGAATAGAAAATTTACTCCGCTATCAAGCAAGAATCTTACATAGTAGAAAGCTAAATGAACTTTGATAACTGAACAAATTCTAAATGTTAACTTATAAATTTCTAGTAGGAACGGAAGAAAATCTGTGTTTAACTGCAACTAGTAAGTTGCAGTTTTTTATTTTGAATAATGATATAATAGGATAAGAAAATAATGAAAACGCTATATATTTGAAAGTTGATTAGGAAGTAGAAAGTATGAAAACAATTGATATGATTATTAAATCATCAACTGAATTTTATATCGATTTAGTTTATCAGCTTTCAGATACGGTGAGACACATTTTAACTTTATTATTAGGGAAAGCAACTAGATAGCGTATTATTAAGATATTTTTACATATTGGAAACTAAAGTGTAGACGAACTGGATGGGTTACTAGTGAAAACTGCAAGAAGTGTTGGAAAGTGAATCGGAGAGTGCTTGATGAATTTTATTAGTAAGATAGCCATAAATAAAGGCTGGTCAGATGATAAAAAATATTGTGTGACAGATCAAAATCAGCAAAAATATTTCTTGCGTGTTTCTGATAAGGAGAAGTTAGATTCTAAAAAATCTGAATATGATATGATGGAGAAAGTAGCTTCTCTTGGAATTCCGATGTGTAAACCGATTAGTATAGAACTCTGTGATGATGAAGTGCATTCTTTACACGAATGGATAGACGGGAAAGATGCAAGAGAAACCATTTTAACTGTTTCGAAAGAACAACAATACACTTACGGAGTAGAAGCAGGAAGTATACTTCGAAAAATTCATTCACTTCCTGTTACAGAAGTTCGTGAAGATTGGGAACCCTTTTTTAATCGTAAAATTGATGACAAAATCAAAAAATACAAAGAATGCCCCGTTCAATACGAGAATGGTCAGATTTTTATTGATTTTTTAAATGCAAATAGAGAATTATTAAAAGATAGACCTCAGGTTTTCCAACATGGAGATTATCATATCGGGAATTTCATGATTGGTGAAGATCGTAATATTTATGTCATTGACTTTGATCGATTTGACCTTGGAGATCCTTGGGAGGAATTCAATCGTATTGTATGGTCTGCTCAAGTTTCACCTTCTTTTGCCTCTGGTATGATAGATGGATATTTTGATCATAAGGTTCCAGATTTATTTTGGAAACTTCTTGCTATCTATATTCTAAATAACATAGTTGGTGCTCTTCCATGGTCTGTTCCTTACGGAGTTGAAGAAATATCAGTAATGCAAAATCAAGCTAAGGAAATTTTAGAATGGTATGATGATATGAAGCAAATCATTCCTAGTTGGTATTTGATTGAGAAAAAAGCTGAATAATAAAAGAGTTGATTAAAGAAGAATTTGGTAGTTGGGACGTTAAAAGTAAAGAGACTCAACAAGTTTACAAGTTAGCAAGTAAATTTTTTAAGTGACAATTATCAGCTATAAAGTTGAAAAATGGTAACTATAAAATAGTTTCATTCTACATTTTAATTTTAAACAACAACTCAGTTACTTTCGTTCTTTAATATAGGAGTATACTAGCACCACATGTTGAGGCGGTAAGTTTGCTAGTCAAGGAGTAAAACGACGAAGATTAGCATTTACTTCCGCCCATGCGATAGCTGTCCGTGATTGACAAGTGCTAGCACGCAGACAGAACGGAGATAGCGAACCGCTGAGTGTGTCGCTCTGCTCGTAAAAGCTTAGAAACCTTTGAACGAAAGGGATAATGAAAGCCTTGATTGCAAGGCTTTTTGCTTTATGGTGGGTAAGTATCAGAGTGAGAAAATTTTTGGAATGAGTAGAAGTGATAGCTAGAAATTATCAGTTTCTATTTCCATTTACCCTGTGGGTACGTGTTTGTTTCCATTGACAAGGAGTTTGTGGGAATAGAAATGTACCCACCTTGTTTGAATCAAGTGAAGTGTAGTTGAAGGAAATCTGTTGAAAGCAATACTTCATTTTACCGAATAAGTAATAATTTAGGCAACTTCAAATCGATTAAAAAAAACTATTTTAAAGGTTAAGAGTAGACAAAAATTGTCCACTCTTTTTTGCAAACTCAATTTATCAATAAATGAAATGAGGGAATGTAAAATGAAATATTTTGAGGTTGAGTTAGAAAATCCTGATGAATTTTTAAAACTACAAACAGAAGATTTTGTGAAAGCTAATCGCTTGCTACTAAGGAAGATAATCCAGAGCGTTACAGTCTATGAAGAAAACTTCGTCATATCCTTTAAATCTGGCATCGAATTGGAAGTATGAGTCTCATTCCATAACTTTTATATTGAACATATCATCTTGTTGTGTTATACTATAAATTGATATAAACAAAGATGTAGGAGGAACCGAAACTATGACAGCCTCAATGCGTTTAAGATAAGCTGGCAATAAAAAAAGCAGAATCTATACCCGATGATAGGCTTTTTTGTTGTGCTTATTTATACGATATTGAGCATTCATTAGTTACGGTGAGGATATTGGTTATTTAACTATACCTTTATTTAACTATGTCTTTAATATGAATGTTTCCAAATTGTATGTATGCAGACCAAAAGCCACATTGTGGGGTTTGGCCTGCATTTTTTATTGCCTAGAATGCTATTCAAAATAGAAATTCAAGCAAAATAATATGCAGGAGATAATATAAATGGAAAAATACAACAATTGGAAACGAAAATTTTATGCAATATGGGCAGGGCAAGCAGTATCATTAATCACTAGTGCCATCCTGCAAATGGCGATTATTTTTTACCTTACAGAAAAAACAGGATCTGCGATGGTCTTGTCTATGGCTTCATTAGTAGGTTTTTTACCCTATGCGATTTTGGGACCTGCCATTGGTGTGCTAGTGGATCGTCATGATAGGAAGAAGATAATGATTGGTGCCGATTTAATTATCGCAGCAGCTGGTGCAGTGCTTGCTATTGTTGCATTCTGTATGGAGCTACCTGTCTGGATGATTATGATAGTATTGTTTATCCGTAGCATTGGAACAGCTTTTCATACCCCAGCACTCAATGCGGTTACACCACTTTTAGTACCAGAAGAACAGCTAACGAAATGCGCAGGCTATAGTCAGTCTTTGCAGTCTATAAGCTATATTGTTAGTCCGGCAGTTGCAGCACTCTTATACTCCGTTTGGGATTTAAATGCTATTATTGCCATCGACGTATTGGGTGCTGTGATTGCATCTATTACGGTAGCAATTGTACGTATACCTAAGCTGGGTAATCAAGTGCAAAGTTTAGAACCAAATTTCATAAGGGAGATGAAAGAAGGAGTTGTGGTTCTGAGACAAAACAAAGGATTGTTTGCCTTATTACTCTTAGGAACACTATATACTTTTGTTTATATGCCAATCAATGCACTATTTCCTTTAATAAGCATGGAACACTTTAATGGAACGCCTGTGCATATTTCTATTACGGAAATTTCCTTTGCATTTGGGATGCTAGCAGGAGGCTTATTATTAGGAAGATTAGGGGGCTTCGAAAAGCATGTATTACTAATAACAAGTTCATTTTTTATAATGGGGACCAGTTTAGCCGTTTCGGGAATACTTCCTCCAAATGGATTTGTAATATTCGTAGTTTGCTGTGCAATAATGGGGCTTTCGGTGCCATTTTATAGCGGTGTGCAAACAGCTCTTTTTCAGGAGAAAATTAAGCCTGAATATTTAGGACGTGTATTTTCTTTGATCGGAAGTATCATGTCACTTGCTATGCCAATTGGGTTAATTCTTTCTGGATTCTTTGCTGATAAAATCGGTGTAAATCATTGGTTTTTACTATCAGGTATTTTAATTATTGGCATTGCTATAGTTTGCCAAATGATAACTGAGGTTAGAAAATTAGATTTAAAATAAACAATATTGGAGGAATATTTATGTATCTTATTTTCATGTAACTCTTCCTGCTAAAATCGCAGGGTTTTCCCTGCATACAAGCAAATGAAAGCATGCGATTATAGACAGGAGGAAATGTTATGGAATTAATATTAAAAGCAAAAGACATTCGTGTGGAATTCAAAGGACGCGATGTTTTAGATATAAATGAATTAGAAGTATATGATTATGACCGTATTGGTTTAGTAGGAGCAAATGGTGCTGGAAAAAGCACTTTACTCAGGGTACTTTTAGGAGAATTAACTCCCCCAGGATGTAAAATGAATCGTCTGGGTGAACTTGCCTATATTCCCCAGTTGGACGAAGTAACTCTGCAGGAGGAAAAAGATTTTGCACTTGTAGGCAAGCTAGGTGTTGAGCAATTAAATATACAGACTATGAGCGGTGGTGAAGAAACAAGGCTTAAAATAGCACAGGCCTTATCGGCACAGGTTCATGGTATTTTAGCGGATGAACCTACGAGCCATTTAGACCGTGAAGGAATTGATTTTCTAATAGGACAGCTAAAATATTTTACAGGTGCACTGTTAGTTATTAGCCATGACCGCTATTTTCTTGATGAAATAGTAGATAAAATATGGGAACTGAAAGATGGCAAAATCACTGAGTATTGGGGAAACTATTCTGATTATCTTCGTCAGAAAGAGGAAGAACGTAAGAGCCAAGCTGCAGAATACGAACAATTTATTGCGGAACGTGCCCGATTGGAAAGGGCTGCGGAGGAAAAGCGAAAACAGGCTCGTAAAATAGAACAGAAGGCAAAAGGTTCTTCAAAGAAAAAAAGTACTGAAGACGGAGGGCGTTTAGCTCATCAAAAATCAATAGGAAGTAAGGAAAAAAAGATGTATAATGCTGCTAAAACCCTAGAGCACAGGATTGCGGCCTTAGGAAAAGTAGAAGCTCCGGAAGGCATTCGCAGAATTCGTTTCAGGCAAAGTAAAGCATTGGAGCTCCATAATCCATACCCTATAGTCGGTGCAGAAATTAATAAAGTATTTGGGGATAAGGCTCTGTTTGAAAATGCATCTTTTCAAATTCCGTTAGGAGCAAAAGTGGCGTTAACTGGTGGTAATGGAATCGGAAAAACAACTTTAATCCAAATGATCTTAAACCATGAAGAAGGAATTTCTATTTCGCCTAAGGCAAAAATAGGTTACTTTGCACAGAATGGTTACAAGTACAACAGTAATCAGAATGTTATGGAGTTTATGCAGAAGGATTGTGACTACAATATATCAGAAATTCGTTCAGTGCTAGCATCTATGGGGTTCAAACAGAACGATATTGGAAAAAGTTTATCTGTTTTAAGCGGTGGAGAAATTATAAAATTGTTGCTTGCTAAAATGCTCATGGGTAGATATAACATCCTAATAATGGATGAACCCAGTAACTTCCTTGACATACCAAGTTTAGAGGCTTTGGAAATACTAATGAAGGAGTACACCGGAACTATCGTGTTTATCACCCACGATAAACGATTACTCGAAAATGTAGCAGATGTAGTTTATGAAATTAGAGATAAGAAAATAAATCTGAAACATTAAATTTAAGGTAGTCGCTGGTCAGTATAGTCTGTTCTGGTTGGCGACTCCATTGTTAAAGAGTATAAAGACTTTAGATTTTATGAATATTAAAAATAGGAACAGTCAATTGAACTGCTCCTATTTTTCTGCTAAATATATTGTAGTTTTCTTATATGTATAATGATAGATTAGCGGATTCTCATCTACGGTACTTACTTCAAATATGAAGAAGTGATCGCGGTTATCTCTGGACTTTTCCTTATTGAGGACAAAGTAATTCTTACGTGAAGTCGCCATTGTTTTTAGGATATCATCAGTTAGGAAGGTCAATGGAATATTCATGTTAGAGTAGCGGTAGAAGTCACGTTCAAAATCTTGGTAGCTCTCGCTATAATAGTCCATTTGTAGGTGATTACGCTGAAACTCAAGCTGATTCATAGAGCACCTCCTCGACAAGTTCAATACTAATAATGTCTTTTAATTTCAAATTGATGTGACCTGTTGTAGTTTTTATCAAAATGAAATCTTTGGTCAGACTTGGTATTGTTCCAGTGTAGGAAACACGCTTGTTTTTTTCAATCACTTGAATGCGTGTGCGTAGCTGCCCGGCGTATACTTGACTGAGGAGTAATAATTTCTTCTCTAGTGATAAGTCAGACATGTACGTTACTTTGTTTGTATCATCAGAGAGTGCTGATGCATGTTCAGATAGGAAAAAGCCCATCCATTTTTGCATCTTTGTATCCTGGTACTCTCTTGCTGATTGAAATGGTAAATATGAACGGTCAATCATATCAAATCCTTTCTATGCAGAGGCAAGGGTATTTTTATCAAATTGAATCGTAAAACCTTGAATTCCCCCACCTGTGTAACATTCTTTAAAGCGATTGATTACCTCAGTATAGATTATCACAGATGAGCTTGTTGGCTTAATGCTAAATGTAAATTCCAATGGTAATCGGTTTTCAGATTTAGCATGTACTAGTCGTATCGATATTTCAGTTGTTTTGAGTTTTCTCTGACGAAGTTTTGAAGTTGCTGTTTCAACGATTCCATGTAAAAATCTTTCAAGCATTTCAATATCATTACATCCTTTGCTACGGATTTCTGAAAATTGTACTGTATTTTTTTCTTGTTTCATTTTAATCCCTCCAATCCACCCGCGGAATGACCACCGATAAGTTTACTGCGTTCAATATTTCTGGAACCTTCAGTTAGGACGGTTCCTTTTTGTATGGCTAAAAAACCAAACTGTTCTCTGACAACATCAATAGCTGTCTGAAGTCTATTATCTTTTTCAATTTGTTCTACATCATCAAAGAGTGATAGTAGAGTATAGCTTTCATCTACGAAGCCACTATAAGATACACCAATTTGTCTCACTGCACCAGAGGTGTATTTTTTCGGAATAATACAAGTACATGACTCACCATTGTTTTGGGGAGATTTGCGGGTTCAATTTTATTCTGAGCATTTATAGATTTTTTCATCTCAGTCCTAGAATAGCCAATATGAATAGAAACGACAGTAGTCAATACTAGGGCTACTGTTCCGTTCCACAGTATCATTTAAAAATCATTTTCACACCCTTTCGTCTATTAGTATAGAAGAAAGCTCTCAGCACATGAGGAGAAATCATGAGGGATATTCTCAGTTGAATAAGTAAGAGTATAATCTACATCTCCAAAGTAGGAGTGGCCAGTTCCAGCAGAAAGACCTTCATAGGTTTTATAACTGAATAGATCGACTACTTTGTTGTCGAATTTTTCCTGTTCTTCAAGTAATCCTGAGGAATAGACGACAACTTTAAAATCAAATAAGCTAAAAACGCTCTAAAATCATTAAATTGATATAAAAATGTTTTTTATTGTCAAAATATACAATTAAAAAAATTTCCAGTTTTTTTAAAATCACTATCTCAGATGACAATTTAATCAAAATATGATATAATACAGAAAAAGTAAAAATAACAAAAGTAACTTACAAAAGTAAAAGAAAAAAAGTAAATAGATAGCCACGGCGGATATTCCTTTCATTGTTTAGAAGGAGTTGCTGTGGTTATCGTTGTTGCTGAGCTAATTAATTGCTCTTATTACTTAGATGAAGTTACTTTTGTTATTGAATTAATTCAAATAATAATAACGATCAATGAAAGTACTCATCGATATTCCCTTTATGCAGTTTAGAGCACAAAGGAAAATGGTACTGATTTGATCGTTTTTTTGTGTATTGACATCCTAAAACCCAGTCAGAACCTTCAGTCATATTAAACAAGGAGATAACATGAGATTTGTTGTATATAAACATTCACTAGTTTTAGGTGATAACAACATCGTGACAAAGCAATTTATCGTTCTGAAGCACGATGACGGCAACTTACAATTTACTGATTTTCATCGTTATGTTAAATCTACTTCAAGAATCAAGTCTATTTCAGATGATGGGAATAAACGCTTTTCTTACGTTGTTAAGTTTCTAAATTTTATATTTGGTACTTCTGGACTTAAAAGTATAGATCAACTTACACTTGAAATGGTTAGAGAATTTTTTACGCTTTATGGATTATCTCAGTTACCAGGAGATAGAGAAAAAAGAAAGAAAAGCACCGTTGAAAAATGCGTAAATGCAGTTCTTGACTTCTTAACTCTTTATTTAAGTGAGCGAGAGGGAAAGGCTAAGTTAAAAGCAGAAGAATTGTATGCTACGACAACTTTTACGAATAGTAGAGGACGGGTTATAAAGCGTAAAGAACCAAATTTTGAAATATACGTAAATGATAGCAACACTGAGAAAGCTATTTTTCGTGATATGCCAAATAGTGCTTTTGAGATGTTATTTTCTCACATAGCACACTATCATAAAGATCTACTCATGGTTGTGGCCTTGGGAGCCTTTGTTGGCTTAAGACCATCAGAAGCATGCAATGTAAGACGTGAAGATAGTCCTCTAGGGCCAGGTATTTTGTTTCACCAAAGTGATGGGCAAGTATTTAAGATTGAGATCGATCTACGAAAAGAAATACCTCTCCGAAGCGATTTAAAGCCAACTGGACGGATTAAAAAGGAAAGACTTCAAGCAGTACCTTATATCTTTCTGGAGGTCTTTTTAGACACTTATAATGACTATATGACTTATCTGGAAGGTAAGAAGTATGAGAAGGATTATGGACCTTTAAATCTTAACAGACGAGGAAAAGCATTATCATACGATGTATACTATCAACGATTTCGTAAGATTATTCGCGACGAAATGATCCCAATCTTCTTAAAATCTGATGATGCAGAGGTTGTCTTTTTTGGGCAGCTTTTGCAGGAGCATAATATTTCCCCACATATTTTCAGACACTGGTACACGACACAGTTAGTATTATCTGGGGTTTCTGAAATAAGTGAGCTTATGTCAGCAAGAGGTGATAAATCGCCTGAGAGTGCTTGGGTTTATCTACAAAACAAAGGAGAAATCGCAAAACAATATGGTCAAGTTAATAATGGTGTTTTTGACTATATGAATTGGCGAGCAAATGAACTTTTTGGTGATAAGTTAGAAAGGTAATGTATGACTTATTCAATTAAATCTTTGATCGAAAATCTGTTAAGTGAACTCGGAAAAAACGATATACAGTATAAAGGCAAAATTAGTAAGTTTTTAGTTGATAACAATTGGTTTAATATTGAGATTGATTTGGATAACTATTCTATCTCAGATAAAGATGCTCAATTATTAATAGAAAAAATAACCAATTATCTTCTTGGACCAACTGGTTTAGCAGGAATTCAGCCTATATTTAAACAAAAATTCCCATTAACTTACAAATATTTTCAGCAATACTCAGAAGATAGCAACTTATCTAAGGAAAACATGTTTTATGTTCAAGATTTTCTTGCTTTTTATCTTAAAAGAGATTTATTTCTCTGTAATGATAATGAGATTGAATTGTTGGTTGAAGAAGCAGTATATGCACTTGAAAAGCAAAAAGGCGAAGTTTTTATTGATTTTTTAAAGTGGTTAATGAATAAAATGAGATGTAACTATCACAAAAGATATGAATTTACACCTCGATACACATTAGAACAGGAGACTAACGCTTATGAGTTAGACGAATATTTAGAATTACTGTATTTTCTTTTTAATGACAATTACATTAGAAAAGAAGATATGCTTTATAAAGCAGCAATCTCAAAAGACTACGCAGATACCTGGCTATTTCTAGCACTTCATTTTATATGTGCGCTACGTGGAACAGATTTAGAACAACTTGGACATCCACAACTTCCTAGAACACCGAAAGAAGTTCTAAAATCAGTTAGAAGTGGTAATTGGAGTAGCAGTGAGGCAAGAAGAACTCTTTTAAGTATTACAACTCGTTTAACTTATTTAAATATTACTCCAAACAAAACAAAGCGAACTAAAAATATTAGTCAGATTAAATTTCAGGTCCCTGAGAGTTGTCAGGTATTGATTGGAACGTTGTTGGCTATCTGTGAAGCTCATTATCAGTTGAATAAAGATAATAATGATGAACCTTTAATTCGACAAATAAAAGAATATAAACGAATTAATCGATATATGGGGAAAGAAATTGGAGACTTATTTCTTGAAAGGAATTTTAGTTCTAGATCTGCAAATAAATCCTATCTTCAAACTGTTGCCATGTTAGCAGATGATGTTTTGCAAGAAAAATCTGAGTTAAATATTAAAGGCTATTTTTTAGCCGCATTAGCCCGTAGCCATAAAGGTTCATTCGATGAATTTGCACAAACTACAACAACGTACCTAAAAGATGCCCAACTAAGCCAGCTTAAACCAGAAATGGTTGCGAGAGAACTATTTGAACGAGGTGTTTTATCTATGATTCCATCAATGATCCTGACGATTGTAACTAGAGGAAAGTATAAAGAATTAAGTCCTAGTCAACAGACTCAGATGATTAAACAGTTAGATTTGACACCAAATGAGATTGAAAAAACATTGGCTTTAAGCATTCAGGCAGAAGTGAAATCGCAAAAGGCATTAAAGATTTTGGTAGAAGAAGAAGCAGAGCCTAATCAACTTCTTACTATTTGTCATCGTATAGGAAACGGTGAAGCCTTCTCAAAACAAGGTGAAAGCATGTGTCTTTTATCTGCGCTTGGAAAGATTTGTCCATATGACGATAGGCAACATTGCATCGGTTGTCATTATGAATTACAAACGAAATCTACTTTATTGTTATTAGTAGGAGAATTCAATCGTTTGAACAAACAATACTCTAGAGTTCGAACTGATTTAGAAAAAGGTAAAATTCGGAGTATTTTAGAAGAACAAATAAAACCTTGTTTAACTGAAATGTTGCAAGCTTTATGCGAGCAATATGGAGATGACGTGTTACATGATTACGAAGAAATAATAAAGGAGTTAATAAATTGAACAATCAAGCTAAACTTTTTAAAATTGAAAATTATTTTGAAACTTTTGACCGTGATTGTGTTCTGCGAGCAAAAGAAGTTTTCGATGACTATTTTGATAAAGGAATTATTCTAAGTTACGATTTTGATCATAAGAAATGGGAAACTACAAATGAATATGCCAATATTAGCCTGTTTTTTAACATTTCTGAATTTCAATATAGGAGATTTTATCAATCAATTTTTCAGTTGCCTTATAAGAAATTTATCGATTACTTAAAAAGTTTTATTGTTTTCTCAATGAAACAACATGTTTTAAAAACTTTACAGCTATTTCTAATGGATATTAAACAAATTATTAAAAATACAACCAAAGATACGTTTTTAGATTTAGAAAATATTTCTGTAAAATTTCCTGGTTTATGTATTGACTTTTTCTCAAATCTTCCCTGTTCAGATGATAGTCAACTAAATCAACTATTGGAGCAATTAGATAATAAATTAACTATCAACCTTCAAAAAAAGCAGAGGTCAAAACAGCAAAGACAATTAGCGCAATTTCAATCCTATTTTACTTTTAATGACATTTTAAATGATTATTGGTCTCAAACATTATCTAAGAAAGAACGTCTATTTTATTATCCATTGTATCTCTGGTGGCAGATTACAGCAATTTTACCTTTAAGGCCAAGAGAATTTCTTTTAATACAAAGAAACTGTTTAACCGAGAAAGATGGAAAATATTTTCTTACATTAAGGAGAAATATAATCAAAGGAAGGGATCGACTTGTTGCACATAAAATTTCTGAAGATTATACTTTGAATACTTATGAAATTACTAATTCATTAGCTTCTGAAATAAAGACTTACCTCAAACTTACGGAAAATGATAATTCTACTAAATTAGATACATTATTTGTGACTGATCCTCATTATAACCGTTGGGGTCGTCGAACAGGTGTTAATAACCGATTTTTAACTTACACTAATCTCAATACTATTTTGAGGTATTTTTTTAATGAGATTATTTCTCAAAAATACGGTTATCAAGTTAATTATTTTAGTTTTCCAGCTAGATTAGATGAAATTGGGGATACGAGACACATTGCAATGATCAATTTAATTGCAGAAGGGGCTAGTCCTGTTACAGCTATGCTTTTAGCTGGTCATGAAGATGTGACAACTTCATCTCACTATTTTTCAAATTTAAGCCAATTTATTGAATGTCGTAGTTATCAAATGTATCGTAAACTAACGAGTAAGAATACGAATTACACCATAAGTAAGAGACAGCCATTTTATACAGCACAAGGACAATACATCACTTTAGAAAATAAAGGACGGTGTTACTCACCCCGCTTTGCGAAAGGTGATTATTCAGATTGTCTGAAAGTTATTAGTGAGCATGCAGAACTAGGTGCTTGTACGAGCTGCCCTTTTTACCGTAAAGCAGGTAAAGATTATTTTTCAATGGATAAAACATTTAAAAAGTCAGTTGATGAAAAAGCTATGGTTGTAGATGAAGCGATTAGAAAAGTTAGGCAAGGGAAAGGTCATATTGAAGATATTGGAGAAGCTTTGTTGAAATTAAAAACAGTTAGCAATACCTATCAAGATTACTTAAATGCTAAACAACTATCTTTAGAGGAGAATAAGTCTAATGGCTAGAAAGAAATCAATTTCTGATGATGAATTGATTCATTTGTTTGAACAGTATTTAATTTCCCAGTGTTCCTGTGATTTAAGCTTGGTAAAAATCCCTCGGTTTGGTGACTATGTTAGGAATAATGGCTATCAAAATGTTGCGGATACAACCATTAGACGTAATAAAAGATTCAGGGATTTTTTAAAAGAAAGTGAAATTAAATACCAAGATGAAAATTATGAAGCTGTAATTACTTATAAGACCATAGATCCTGACAATTTTATGGCAAAAAATCGTGCTCCAGGTGCTATGAAAAGAGCATTGGTGGAAATTAGCCAATACTACAAGAAAATAGCAAACATTGCGGCCAGCTATAAACAAGAAGCAGATAAGTTACGTAGTTTAAATTCTGAACTACAGTCAACTAATGAAGATTTAAAACAGAAGCTACAAAGAGAAAATGAGTTAAGTGATGAGAATCAAAAACTATTACAAATAATCAAAACAAGTGTCTATCCAGAAATTGCGAATGAGCTTTTAAAAGCAGAAGGATTGTTAAAATATTCTCAAAAGGTTATCAGTGAGGATTTCCTAGCAGACAATATCATCACCGCTGATTCAGAAATAGATTTTCATTCTGGTGGTCTTATTGAACAAGAAAATCCTCAAAAATCAACTAAAGTGGTTTCTATTAAAAACTTACTAGACAGCAAAACTAATTATAAATGAGGAAAGAAATGAACAAGAAAGTTAAAGATAATCCAGCTATTTACATGTACTGGGATCAAAAACGAAATGTTCTTGACCCCAAAAAAATATCGTCAAATAGTTTAAAATATGCCTATTGGTCTTGCCCTTATTGTCAACACCATTGGGAAGCGAAAATCATTGATGTGCAGCTTGACAGTTATGAATATCTTAGGTGTTGCCCCCATTGTGGATTAGGTGAACGTTCCATTGATGAAAATGAGAGCGTCCTTCAGGTTTATCCCGATTTCAGAAATTATATAAACTACAGCATTGAGCAAGATGAAGAATTAGATGAGAAACTTCTTACCTTGCCGTTCAATAGTAAAAGAAAATTCAATTTTAAATGTCCGACGTGTCAATTAAGTTGGAAAGATTCTGCGACAAATAAGAGGTTATTTCAACTAACAAGTGGGGATTTGTTTCATTTTGGCTGCAATGAAACTTCCTATCATTGCGATTACAAATCAATTTATCCAAATTTAGCTAAAATCTATAGCGAACATTTAAACAAATTTAAATTTAACGAACTGAAGCTGAGTTACAATATAACAGTACCTATCCATTGGGAATGTGATAAGTGTCATTGCAAATTTGAATTATCTATTGATAGATTATTGAACCGAATTAAAAGAAGTGGTCATTACTGTTTGGAGTGTCATTCTTCATTTGAAGAGTTATTGGATAAAGATTTTGATGTTTCTCCTCTATCTTTTTTAAATTCTTCCATGCTCAAGGAGTGGTCTAAAAGGAACAATATTACACCTAATCAAGTTGATGTATTATCTAATGTTCATGTGTTATGGGAATGTACGAATTGTCACGGAGAGTATTCATGCTCACTATTTGAAAAAACAGATAGGTCTTGTCCATTTTGTTCAAATAGAGAAAAACTTCAGGATTTTAATACACTAAATGAAACACATCCCTATTTGAGGGAATTTTGGGACCTCAGTAATGAAAGGGATTTTTCCGAATATTGGTTTAAGTCAAATAATGTAGTTAGTTGGGTTTGTCCTTGTTGTAAAATCAACTTTCAATGTAGCCCAGCCGAAATGATCAGTCGAACCGATTTAGAAAATCAAAACTTTCAAACATGTCCCAATCAATGTGACTGGAGGACTGAGGTATTTAAAAATAATATTTTCCTTAAAGAACCAAAACTCATCAAAGAATGGAGCGATAAAAATAAAATTCCTATTCATTTATCTCAGACAACAATAGAAACGAAAAAATATTGGTGGGATTGTTCAAAGTGTCATGGGACATATTTATGTTCTATCCCAATTCGAAGAGAAGTTTCTCAGTGTTGTCCTTTCTGTAACAACGATAAGCCTCTGAATGGGTATAATACATTTGATTATTTGTACCCTGAACTAGCAAAATTGTGGGCACCAAATAATAAAGTCTCAATAGATAGTTTTGTTCCATTATTAACTGAAAAAAGGTTTTATTTATGGCGCTGCAAAGAATGTAACTTCGAATTTCATGAGCGCTTCAGCATTATATTAAATAAGTATTTAAATTCCGAGACAAAAGATCTTAAAGAAATGTGTCCATTTTGTGCAGAATTAAAAGAAAGACAAGATAATATCTCATTTGAAGATTTGATGAACGAGTGGGACTATCTTAACAATCTTATTCTAGGGGATCCAGAAAGAATCCCAAATAATACGCAATTAAGATTTTGGTGGATTTGTAAGAATAATCCAGAGCATCGTTATAGAATGGCTATTGTAGATAAGATTGCAAATGTAAAACGATCTATCGAGCCATGCATATTTTGTAAAGGGCGTAGACGAAAAAGAGAACATTTTGTTCCTTATAGGAAAATTTAAAAAACAGGTTCAAATTTGAACTTGTTTTTTATCATAAATTTTTATAAAGTACATTATTTTAAAAGATTGTATTTTTAGTTTTCAAGTAGATAGTGTACAGAATTTTAGTATGCGAAAGATTTAGTTTTCACGGGAATAAAGTACATTTTTTGCTCAAAAATTTTTTTCGGTTAACCTATATATCTCCTATAACTTCTTTCCGAAAAACTATAATTTTCTTGAAAAATATATCTGGCTATGCTATACTACTAGTATAGAAAGATTTGGAGAAAAACATGAAACGCGAGATCTTATTAGAACGTATTGATAAACTCAAACAAGTCATGCCCTGGTACGTTCTGGAATACTACCAATCGAAATTAGCTGTTCCCTACAGTTTTACAACCTTGTACGAATACTTAAAGGAATACGATCGATTTTTCAGATGGGTTTTAGAATCTGGTATATCGAATGCTGACACCATGGCAAATATACCTTTAGATGTACTTGAGAATATGACCAAGAAAGACATGGAATCTTTTATTCTTTACTTGCGTGAACGACCGTTGCTGAATGCCAATACAACTAAACAAGGAGTTTCTCAAACAACCATTAACCGTACTTTATCTGCATTGTCTAGTCTTTATAAATATTTGACCGAGGAAGTTGAAAATGAACAAGGTGAACCTTATTTCTATCGCAATGTCATGAAGAAGGTTGCTACCAAGAAAAAGAAAGAAACCTTGGCTGCCCGAGCTGAAAATATCAAGCAAAAACTCTTTTTAGGTGATGAAACAGAAGGTTTTTTGAATTATATAGATGAGGAATACCCTAAAACTCTCTCAAATCGCGCCTTATCCTCCTTTAATAAGAATAAAGAGCGAGATTTGGCCATCATTGCCCTTCTTCTTGCTTCTGGTGTCCGTCTCTCTGAAGCAGTTAACCTTGATCTTCGAGATCTCAACCTCAAAATGATGGTGATTGATGTTACTCGTAAGGGTGGAAAGCGCGACTCAGTCAATGTTGCTGCCTTTGCTAAGCCTTATTTAGAACAATATCTTGCTATTCGAGACAAACGCTATAAGACAGAAAAGACTGATACAGCCCTCTTCTTAACCCTGTATCGAGGTGTTCCAAATCGGATTGATGCTTCTAGTGTTGAAAAAATGGTCGCCAAGTATTCAGAAGACTTTAAAGTCCGCGTAACCCCCCATAAACTGCGCCATACATTAGCAACTCGTCTATATGATGCCACCAAGTCACAGGTTTTGGTAAGTCATCAACTAGGACATGCTAGCACACAGGTAACGGACTTGTATACGCATATCGTTAATGACGAACAGAAAAATGCCTTGGATAGTTTATAAGATACATAATATAATTTATGTAATTTTTAGTGTTAGAAAAAGAGCGTAGGATTTTTTTATGGTATCTTACGCTCTTTTATTCTTTCTATAAACTATAAAAATTCGATCCAATAATTACGGTGTGGCTCAATAATGACTGGTTTTCCCCAGAATGATTTTAGATAGGCCAAGTTTGCAGGGGTGACTGGTCTTTTTTCATCATTGAACTTCTCTGCACTCTCTTCCGTTAGAAAGCATTTAACTGCTTCATATGGTTTACCATCGCTCGCTATTCGATCAATTCCTAAATAAGCAATTTCATCACCGGATTTTGGAATATCTGTAAGTAGTTTACCAATAAAATAAACTGTCTTATCTTTCATTAATTCATAAGCCTTACTATTTTCCAGTCTGTTATTCGCTGCAGCGTACATAATACAAAAACTGTCCACAATATCTTTCAAAGGCATTAATTCTTCTTTGCTGACTATAATTTCGTCGGGAGCAAGTCCACCAAGGATTAAGTTTTGATAATGAGGTTGCTGAATGATATTATCTAAAGCCATTCCTAATGGTAGTTGGACAGCTTGATAACCTAATGGTTCTAGCTCTTGCTTTTTCTGGTCAAGGTGTTCTTGTGTAATACTGATATTCAAATCATATGGACTTGAAGGTTGTTGTTTGCTAAAAAAAGCCACTACTATACGATCTAACTGTTCAAATAAACCGAGATTTTCAACTGGAATTTTCATCATCGAATATGATCCCCTTTTTTTGTTAAGATTTCTTCTTTATTCTACTCTCATTATTTTTGAATATCAAGTCTAAGATAAAAGATATCCATGTTAAATGGATATCTTTTACTTTATTCAACAACTGCTTCAGCAATTTCTTCAGCAGTAATTCCTGCGAAATAACGACCTAGGTTAATGGTTTGAAGTGCTTTAAGGACATCTTCGCGTTCGTATTTAACACCACGAAGGACCTCTTCTACTGCTGCAACATCTTCGATACCGAAAAAGTCACCGTAAATCTTGATATCTTGAATTTTTGACTCGATAACATTAGCAAAAATTTCAACTTTACCACTTGGGAATTTAGTTCCACGACGGACATTGTATTCAGGTGATTTCCCATAGTTCCAGTCCCAAGTTCCAAACTTAGTTTCTTTGATTCGATTGATTTCAGCCAATTCTTCATCCGAGAAGACATACTCAGTCATCTCAGGGTATTCTTTTTTCATGTATTCCAAGAGTAAATCACGGAATTCTTCAACAGTGATCTTTTCTGGCAACTCATCGATAATATTAGTTACTCGAGCACGGACTGATTTAACCCCTTTTGATTCAAACTTATCTTTAGACACTTTAAGTGCGTTAGCTAGGACTGACAAATCCACGTCAAAGAGAAGACAACCATGGTGCATGATACGGCCATTGATATAGGCTTGTGCATTTCCACAGAATTTCTTACCGTCGATTTCCAAGTCGTTACGGCCTGTAAATTGAGCTTTAACACCAAGTTCTGCCAAAGTATTGATAACTGGTGTAGAGAAGCTCTTGAAGTCAAAAGCCTTATTTTCATCTTCTTTAGAAATGATAGTATAGTTAAGGTTGTTCAAATCATGGTAAACAGCTCCACCACCACTGATACGACGCACTACTTCAATTCCATTTTCACGAACATAATCACGGTTAATTTCTTCGATAGTGTTTTGGTGACGTCCTACAATAATAGATGGTTTGTTAATCCAAAGAAGGAAGATTTGATCCTCATCAAGGAGATGTTTAAAAGCGTACTCCTCTAAAGCAATATTAAAGGCAGTGTCGTTTGAATGATTGATAATGTATTTCATAAGATACCTTCTAATACGATAGAGACTGGAAAATAATTCCAGTCTAGTCTATCTATTTTTATTTTTTCTTAGGTGAATGGATAGCCATTCCAAGAACATCAGCAAATGCTTCGTACATAACTTCAGAGTATGTTGGGTGTCCGTGGATTGTCTTAAGCATTTCTTCAACAGTGATTTCCATTTCGATGATGCTTGACGCTTCATTGATCAACTCTGCAGCAGCAGGACCAATGATATGAACACCAAGGATTTCACCATATTTCTTGTCTGCAATGACTTTAACAAATCCTTGAGCAGCATCTGATGCAATTGCACGTCCGTTTGCGGCAAAGTTGAATTTACCGATTTGGACATCGTATTTCTCACGAGCTTGTTCTTCAGTCAAACCAACTGCTGCTACTTCTGGAAGTGTGTAGATAGCTGCAGGAGTCAAGTTCAATTTAGCAACATGGTGATTTCCTTTAAGGGCATTTTCCGCAGCTACCTCACCCATACGGAAGGCAGCATGTGCCAACATCTTAGTACCGTTGATATCACCTGGTGCATAAATACCAGGAACAGAAGTTTCCATGTACTCGTTAACCTTGATACGACCACGGTCTAACTCAAACTCAACTTCTCCGATACCTTCAAGGTCTGGAACACGACCAATTGAAAGAAGAGCTTTATTTGCGATGATATCATCTTTTCCTTCAACTTTGATACGGAGTTTGCCATCTTCTTCAATGATTTCTTGCAGTTTAGTACCTGTCAAGATAGTCATACCTTTGCGCTCAAGAATCAAGCGAAGGTTTTTAGATACTTCAGCATCCATAGCTGGAACAATACGATCCATCATTTCGATAACAGTAACTTTTGAACCAAATGTCATGAAGGCTTGTCCAAGCTCGATACCGACAACTCCACCACCAATGATCACAAGGCTTTCTGGTACTTCGTTCATTTCAAGGATGTCATCACTAGTCATCACAAGAGATGATTCCATACCAGGAACATTGATTTTGCTTACTTTTGAACCACCAGCAAGAATGATCTTCTTAGTTTCAAGTAATTCAGAACCGTTTACCAAGACATTCTTATCTTTAGTAATAGTACCGATACCTTTATGAACATCAACTCCATAGCTACGAAGAAGTCCTGCAACACCACCTACAAGGGTATTGACAACTTTAGATTTTGTTTCTAAAAGTTTCTCCATATCAACAGTGAAATTAGGATTTTCAATTACGATACCACGATTTGCTGCATGACCGATATTTTCAATGATTTCAGCGTTGTGAAGGTAAGTCTTAGTTGGGATACACCCACGGTTTAAGCAAGTTCCACCAAGTTCAGATTTCTCAACAAGAGCAATCTTACCACCTAATTGAGCTGCTTTAATGGCAGAAACATATCCAGCAGGTCCACCACCAATAACAACGATATCATAAGCATCATCGCTCTTACCATCATCGTTTGAAGCACTTTCTGCAGGTGCTGGGCTAGCTTCTGGTGCAGCTGCTCCAGCTGTTGGGATATTTTCCCCTTCTTCACCAAGATAACCGATAACTTCAGTAACAGGAACAGTCTCGCCGTCACCTTTTAGGATAGCGATCAAGTAACCGTCTTCTTCTGCTTCCAATTCCATGCTGACTTTGTCAGTCATGATTTCCAAAAGGATTTCTCCTTCTTTTACAAATTCTCCGACTTTTTTATTCCATTGGACGATTTGTCCTTCTGTCATATCCACGCCGGCTTTTGGCATAATTACTTCTAAGGCCATATCTTACTTCCTCTATCTATATTTCTAAAACAAATACTTTAAACCAACATTGAGATTGGGTTTTCAATTAAAGCTTTCAAGTCTTTCATAAACTTAGCACCAGCCATACCATCTACGACACGGTGGTCAATTGTTAAACCAAGACTCATAATTGGACGAATCACGATTTCACCATTAACAACAACTGGTTTCTCAATTGTTGAGCTAACCCCAAGGATTGCTGAGTTCGGTTGGTTAATGATTGGACCGAATGATTGAACACCAAACATCCCCAAGTTACTGATGGTGAAGGTTGAATTTTGCAATTCGCTAGGAGCTAGTTTACCATCTAAAGTACGTCCAATAACGTCTTTAAATGCAACAACCAATTCAGACAAGCTCATTTTTTCTGCATTATAAACAACAGGTGTCATCAATCCATTATCCATACCAACCGCCATCGCAAGGTTGACATAATTGTGAGTGATGATAGTCTTACCATCTTCAGTCAACGAAGCGTTGATATATGGATGTTTCATAAGAGTTTTGACAACCGCAAGTGAAAGCAAATCTGTAACAGTGATCTTCTTACCAGTTGCTTCCATGATTGGTTCAAGGACCTTCTTACGAAGGGCAAGCAATTCAGACATATCTACATCGTAGTTAAGCGTGAAGGTTGGAGCAGTCAAGTATGACTCAACCATACGTTGTGCAATAACCTTACGCATAGGAGTCATCGGAATACGTTCGATTTCACCATAAGGTGTTACGTTATCTGGAACTTCTTCCACTTTCTCAATTTGAGCAGGTGATTTAATCGTATCGTTTTCGATATTTTCAGGAAGAAAGGCTAAAACATCCTTCTTCATGATTTTACCACGATGACCTGTTCCTTGAATTTCTTGCCAAGCAATATTATGCTCTAGTGCAATTCGTTTTGCGAGTGGTGAAATGCGAACCACGTTAGTGTCTTTATATGTTTCCACGTCTTCTTTGTGGACACGACCGTTTGCGCCTGAGCCAGAAATGTCGTAGAGATTTATCCCTAAATCATCTGCTAATTTTCTAGCCGCAGGAGTCGCTCTTAGCTTATCATCAGCCATGACCTCTCCTATTCTATTATAAGATACTAAGGGCGTCAAAAGTCAAAGTGAAAATAGGAAACTTGACGAAGAAACTTTAGTTTCTAGGAAAGTTTATCTTTTTCACCCAGACTTTAGCCCGTGCTCTAATCTAAGATATCAAGGACGTAGAGGACTCTGCACCTAAAAGATACAAAGCTTCTCGTCTAATTAATTTTTTACATAATTTATTTTATGTATTATTGTTTATTATATGTTTTACGGATGGCATCTTTGATGCTTTCAACTGTCGGAATCATTGCATTTTCTAGATTTTGTGCATAAGGCATTGGTACATCCTCACCTGCACAACGGCGAATTGGCGCATCCAAGTAGTCAAATGCTTCAGATTCTGAGATAATAGCTGAAATTTCACCGATAAAACCACTTGTCTTGTGGGCATCGTTGACAAGAACTACTTTTCCAGTCTTCTTAACTGAATTAATAATGATGTCTTTATCAAGTGGAACCAAAGTACGTGGATCTACCACTTCTACTGAAATCCCTTCTTCAGCCAATTCTTCAGCTGCTTGCATGACACGACGAAGCATTTTACCGTAGGTTACTACTGTTACATCAGTACCTTCGCGTTTGATTTCTCCGACACCAAGTGGGATAGTATAGTCTGGATCAACAGGAACCTCACCTTTTTGGTTGAATTCTGATTTGTATTCAAGAATGATAACAGGGTTGTTATCGCGAATAGAAGACTTGAGAAGTCCCTTCATATCAGCTGGTGTACCTGGAGCTACAACCTTCAATCCTGGGATATGCGTAAACCATGTTTCTAATGATTGTGAGTGTTGTGCTGCAGAACCTACACCATTACCAGCTGCACAGCGGATTGTCATTGGTACTTGACCTTTTCCACCAAACATATAACGAGTTTTAGCGGCTTGGTTAACGATAGCATCCATGGCAATTACAGAAAAGTCCATAAAAGTCATATCTACGATTGGACGAAGTCCAGTCATTGCAGCACCAGCAGCTGCACCAGAAATTGCAGCTTCAGAAATCGGACAGTCACGAACACGTTCTGGACCAAATTCTTCAAGCATACCTACTGAAGTACCGAAGTCTCCACCGAAAACTCCGACATCTTCACCCATCAAAAGCACATTTTCATCACGACGCATTTCCTCAGACATTGCAAGGATAATGGTATCGCGGAAAGACATTAATTTAGTTTCCATATTTTCTCTACTTCTCCTTAGTCTGCGTAAATATCTTCAAATGCTGATTCTAGTGGAGGGAATGGACTTTCTTCTGCAAATTTAACAGATGCCTCCACTGCTTCCTTAACTTGTGCTTGAATTTCTTCAAGTTCTTCTTCGTTAGCAATCTTATTTTCAACAAGGTACTTGCGAAGGTTTTCGATTGGATCTTTTTGCTTCCACTCTTCTACTTCTTCACGTGTACGATATTTACCAGGGTCAGATGATGAGTGACCAAGCCAACGGTAGGTTACACTTTCAATCAAGACAGGACCTTTACCAGAGCGAACGTGCTCTACCGCTTTTTTAAATCCTTCGTATACATCAATTACATTGTTTCCGTCAGGAATAAACATACCAGGAATACCGTAAGCAGCACTACGTTCATGAATATGTTGAACATTTGTCATTTTCTTAATATCAGCAGAGATTCCATATCCGTTATTGATACAGTAGAAAATAACAGGAAGATTCCAGATTGAAGCCATATTCACCGCTTCGTGGAAGACACCTTCGTTTGTTGCACCGTCACCAAAGAAGCAGACAACGATTTTACCAGTGTTTTTCATTTGTTGAGTAAGGGCAGCACCTACTGCGATTCCCATACCACCACCTACAATACCGTTGGCACCAAGGTTACCTGCATCAAGGTCAGCGATATGCATAGACCCGCCTTTACCTTTACAAGTTCCAGTATATTTACCTAGGATTTCAGCCATCATACCATTAAGGTCAATACCTTTAGCGATGGCTTGACCGTGACCACGGTGATTTGAAGTGATCAGGTCATCTGCGTTTAGAGCTAACATAGCCCCGACGTTAGCAGCTTCCTCACCAACAGAAAAGTGCGTCATTCCTGGCACTTTTCCTTTTTTTACTAATTGAGCAATTTTTAAGTCCATACGACGAATTTCTTCCATCTTACGGAACATCTCAAGCAAAAGATTTTTATCTAAAGTTGACATAATCTTGCCTTTCTAAGTTTAAATTCTTATAGTTCTATTTTACTTTATAGGTTAATTAGTGTCAAAAAATATGCTTGCAATTTTTCACAATATAAAAAAAGAAAAGTCAGTAAAATCAAGACTTTTCTTTATATAAAATACAAATTTCACAAGCTGTTTTTTCATCATTTTTCAACAAATTATTTGAATCTTTTCATAATAACTTGTAAACGCCACTGATAAAGAATTCCACTTACCATTAAACTAATGATAAGAGCAATCCAATAGGAGTACGCACCTAAACTAGTCGAATAATCAAGATATAAGCCAAGCGGAATCCCTACACCCCAGTATCCAAGAAGACCAAGGCAAAAAGGAACAATCGTATCCTTGTAACCTCTTAAAATCCCTTGCAAAGGTGCCGCAAAGGTATCAGCTAACTGGAAAAACAAGCTATAGGTCATAAAAGAAGCTGTTAGTTGGATAAATTCTGGATCTTGACCATAGAGACTAGCAACATTCTCACGATAAATATAAAGGAAACTAAGTGTTAAAACTGCAAAGACCATAGCTGTTAAACGACCAATATGGATATACTGTTTTGCATCGTCTAACCGTTTAGCTCCTACCTCAAAAGAAATCACAATAGCCATTGCTGTTGAAATGCTCATAGGAAAAGCGTACATGAGAGATGAAAAGTTCATGGCAGACTGATGACTAGCTATTATCAATGATGAAAACTTCGCCATAATCAAGCCGACGGCTGAAAAAATAGCAACTTCTGCAAATACAGTTCCACCTATTGGTAGACCAAGATAAATAGCTTCCTTGATTTTTTTGATTTGTAGGGGCATAGGTCTTTGGAGTTGATATCCCTTGAGCTTTTTATGCTTTAACAAGACCAAAACCGAAATCAGCAACAAAGCCCAGTAGGCAAGGGAAGTTCCCAGACCTGCTCCTACACCTCCTAACTCAGGAAAACCAAAAGCTCCGTATATTAGTAAATAGTTAAATCCACTATTTAAAGGAAGTAAAAGAAGCATGAGATACATAGACAATTTTGTCAGTCCTAGCGTATCAAGTAGCGAACGAATAACACTAAAAAGTAAGAGAGGAATAATACCGATTGCTAAGAGCCACAGATAACGTATGGCAACACTGGATACAGCCACTTCCAGCCCCATGAATTGTAAGACAATTGGTGCTAAAAAGAAAACCAAGCCAAAAAGTAGGATAGATAAGGCTAAAGCCAAATAAAGAAATTGATAAAAATCCGAAGAAACTTCTTTCTTTTTTCCTTGTCCCAAATGGTGACCAATAATAGGGACTAAGGCTGAGACAATCCCTGTCAGGAAGGTAAAGAAAGGATTCCACAAACTAGTTGCAATTGAAACACCCGCTAAATCCAGTGTATTATATTGCCCTGTCATCGTGGTATCTACAAAAGATGCGGAAAAATTAGCGAATTGATAAATTAAAATAGGAAAGAAAATTTTTAAAAATAAGATGATTTTATCTTTAATAGTTTCTGTTGTATGCATACCTACTCTTTCTACTCCTTTTCATCCAAGCCAAAAAGCTTTAAGCCGTATTTTCTCAAGCTCAAGGGTGGATTACTAGCTTTTGATGTCGTGTGCCAACAATTACATGAGGCGCAATAATAGCTTCTAACCAATCCACCATTATCATAGCCTACGGCGTGATCAGCTTTTTCCTTGGTTTCATACTGAATTTTAGCACGGTTAGCTGCTGGACAAAATACTCCATGGCAAGCATTTCGTTTTCGATTTCTAAGTTTACGAAAATAATTCATCCTCAAGCTCCTAATCTGCTTGATAAACGATTTGTCCCTTACAGATAGTATATTTGACCTGCCCTTTTAATTGTTCACCAATGAATGGTGAATTAGCTGCTTTAGAAGCAAAATGTGTATATACAACTCGATCCGCTTTATCATCGAAAATCGTAATATCAGCTGGCCCGTTTTCAGTTAGATAACCTGCTTCAAAATTATACAGTTTTGCTGGATTGTAGGTCATTTTTTCTAGCAATTGCATTAAACTCAACTCGCCAGCTTCAACCAAGTAGGTTAAACCTAGTGACAAAGAAGTTTCCAAACCAGTCATACCTGATGGCGCTTTGGTAATATCCTCAACATTTTTTTCGTCAGCATGGTGAGGCGCGTGGTCAGTAGCAATGACAGAAATGACTCCAGATTTTAAACCTTCAATGACGGCGCGACGGTCTGATTCCAAACGAAGAGGAGGATTCATCTTAGCGTTACTTCCTTTAGTCAATAGAAGCGTTTCAGTCTTAGAAAAATGCTGTGGAGCTACTTCTGCAGTTACATTTGCTCCCATATTTTGAGCAAACTCAACAACTTTGACACTTTCTTCTTTAGACAAATGCTGGATATGAACATGAGCCTTGGTTGCATAGGCAATCATGACATCACGAGCAATCATAGCGTACTCTGCAACTCCTGTTGCACCGCAGATATGGAAATGTTCTTTTGCGATATTTTCGTTAAAACCAAGCGTACCATTTAAGCCAGGATCTTCTTCATGAAGACTAATAAAAGTATTTAGTTTTTTCGCTTCTTCCATGGCTTCCTTGACAACTTTACTACTTTCAAGAGGAATCCCGTCATCAGAAAAACCAACTGCCCCTGCTTCTAAAAGGGCTTTAAAATCAGTTAAGTCTTGACCATTAAAATTTTTGGTAATTGTAGCTACAGACTTAACGTTAATCTTTTCCTTAGCTGCAGATTGAAGAACTTCCTCTAAAGTCTCAACATCTGAGATAGTTGGATTGGTATTAGCCATCATAACGACAGTTGTAAAACCACCTGCTGCGGCTGCTAAAGCACCTGTATGAATGTCTTCTTTATGAGTCTGACCAGGTTCACGGAAATGGACATGGATATCCACCAAACCAGGCGCAACTACAAGACCAGTAGCCTCTATTACTTGAGCACCTTCTTCCTGGATTTCAGGAGCGATTTGAATGATTTTCCCTTCATCAACCAAAACATCACAAACTTGATCCAAACCAGACTTTGGATCTATCACACGGCCGTTTTTGATTACTAACATAACAATACTCCTTTATTCGTAGAAATCCACTTGGGTATCCAATAACTTATCACCATCATAGACAAACTTGGCTGAAAAGAAGGGTTTATCTTCTAAAAGCCACTCGACAAAGGTATGGTCACCTTCCCAAGTCGGTTTGCTTAAAACTTCATCGTAAGGAACCCATTCTAAGGTCCCTTCGTTGCAGTCAATCAATTCACCCTCAAACTCTGTCACCTTAAAGACGTAGGTGTACCAGTCCAAGTCCGGTGTAAACTCTGGAAAGGTGATCACTCCTTTTAATACTGGTTTTGCTTTTAGACCAGTTTCTTCTAAAATCTCACGAGCAGCACATTCTTGTGGAGTTTCTCCACGCTCTAACTTTCCACCTACACCGATCCATTTTCCTTCATGGACATCATTAGGCTTTTTATTGCGATGAAGCATGAGCAATTCTTTTCCATTATCAATGTAGCAAATTGTCGCTAGCTGAGGCATATTCTCTCCTTATCTAAGCCAATCGATTGGCTTTTGTCCTGTTTCTTTTAAGAATGCATTGGCCTTGGAAAAAGGCTTGGAGCCCCAAAATCCTCTGTAAACAGAAAGAGGACTTGGGTGGGCTGATTCGATAATCAAGTGCTGAGGATTTTTAACTAAGGACTTCTTCTTACGTGCATAAGCACCCCAGAGTACAAAAACCACAGGTCTATCTAAATTATTGACAACCTTAATCACTGCATCCGTGAATGGCTCCCAAATCTGACCAGCATGACCATTAGCCTGCCCAGCAGGGACAGTCAAGCAAGCATTGAGAAGCAAAACACCCTGCTCCGCCCAAGAGGTCAAGTCATGAGACGGTTTTACCCCAATATCATCCGCAAGTTCTTTTAAAATATTTTGCAAAGAAGGAGGTGCTGGAATAGAATCTGGAACTGAAAAACTCAAGCCCTGAGCTTGACCAGGCCCATGATAGGGATCTTGGCCTAGAATTACCACTTTAACCTCTTCCAGAGGAGTCGTCAAAAGAGCCTGAAAAACCTTTTCCTTAGGCGGATAAACAGTTCCTTGAGCATAAACCTGCTCCATAAAGTGATTGATTTTTCCAAAATAACCTTCAGGTAATTGCTCTTTAATCAAAGCATGCCAAGATGAGTGTTCCATAGCCGACTCCTTCCTTAATACTGCCTCTATTATAGCAAAAAGTGGCTGTCTAAACCACTTTAAAAAGTATCTATTGAGATTTGAGAAGTTTTATAGAGAATTTATACTAAAGAGCCTTTATTCACCACCTTTTCTCGTGTTAGAAAGGATAAATTCTTTGTCGATTTCATCAATAATCAATTCTGTTCGAGTATTAAGTTTTTCATCAAATCTTTTATTCAATTCCTTTACAACGCTTATCTTAAACTCATCACTTGATTTTTGTTTATAGAAATCAAATCCTCCAGAAGCCGCGCTACAGCAACTCCCCCAATCTGAAAGATAGCCTATTATTTCAAAAACACTATCATTGTATTTTTCAAATTTTTTAGTTGCTGTACTTTTTAAATAACCTGAAATACAATTTACAAAAGAGTAGTAATACTTAGAATCACGAAATGAATTGTATTCTGCACTATGAAAACTTGGATCGAGAATTCGTGCTGATCGCACATCTTCCATAGTGGGTTTTGTGGTCATTTTAATATCAGTCTGCAGATAAGCATAATAGGTTTCCTTATCAAAGAAAGCTCCATCTACCGCTATCAAAGCACCATACATGCCATCTTCATACTGAAAAACCATCACAGCACCGTTCCTATATTTGCTTTCTATAGGAACAGGCGGAGCAATTCTCTTTTTGGGATTTTCTTTTTTTACACTAATTTTTTCTAAAAACTTTTCTAGATTTTCACTTCTTTGTTCTAAAAATTCACTATCTGCCCCCAATTCTTGGGCAAGTTCTAAATCCTCTTTGTTGAGAATGATTTCTTTAATTTCAAGCAAGAATTCGTCATCTAATTGCCCAACTTCCCATAAACAGTGTGCTAAGGCGAACAAGACATCATACATATCGTCATCGTACAAATCCGACGTCAAGTCATTTTTAATTGTATTTGCATCTTCTCCTTGATTGTATCTCTCGAAGAATTCTTCTTTAATATCTAAGGAGGTGTCATTTCCAAAAATCGTTGCATCCCATGTGCCCATAATTTCAAGACTCCTATCTACTTTTAAAAAGTTCTAAATATTTTACAAGGTTTTGCAAAGAATCTATTGTTCAGAATACTCAGAAAGATAACTGATCATTATAAAAAAAACTATCATGATATCTTTCAAATCTTTTCCTTGCAGGACTTTTCAAATACCTTCTAAATCTATGCTGACAACAAACTAGATTAAATCTCCCCTTAGCCAGAGATAAGGAGAGATTACTAAAACTATACTTAAGCACATCTTAAAGATTAAATTTCTATTATTTGACTTTCACCCAATAAATAAACTATTTAACAATCAAATAATGTGCATCTTTTATCTTATAATTTTCTAGATTGATAACTGTTTGTTTCTTATCAACAATATCATATTTAACCAGAGAATCATTAAATAAAAAATAATAGATGTTGTCTTTAAATGTAAAATACGGTGCAATATATTGCTCTGTACTAAAGCCTTCCAGATGAATAATATCTTCTTCTAAATTGTCTAGATTGACTGTAGTAAAGGAAAATTCGCCATTATATAATCCCTCATTCTCTATAATCAATTGATTATTTTTAGCATCATAGTGAATATTTGTTGGATACTTATCAGGAATATCGATATAATTCTTGCTCTGACTCTTTAAATCAAAAACCATTATTTTATTTCCCGACTTATATTCTCCATCAGAATTGCGCCCACTAAGTGCTTCCACAATATACAAGACATCATCTACATTAACCATTCTCATATATGCTGATGTTTCGTCAAGATTATATTTTTCCACGATGTTGAACTCTTTATCCATTTTCCAAATTTCCGTATTAGGAACTTGGGTTGATAAATCCAATGTGGTTACAAGTAAGTATAAATAATTATCTACAATAACAAACTGTTGACTGGCATTTAACTGACCATCATTTTTCACGGTAACATTAGTAATAACCTCTAAATTATTATCATATTTATAAAATTCAATTCTATCTGTAAAGACAGCAGTTGCATATAAATAATCCCCATCTGTTATAGATGCGTATGCATCATTTCCTTCTGCTAATTTAAACGTTTCACTTAAATTTTCCTTATTAATTCTAGAGACATATCTTTTTAGACCTGAGGTATCTTTTGTTTTTGCAGTTGAATAGGATCCTGCTTCCGAAAAACTTTCTGCCCAATAGATAAATTTCTCTTTTCTAGATATATTAACCTTGAACTCATTTAAATCATAATCATCAAAGACAGCTATTTTATCGCTATCCCAGATAGCCATTTTATAATCATCTACCGAATTTACCTTATTTGACTGACAGGCACTTAGACAAATAAGGCAGCAACAAGCACTTATTAACATCAACATGAAGTTTATGTTTCTTTTATTACTTTTTAATATCATACTGATTTGCTCCTATATAGCTTTTTTATACCAATTTAAGACGTTCAAACAGATGAATAGATAATTTATTGACTAGTTTAGATGCTTCTTTTTCAATACCTACTTGATTAACTGTACTACCAATTTGATATCCATATACAACTTAACGGTAGATGACAATCACAATATTCTTGCCATTATATCCTTGTATGATTTATTATATCAAAAAATAAAACGTTTTCAAAATATTATCAAAATTTCTTGCACTCCATGAATCATGTTTTCCAGAACCTTTTATATTTTGTGATTTTTAAAGTTCCCCCAAACAATTCAGCAAATCTTTGTAAGAATGAACTTCATAAGTTGGCTGGGCTTGAGTCTTATTTTCCATATGATGAGGATTGTACCAGATGGTATCGATGCCAGCATTATTTCCCCCCTGAATATCAGCTGATAAGGAATCACCAATCATAAGGGCATGATTTTTATCAAAGTTAGGGATTCGAGCTCCAATTTTCTCATAAAATTCAGCATCTGGTTTTTGAGTATGGAGTTGCTCTGAGATGAAAATCTCCTTGAAGTACGGTTTAATACCAGATTGTTCCAAACGACCTGTCTGAATATAGGTAATTCCATTTGTCGCAGCATAGAGCTCATAGCCTTGTTTTATCAAATTTTTTAATAAATCTTCCACACCTAGGTAAGTCTGCCCCTGTTTTGAAAGGAAAAACTGGTAGCGCTCTGCTAAGTAGGACCCATCTTTTTCAATACCAAAATGAGCAAACAATTTTTCAAAACGAGTGTTAATTAACTCAGCCTTTGTAATTTTTTTCTGTTCCAAATCCTTCCAAAGGGCTTTGTTCATGGGCACATAATAATCTTTGTAAGTTTGGATATCCTCAACTCCTTCTTCTTCTAAGAGTTGCGTCAGAGCTATATCCTCAGCAGCATCAAAATCGAGTAAGGTGTGATCGAGGTCGAATAATAGAAATATGTATTTCAATTTTAAAAACTTCCTTTCTTGGGGGGACAAATAGTGGGACTAAATGATTCAAAAAAATTTAAAAAATTTTACCTCTACTTATTGAATAGCTTAGCCCAATTCTGCTTGGAATTTAAAATTCTGGAGACATAAACCTCATATTTGTCGATATAATAAAAAGCTAAGTAATTTTCAATTGGCATATATCGATAACGTTTTCCGTCATCTGTTAATTCACCATAACCTCGACTTGAAACCAAAGGACATGCTTCTGGAAAGGTTTCTAAAGTTTCTAGTGCCGTTAGAATAAGGTCTAGTTTACTATCGGCAGATTGCTGGCTGTAAAAATTCAGTACAATATAATCATGTATTTCTCTCAAGTCTTTCTTAGCTTGATCCGTAAGAGAAACATGGTAACGCTTATGATTAGTCAAGTCCAAATTCCTTTCTTACATCTGCCAAAGACGTTAGTTTACCTTGCTCAATTTCTTGATGTCCCATCAAGATTTCCTTTTTCAAGTCTTCAAAAGCAACCTGATATTGAGTCTCTTGTAAATCACTAAATACGAACTCTTTAGGATCAACTGCACCTGTCGCAATTTTACGAAGTGCAGCATTAAAAATATCTGATAGAGTTAACTTTTCATCAGCTAAGATTTCTTTCGTTTGTTGGTAAAAAGTCGAATCTGCTCGAAAATTAACAGGTTGAGTACTTGCCATGATTAATACCTCTTTGTAAAGATGATTTGTAAATACATTTTATCATCTTTAGATTTGAAATTCAACGAAAAGCTCCTTTAACAGAAAAGGAGCTATCTTGTATTTTATTGGTGTACAGCTTGTGCTGCTGTGATTAGAGTAAGTTTGAAGACGTCATCTGAGTTACATCCACGAGAAAGGTCATTAACTGGTTTGTTCAAACCTTGCAATACTGGACCAACTGCTGCAAAGCCACCGAGACGTTCTGCCATCTTGTAGCCAATATTTCCTGCTTCGATACCTGGGAAGATAAAGACGTTTGCTTGTCCAGCAACCTTGCTTCCTGGCGCCTTGAGAGCAGCTGTTTCTGGAACGAAGGCAGCATCAAATTGCAATTCACCATCAATTTCAAGGTCAGGACGAAGATCATGAGCAATCTTAGTCGCTTCAACAACTTTATCAACGCTTTCACCAAAACCAGAACCTTTAGTTGAATAGCTCAGCATAGCAATTTTTGGTTCGATACCGAACATCTTAGCTGTGATAGCAGAGTTAATCGCAATTTCTGCCAAAGCTTCAGCATCAGGATTGATATTGATGGCACAGTCACCAAAGAGGTAACGTTCGGTACCACGAACCATGAGGAAGGCACCTGAAGTTCGGCTAACATTAGGACGAGTTTTAATGATTTGAAGGGCTGGGCGAACAGTTGCCGCAGTAGAGTGAATAGCTCCTGAAACCATTCCATCTACCAAGCCCATGTAAACCAACATAACACCAAAATAGTTTACGTCATTAACCAAGATTTCGCGTGCTTCATCTTCAGTCATTTTTCCTTTACGACGTTCTACAAGTGATGCTACCATTTCTTCAAATTGAGGATAATGTGCAGGGTCAATCACTTCATAACCATCCATAATTCCTTCGATTTCAAGATAGATTTTAATTTTGTCAGGATTTCCTAGCAAAACGGGAATAACTTCTGTTTCTTTTACGATGCGTTTTGTAGCTTGAAGAATACGTGGTTCTTCACCTTCAGGCAAGACAATACGTGCATTTTTACCAACTAGGTTGGCTTTTAAACTTTCAAAAACTTCCATGAGTTTTTACTCCTTTTAAGATAAATTATTATTTGATAACTGGGTAATAAGGGTGTTAAAATCATCCGGCAGTGGACTTTCCATCTCCAACTGCTCTTCAAGAAAAGGATGATAAAACGATAAGTTATGGCAATGCAGAGCTTGACGCTCTATGCCATGTTCAAGACTACCACCATATAGGTCATCACCAAGCAAAGGGAATCCGATATGGGAGAAATGGACACGAATCTGGTGTGTCCTTCCTGTATGCAGTCGAATATCAACTAGATGAATATTGCCATAAGACTCCACTATACGATAGGAAGTATGGGCATACTTACCACCTTTTGCAACTCGTCTAGTGATGATCGAATCTTCGTCACGGGCAATCGGGGCAATAATTTCACCTTGAGGTTCCAGAACCCCATCTCCTTTAACCAGAGCAAAATAGCGCTTTTCAATGGCTTTCTTTTGCAACTGCTTGTCTAGTCTAGCATGAGAATAACCATGTTTAGCAAAAAGCATGAGACCCGAAGTATCGCGATCTAGTCTGGTTACAATGTGAACCTGCTGATTTTCATAGTTCTGTTTCACATAGTAGCCCTTGATAAAATTAGCGATGGTATTGGAATGATTGACACTAGGAATCGAGGCCACACCAAAGGGTTTGTTTAGGATTAAGAAATGATCATCTTCAAACAGAATATCCAGTGGATAATCAATTGCTTCCAGTGTCTCAAAACCTTCCTCAGGAGGAATGTCGATGACAACCACATCCCCTATATCTAAGAGATAGGTTGCATTTTGTGGATGACCGTTTACGCGAATATCTCCACCTCGAAACTTGATTTTGGCAAGCAATCCTTTAGAGACTTCATGCTTTTTCAAAAATGTCTTTACCTTGACGTGTTCGTCAGCAATAAATTCAAACCTCATTCATCCACCTCACCAATAAAGGCATCTTTGACACGATTCCAAAAACTAGTATGGCTTGGTGTTGCTACAAAATGAATCTTATGATGGTCTATCTGGTATTCTATTCTTTCAATATTACGGTAAGAATAAATGCTATTGTCAACAGAAATCGTATGATAGTCATTACGAGTTGGTATCAATTCTATCTTATCCTTCTTAGGCACAATAATAGAAGAACCTAAGGTCCGGTAGACACGATTGTTAAGACTCGCAATTTCTGTCAATTGTAGGGCCTCAATAGTAGGGTGCAAAACAGCTCCACCAAGAGATTTATTATAGGCTGTACTCCCAGTTGGCGTCGATACCGTCAGGCCATCTCCTCTAAAACGTTCAAATGGCACTTGGTTAATGATAATATCGGCAACCATGGTCCTATCAGCTCTCCGAATGCTAGCCTCATTCAAAGCACGGAAAATTTTCACTTCTCCATTTTCCAAAAATATCTTTACATTTAACAGTGGGTAAGACACACGAGCCCCAGTATCCAACTGTAAATTAGTAAGCAATTGATCTAGTTCAAAATCACGGTAATCCGTATAGAAGCCTAAATGACCTGTGTGAACACCAACGAAGCGAACCTTATCCAGCTGGTCTTCATACTTGTGAAAAGCAGACAAAAGCATCCCATCCCCACCTATGGAAATCACGATATCGGGATGTTTATCATTTAATATAAAGTTATTCTTTTTTAGTCGATCTCTTAATTCATATAAGACTCTTTGACTTTGAGGTTTGCGATTAGCGATTAGATCAATTCGTTTACCTGTATTCTTCATCGGTATCGTCACTATTACCTACCCCGTCATTTAACTTTCTATGCAATGGATCAAAGAGTGCCTGTGCTTCCTGGATATCATCACGAATTTTACTCATTTCTTCATCCAATTGGTGAGAGATTCTTGCTGTGATTTCCAAGCGTTTCTTAATTTCTTCTGGAAAATCCCCTTGATATTTATAATTGAGAGAATGCTCGATGGTAGCCCAGAAATTCATAGCCAAAGTACGAATCTGAATCTCCACCAGAATCGTTCTTGCCCCATTGATCGTATCAACTGTATACTCAATAATCAAATGGTAAGAACGATAGCCTGAAGCCTTTCGATGAGTAATGTAGTCACGTTCTTGTACCACTCTCATGTCTTGCCTCTTACGAAGGATGGCAACAACCTCGCTCACGTCATCTACAAATTGAACCATGACGCGTAAACCTGCAATATCTTGCAAGTCCTGTTCCAACGTATCGTATCCAATCCCTCGACGAGCCATTTTTTCTTTTATACTTTCGATCGGTTTGACTCGACCAGTTACAAACTCAATTGGAGAATGTTTATTTTGTTTGCGGTATTGTTTTCGAATACCTCGGAGTTTTATCTTCAGCTCTCCGACAGCCTGAATGTAAGGATCTAAAAATTCTTCCCATTCTGTAATCATATATCTTTTTCATCCAATTCTCTATACACTTCGATTTATCTAGTTTTTGATTTTCTAGGAAAAATCTTATACAATAAATACAATGCTTATTATACCATACAATCGCTTTCAAAGATAAGGAAAAAGTAAAAAAAATGAAACATTTAGAAATTGAAATGAAAACACTTCTAAACAAGGATGAATATCAAAGATTGCAGGATCACTTTTCAGGAGTCACACCTATTACACAAAAAAATTACTACCTAGACACGCCAGATTTTTACCTTCGCAAACATAAAATCGCTATGCGCATTCGTACTTTTGAAAATAGCGCTGAATTGACCATAAAAATCCCACAAAAAGTTGGAAATATGGAGTACAATCAAGATCTAAGCCTCGAGGAAGCAAACCATTGTCTTAAAGAATGTAAACTTCCGCAAGGAATGATTCTTGACGAATTGACTAGCCGTGGACTTTCAACCAGTGGTTGGGTAGTTTTAGGTTGCCTAACTACTGTTCGCTACGAAAAGCAAACTCCTATCGGACTCATGGCACTTGATCAAAGCCAATACTTTGATATTGTTGACTATGAGCTTGAATTAGAAGTGGAAGATGGCAACCAAGGTAGTCTTGATTTCCAAGAATTTTTACAAGCCAATGAAATCCATTACAAAAAAGCTCCTTCAAAATTGGTTCGTTTTATAGAAAATATGAAAAAATACTGAAATAATCTTCTTTTTTTGATAAAATAAAAGGGATGAAAAATAATAGAATCTGTTGTAGAGAGCATTTATCACTAAAAGTGTTTCACTACAGCGATTCACTTAGTTTAAAGAGGACGGTTTATCGATGTCAGATACAAAAAACATGAAACTTTTCGCACTATCTTCCAACCAGGAAATTGCTCAAAGAATCGCAGATGCTGCAGGTGTTCCACTTGGAAAAGTATCTTCACGCCAATTTTCAGATGGTGAAATCCAAGTTAACATCGAAGAAAGTGTTCGTGGATATGATGTTTATATCATCCAATCAACTAGTTATCCAGTAAATAACCACTTGATGGAACTCTTGATTATGGTTGATGCTTGTGTTCGCGCTAGTGCTAATACCATTAACGTTGTACTTCCATACTTCGGCTACGCTCGCCAAGATCGTATCGCTTCTTCACGCGAACCACTTACTGCAAAACTGGTTGCAAATATGTTGGTGAAAGCTGGAGTTAGTCGTGTATTGACTCTTGACCTCCATGCCGTTCAGGTTCAAGGATTCTTTGACATTCCTGTAGATAACCTCTATACAATTCCACTTTTTGCAAAACATTACTGCGATAAAGGTTTGACTGGTTCAGATGTGGTTGTTGTTAGTCCTAAAAACTCTGGTGTAAAACGTGCTCGTAGTCTTGCAGAATACCTAGATGCTCCGATTGCTATCATTGATTATGCACAAGATGATTCTGAACGTAGCCAAGGTTACATTATTGGGGAGGTTGAAGGTAAGAAAGCAATCTTAATCGATGACATTCTGAATACTGGCCGTACCTTCTCTGAAGCTGCTAAAATCTTAGAACGTGACGGCGCAACTGAAATCTATGCAGTTTCAAGTCATGGACTATTCGTTAACGGTGCTGCAGAGTTATTAGATGCAACAAATATCAAGGAGATCTTGGTTACAGATTCTGTTGTGACAGAAAGTAGAAAACCTAAAAACGTACAATACATCACTGCTAGTGAATTGATTGGTGATGCTATGGTTCGTATTCATGAAAGAAAACCAGTTAGTCCACTATTTAAATAGAAATTAGGTGAGTTTTTGATTTATTTGGATAATGCTGCAACGACTCCGATGTCTTCAGTAGCTATCTCAGCAATGACTCAAGTCATGCAAGAAACTTATGGCAACCCTTCTAGTATTCATGGCCATGGGCGCCAAGCAGGTAAACTATTACGAGAAGCTCGTCAAGAACTTGCAAGTTTACTAGGAACAAAGCCACAACATATATTTTTTACCACTGGTGGTACTGAAAGCAATAATACTGCTATCATCGGCTACTGCCTTCGCCATCAAAATCGTGGAAAGCACATTATCACTACTGCGATTGAGCACCATGCTGTTCTAGAACCCATCAAATACTTGGTTGAAAATTTCGGTTTTGAAGTGACTATTTTACATCCTGAACATCAAGAAATCACTGCAGACCAAGTCAAAAATGCACTGCGTGAAGATACCATTCTTGTTTCTACTATGTTTGCAAACAATGAAACTGGTACACTTTTACCTATTGCTAAAATTGGTGAAGTTCTAAAAAATCATCCAGCCGTCTATCATGTCGATGCGGTTCAGGCAGTTGGTAAATTTGAGATTCTTCCCGAAAAATTGGGAATTGATTTTCTTAGCGCTTCTGCACACAAATTTTATGGTCCAAAAGGAGTTGGTTTTCTCTATGCTGCATCTACAGATTTTGACTCCTACCTTCATGGTGGCGATCAAGAGCAGAAAAAAAGAGCAGGAACAGAAAATCTTCCTGCCATTGTGGGAATGGTAGCAGCTCTAAAGGATGATCTTGAAAACCAAGAACAAAACTTTAAAAAGGTTCAAAAACTAAAAGAAACATTCTTAAAGGAAATGGCTGACACAGACTATTATCTCAATCAAGGGAAAGACCAGCTACCTTATGTCCTTAATATTGGATTCCCAGGTCAACGTAATGATCTACTACTCCTTCGTCTAGATCTTGAAGGTATTTCTATTTCAACTGGCTCTGCTTGTACTGCAGGTGTCGTTCAGGTTAGTCATGTTCTTCAGGCTTTCTACGGTGAAGACTCTCCTCGCTTACACGAATCCGTTCGCGTCAGCATTTCACCTCAAAATACAGAGCAAGAAATAATCACTCTCGCACAAACTCTAAAAGAAATCATTGGAGGTTAACTCAATGGCATTCGAAAAAACCATTAGTCTTAAAAATTGCCGTTATGATTACACACTTAGCCCAACCGTCAAAAAGTTCACTCTAAAAGATAACACTTTTTTTGAAACTAAGGTTGGTAACTATGAACTAACACGTCTTCTTGAAAAAGTTCCAAATAGTGGGGAAGGTTTCCAACTTAAGATTATCATCAACAAAGACTTAACAGGTGCAAAAATCAACATCACTGATAAATTTGGTCTACGTTTAGTCGATATCTTTAAGTCAGAAGAAACTCATATCCACCAAGAGAAATTTTACTTCTTGATGGATAGTCTTGTTGAACGTGATGTCTTTACTAAAAGCGAAAGATAGAAGGCAATTATGTTTCGATTAACTTACAAAGACACCTATCAAGTCGATCGCGTTTTAGAATACGAAGATTATGAAGCACTCATGCTATCACTTTCAGGTTGTGTGACTCTTCCAGATACTACTGTCATTACTTCTCTGACCTATAATGAAAAAGAAATCTATCAGGGGCTTCTGGGAAATCTCTATCGTTTTCTATCTCACTATGATTTTACGAAGATAAGCTAAGATTTTTCTTAGTTTTTTCTTGTTTTTGTTGATTTTTTCACAATCTTTCTATAAAATAGTATTTAGAAAGGTTGTGATTTTGTGAAAGAAAAACAGTCTGCTATTCCAAAAGCAACAGCAAAGAGACTTTCTCTTTATTATCGTATCTTTAAAAGATTTCATGCAGAAAAAATTGAAAGAGCCAACTCAAAACAAATTGCCGAGGCCATTGGTATTGACTCTGCTACTGTTAGACGAGATTTTTCCTACTTTGGTGAACTTGGTCGCCGTGGATTTGGCTACGATGTCAAAAAACTAATGACGTTTTTTGCTGATCTTCTAAATGATAATTCTATTACAAATGTTATGTTGGTGGGTATTGGTAATATGGGGCACGCTCTCCTTCACTACCGTTTCCACGAACGAAACAAAATGAAAATCATTATGGCTTTTGATTTGGATGATCATCCTGAAGTTGGGACAAAAACTCCTGATGGAATCCCAATTTATGGAATTTCCCAAATCAAGGATAAAATAAAGAATGCAGATGTTAAAACTGCAATCTTAACAGTTCCGAGTGTCAAATCACAAGAAGTAGCTAATCTCCTTGTCGAAGCAGGTATTAAAGGAATTTTAAGCTTTTCACCCGTTCATCTCCAACTACCAAAAGATGTGGTAGCTCAGTATGTAGATTTAACTAGTGAATTGCAAACTCTCCTCTATTTCATGAGAAAAGAGGATTAGAAAGCGAAAGCATTTATGAAAAAACCAGTTATTGGGATTACAGGAAACGAAAAAGCTCATCCTGATGATGAGCTTATGATGAGCTATGCTGCGAAAGGCTTTGTTGAAGGAGTCAAGGAAGCTGGGGGAATTCCCATTATCCTACCAATTGGTGATCAAGAAATGGCTAGTTACTACATTGGCTTGATTGATAAACTCATTTTAACTGGTGGACAAAATGTCGATCCAAAGTTCTATGGTGAGCCTAAAAAGATCGATAGCGATGACTACCACCTTCAGAGAGATATTTTTGAGCTAGCTCTTATAAAAGAAGCCATTAAACAGAAGAAACCCATTTTTTCTGTTTGTCGAGGCACCCAGCTCTTTAATGTGGCTATGGGAGGATCTCTTTATCAAGATATTGAAGACCATTGGCAGGATACTTCAGCCGAGTATACAACTCAACGTTTAGTCACCGAGCCTGATACTATTCTTCGAGATATCTATGGAGAAATCTCCCATATCAACTCTTTCCACCATCAGAGTATTAAGGACCTAGCTCCAAATCTAAAGGTTGTAGCTCATGATCCTAAAGATGGAATTATCGAGGCTGTTACAACAACGGATGGTTTCCCTTTCCTCGGTGTTCAATGGCATCCAGAATTTCTCTTTGAAAATCGCCCCAAAGATAAAACACTTTTCGACTATGTCGTCAATGAACTCTAAAGCTACTAATAGGTTATTAAATCGTGAATGAACTTAAAACACCTTCTACTCATGATATTTTGAGAGATTTAGAAGCTAATATTTTCACTTTTCTTAAGAGCAAGGAAATAGAAGTTTATTTTCAACTTTCTAATCTATACAGACTTTTAACAGCCGAAAGCTATCAAGCATTTTCTAAGGATAAAGAGAATCTTGATAAACTATCTCAAAAAGAAAAACAAAAGCAACTCAAAGAGTGGTCTAAAAAGGCAAAACCATTTTGTAAAAAAACAGATGCTAAATTAAAAGGTAAATTTCGCTCATCGGTCGGTTTTTACAGGGATATCCTCATCCATAAAAAAAGGTATTATAAAATAAAAGATTTTAATGCTATTGTTGATTTTATCGTGCAAGAAAAATTGCTAGTCCCTACATTAGCTCCACTTCCTGTCATAGATATGACTCAAGTAGAATCCTATGCTTTACAAGAGATTGATCAGGGTCCCCTAAAATTTAAAAAATAAACCTATATCAAGTCCGTCTTCTCACGGTAACTAAAATAATCGGAATGTGAAACAATGAGATGGTCCAATAAGACCAAACCCATTAATTCGCAGGCTTCTTTAACAAGTTTCGTAACATGGTCATCATTTCTACTAGGCATAACAGCACCAGATGGATGATTATGAACAAGAATCACGGATGTAGCCATATGCTTTAAGGCATAGTGAAGAATTTCTCTTGGTTCCGCAATACTTCTAGTAGCAGATCCAATAAAAATGGTTTGCTGATGAATAATTTGATTTTGTGTATTCAGATAGAGCGCCACTAGGTGCTCTTGTTTTTTATCTCCCAATTCTTGTTGCATCTTTTTAGCCAGTCTTTGACTACTAAGAATGCTCTCTGCCTCAATGGTTTCATGTTTGTGAATACGACTTCCAAGCTCAATCATTGCTTGCAGTTCAATAGCCTTCACTCTACCGATACCTGATAAACTCTGCAGTTCTTGCAAGGTCATTTTTTTTAACTCAGTTAAACTGTTCAATTGAGACAATACTTTCTGTGCAATTTCAAAAACGGTAGATTGACGAGTTCCTGTTCGTAATAAAATGGCTAGTAATTCCTGATTGCTCAAACTCTCTACTCCTTCTGTCACCAAGCGTTCCCTTGGCAAGAGCGAATCTTCTTGAAATGAAATACTGTACATAAAAATCCTCCTCACTTTATTATTCGTGAGAAGGATGATTAATTCAATAAAAACTAGTTATTTTTAGATTTTTTCAAGAGCTAGTCGCAAATCTTCAATCAAATCATCGACATTTTCAAGACCGATTGAGAGACGGATTTGATTTTTAGTTACTCCTGCTGCTTCTAGATCAGAGTCTGACAACTGAGCATGTGTTGTAGTTGCGGGATGAACCACCAATGATTTAGCATCTGCTACATTGGCTAAGTTTGAAAAGATTTCCAAGTTGTCAATCACTTTACGAGCTTCTGCTTCTCCACCTTTAACATGGAAGGTAAAGATTGAACCAACACCTTTTGGTAAATATTTCTCCGCCAAGGCATGGTAAGGGCTATCAGCTAATTTTGGATAATTGACTTTTTCAACTTTTGGATGGTTCACAAGGAAATCAACGATTTTCTCAGCATTTTGAACATGACGTTCAACACGGAGAGATAGTGTCTCAAGACCTTGTAGGAGCAAGAATGAGTTAAATGGTGAAAGGGCAGCTCCCATATCGCGAAGCAATTGCACGCGAGCAGCAACGATAAAGGCTGCAGCACCAACATCACGAGTATAGCTGATATTGTGGTAGCTTGGATCTTCATCGACTAATTGAGGGAATTTCCCTGAAGCAGCCCAGTCAAACTTACCGCTATCAACAATGACACCGCCAATAGTTGTACCGTGTCCACCGATAAATTTAGTCGCCGAGTGAACCGAGATATCTACACCGTGTGAAAAGACATTGATAAGATAAGGCGTTGCAAAGGTATTGTCTGAAACCAAAGGAATCTGATGTTTATGAGCAATTTCAGCTATTTTTTCAATATCAGGAATGTTGATAACTGGATTACCCAAAGTTTCAATCAAAACAAGTTTGGTATTATCTTTAATCGCTGCCTCTACTTCTTCTAGATTATCAATATCAACAAAAGTTGTGGTGATTCCGTAACGAGGAAGGGTTTCTTTCAAAAGGTTAAAGGTCCCACCGTAGATAGTTGAAGCTGCAACCACGTGGTCTCCTGCATGAGCAAGTCCAAGGATAGTATAAGTAAGAGCTGCCATCCCAGAAGCTGTGGCAAGTGCACCTACTCCGCCTTCTAGTGCTGCAATACGCTCTTCAAAAGCTGAAGTTGTTGGATTGGTAATACGAGTATAGATATTTCCAGCTTTTTGAAGGGCAAAAAGGTCTGCACCCTCCTGTGTATCTTCAAATACAAAAGATGTTGTTTGATAAATTGGTACAGCACGAGACTTGGTAGTAGCATCTACCACTTGTCCTGCATGCAATTGAAGAGTTTCAAATTTAAATTCACGAGTCATAATCAGACCTCCAAAGATTTCATTAAATTAATTGTATCATCTATGGCAGTTAGTTACAAATACAACTTTGTTATATATTGGCATAAGCAATAGCTATGGCTATTATTAAAATTGTAGAACTTTTTTCAGAAAGTTTAAAAAGTTTGATTTCACTTCTCCCATACTTTATAATGAATATAAAGGAGAAGAATATGTCAGAAATTACACATGAAATTGATACAAACTTCGCTGGTCGTTTAAATATTCTACGTGCTGGTGTCCTCGGAGCCAATGACGGGATCATTTCCATCGCTGGAGTTGTTATCGGGGTTGCCAGTGCAACAAGTAATATTTGGATAATCTTTCTTTCAGGTTTGGCTGCCATCTTAGCGGGTGCCTTCTCTATGGCTGGAGGTGAATATGTTTCAGTATCCACTCAAAAAGACACTGAAGAAGCTGCTGTAGCTCGTGAGCAATTACTTTTGGATAAGGATATCGAGGCTGCAAAGAAATCTCTCTATGCTGCTTATCTTCAAAATGGTGAGTGTGAAACTTCAGCTCAACTTTTAGTCAATAAAGCTTTTCTTAAAAATCCACTTAAAGCTTTAGTTGAAGAAAAATACGGAATCGAGTATGAAGAGTTTACCAATCCTTGGCATGCTGCAGCATCTAGCTTCATTGCTTTTGTTCTTGGTAGTCTACCACCAATGCTTTCCATTACCATCTTTCCAAATGACTATCGAATCCCTGCTACTGTTTTTATCGTTGCGATTTCTCTATTGATTACAGGTTATACCAGTGCCAAACTTGGGAAAGCCCCAACTAAAACAGCTATGATTCGTAACCTTTGTATCGGTTTTTTAACCATGGGAGTGACCTATCTATTGGGTCAGTTGTTTAGTATTTAAGATAAAAATTGATGCTGAGCAAAAACTAGATTAAAAATAAAACCACACAGTGATTTCAAGCTTGAATAGCATCAAGCCGAAAGAAATACTGTGTGGTTTTTGAATAGTAGCCTTTTAGAGTCTAAACTACTGGCCAATTTTGCTAGATTTATAGTCGTGAAGGTGAATCCTAACTCTGTTTAAATGGCTTATTTGCCTCTAATACTCAATGAAAATCAAATAGCAAACTAGGAAATTAGCCACAGGCTGTACTTGAGTACATCAAGGCGACGCTAAAGCAGTTTGAATTTGATTTTCGAAGAGTATTAATTATAAACCATGGCATGAGAAAGGTATTCTGTAAGAAAAAACTGCACTGGTCCTCTGAAAAATCAAATGATGCAACAACTGCTCAATTATTGATAAACATAAATTGATGATGCGATGGACCTAACTTTGTATGCACATGATACATATAAGTAAACTGAATGTCATTGTTTTCTTCAGGACTATTTGTAAGTTTTATCAACTAAAAAGCGCGAGTATTAAGATAAAATACTAGGATTATAAATTGACTTTTTTTCTATCAAAACAGGCAAATAAATCGCAATCACTTACTTTTTTCTTTAAAAGATTCATATATTTTTTTATATACCACTTTTATATCTTTTTTCTGAGAATTCAACTCTTCATTACCGTAGTCAAAATTTGCTACTACAAATCCCTCGTCAGCATTAGAAAAAGTAAAAAATTCTATTCCAATGAGTTTATTATGCTTAGAGTCCTCAATAGTGTCTCCTAAATTATTATTAAATTGCTTCACTTCTTCTTCACGAACTCCGAACCCAGAAGCAGCACCATTTGCAATGATGTTTGAAAATACTTCTTCTGAAGACGCTACTTCTTTCACAGTTATGAAGTATGTGGCCTCTTCTGTTTCTACTTGTCTCACTTTATTCCATTTTTCTGTATCACTAGAAGAAACCGTAAAAACTGTTAACTCCAACGTTGGTTTATTGGTATTCTCTTTTGAGATCATTTGTTTTCTAAAAAAGAAGAAGGCAAGTAACCCAGCTACAAAGATCAAAGCAATATAAATTATCTTTTTCATACATTATCCCCTATATCTTTCATATCAATGATCACATCAACTTTATTATAGACAGCTGGATCATGCGTCGCTATAATAACATATTTGTCTTCATCTCTTTCATTTAATAATAAACGAATAATTTCTTTTCCAATCTCACCATCTAAAGCTCCTGTGGGTTCATCTGCTAAGATAATTTTACGTGGTTTCATTAACATTCTAGCAATAGCTACACGTTGAGCCTGCCCTCCAGACAATTCATATATTTTTTGATGTAAATAGTCACTTGACAGTCCTACTTTTTCAAGTACATCAGTTATTGTTTTTTTGTCTTTAGTGATAAGTTTCAAATTATCATATACTGTTTTGTTTTCGATTAAAGAATAATTTTGAAATACATATCCAACAGTATTTTTAAAAAAAGTTCTTTCTTTTATCTTCCAAATATCCTGTTTATCAACTAAAACATTCCCACTATCAATTTTTTCTAATCTTCCTATAATATTAAGAAGGGTGCTTTTACCAGATCCGGAACCTCCAATCAATGCATAACTTTTTCCAGATTCAAATCTTAAATTTAAGTCTGTAAAGATCTTCTTTGAGCCGAAACTTTTTGAAACGTTCAAAAGGTCAATTGTCATGTTTCATCTCCTTTTAAAATTTTAGTATAGCTTTCAGATAATTTTCTAAAACTCATGATTATTGACAACATCAAAACCAGCAGAGAAGCAAGACCAATATATAGCAACTCTATTTGACCTGTCATAAGAAATGTAAATAGGATAACCATTGTAATAGTCATCATAAAATACTTGAGACTTGAAATTGCTATATATGTTTTTGACAGACCCAAAATGATTTTCTTCACATATTCATTCTGTTTTAGGGCAATATAAAGTTGGACATATTGATAAATGAGTATAAAGACAATACTGTAAATTATCTTCTGCAAGATTTGTGACAGTAGAATTTGGTGCTCTAAGGACTGGATCTTTAATTTCACAATTTGGTAAACATCTACTGGATTCATTGAAACATTCAACTGGCTAGCCATCTCATTTATTTTCTTTACCGCTTCAGGACTAAAAAGAGACTTATGTGTTATATTACTAGCTAAAGAAAACTGGTTGTTTTCAATCATTTTGTCCGTATCTAACACAACAACAATATTATCTTTACTATCTGCTACACTTGCGATCGGTAAAAACTCTTTCATTTTATGATTATCATCAGCATCCTCATTGAAATAAAAAATTTTTTCCCCATCAGGAATTATTTGTACTGCAAGCTCTTCTTTTGTATAGTTTGTTCCAATAAATTGTTCTGCTACAACTGTATTCTCAATGGATTTCTGGTTTTCTTTCCATTTTTCAGGAATATAGATGGTTGCTATCTTATTATCTAAAAGATGATAGTTTGTTCCATTCACTTTATTTTGTAGGTTAGCACCTGCTTGATTGATATAAATCAACTCTTTATTTATTTCTGGATTCGTTATTCCGTCATTTTCTAATTGTTTAGAAAAGTCTTCTAAAGCATGAGACGTTTTCATAAAATCTGGAACATAGGCCGAGGATCGTTCTATATATAAATAATCTAAGTTTTTTAAGGAAGCAGCTATCTGTAGATACTGACCATCCGAATCACTTACTTCTCCATTTTTAGCAGAGTTATTTTCAATTCCAAGGAACTCAATCCTTCTCCAGTCTTTTACTGTGTCCCATGGTACTAAATTCTGTATCTGGATGTTGATACTGGATTGACTACTCTTTGTTTCTTGTAAAAAAATTCCTGATACAACGATAATAATCGAAATAATGGCAAGCCATACGACAAAAATAAGCTTGTTTTTCGCCTTGTTTTTGATAATTTCAATGGGCTTTTCAATCTGAATCGTCAACCAAAATAAAACAAAGGTAATGAGATCAATGATTTGAAATAATATAAAATTCGTTAAAAGCAGAGAGAAAAATAACTTAGAACTATAGGTTAAGAAACCATTTCCCAAAAAAGAACTGTAAAAAACCATCAATAAAGCCATCATAATCAGTTCAAAAATAAGAGAAATGCCATACTCTCTTCTTAGATCGTATACAGGCAATCCCAAAGAACGTCGTATCACTCCCTCTTTAATCTGCCTCGTTCTAACTACAAATAACACAACTAATAAAGTTAAGTAAATTGAACTCATTAACAGTATTCTTAAAGTTCCAGTGAATTGTAACATTCCTCCTATATACCAAGGATAAGACATATATACTGTTTGCAGCCCTGTCATCGTAAGTGGTTTCAAAGTGTCTACATCCATTTTCCCAAGGGTGTAATACATCCCTATTATCGGTACTGACTTTAACTGTTCACTGTTTTCATCATCGAAATTTACATACTTAAACTGACCCGAACTCTGAACGATTGGCTTGTAAATGATAACTTTTTCCGTTTTTGATAAGTCACGAAGCATTTCGTATATTTCGTTATTAGAAAGATTGCTTTTCCCTTGAATAGAAAAAGCACCATCAATTGGTAAAGGTATGGGGGTTTCAGTATCACTGATAGTGACCAAACCAATTGCAGCAATCAAACAAAAGAAGAATCCAATGATACATAATTTTAATTTCATAAGCACTTACCATATTACAAAAGACCCCATCTTATAATCGGGTCTCTTGTTTTCATAAATTATTTTTAAAATCTATAATAATCCCAATATGCATTTAATCGAATATCGCTCCAAGATTTTTTTGCACTTGAATATGCCCATCCATAATCTTTTTTATCGTGAACTTTAACGTTCCCCAAATATTCGTTTGGGTTAATACTATGATTCCTTGACAAACATTTTTTATTATATTTGAACAATCTTGCGATAACTTCTTGAAGTAATCATAAATATTAGGACATAGACTAAAGCAAAGATACCACAAATGGAAAGTGTTACGCTTAACATCATAGCTGTATCCACACCACCAATAACCTTGATAATCAAACTCAACATGTGATAGGCAAAGGCTAGATGTAGGAAGGCGAAGATTACAGGGAGGAAGAAGACAGTCAAGACTTGCTTGTTAATGGTTTGCTTGATTTGTTTTTGGTCCAAGCCCACCTTTTGCAAAATCACAAAGCGTTCACGGTCTTCATAACCTTCTGAGATTTGTTTATAGTAAATAACCAGTACAGTACCTAT
>NZ_JBYQGQ010000007.1:0-115492 GCF_058200215.1 Streptococcus sp. SCPM-O-B-15304 (M98) | reverse complement strand
ATCTTTCACTCTCTTCTTAGTATATCTTATTAAATTCAGTCTTTCTCAATCTACCTGATTTTCCTTTGCAACGACAAATTCTTTAACCAATCGATAGATAACAGCAAATATGGGTGTAAAGAATATCATTCCAAGTAAGCCAAATAGATTTCCTCCAATACTAGCAGCCGCAAGCGTGAAAATAGCTGGTAAACCAATAGACTGACCTACAACTTTTGGATAAATAAGGTTTCCTTCAATCAGCTGTATAACTTGATATAGAAGAAGAGAAAGTAAGGCTTGAGTAGGACTCACTGTGAAGATAAAAATCGCTCCCACAACACAAGCAATCATAGGCCCTACATAAGGAATGAACGATAGCACTCCTGCAAATATACCTGTCATTACTCCATAGGGTATCCCAAACAGGCTGTAACCAACCGCTATCATAACTCCTATGATAACTGCTTCAATCAGCTGACTCATCAAAAATTGGTCATAAGTCTCTAGTGCTACTTGTCCAATGTAAGTCAACTTTATCACCACCTTCTCTGGAAGAAAAACTTTTAGAAGTCGACTCGTCATCGCTGCCAAATGTTCCTTACTGGATAAAAATAAAAAGGTGAAGACTATAATCAAAAAGGCATTCATCAAACTTGAAAAAATATTGCCGATATTACTAGTCAGACCTGATAAAAAACCTATCAAAGCTTGGCTAATAGAACTAGATTGTCCCTGTATGCCTGATACGATAGTTGACAACATGTCTTTGGTTACAAATTCCGAGCTGCCTAGCAATTTCCCAAGTTGAGTAAGGACTGTTGAAAGGACTGTTCCCAGCTGACTAATAGTCTGAGCTAGGGTTGGCAGCACCAAAACCAAAAGAGCAATCACGATTAAGATAAGAGCTAGGAAAACAAGTACCATGGCAATCGGACGACGCAACTCTGCCTTTACCTTCAATTTAACTAAGTACTGTTCAATTTTTTTCATAGGAACATTAAGCACAAAAGCAATAACAGCACCATAAATCAAGGTTGATGTTACATCAAAGAGAGAGATTGCTCCTGATATAAAGCTCGATGCATTCAGAATTACAAGAGCAACCAGCCCTATAAAAAGGATTAACGGGGTATATTTTTTAACTAAGTTCATAAATTCTCCTTAATAAACATGTTTAGATACGACTATACTATTTGGTTTTTCAAACTCTCGATCAAGGTAGGCTTGGTAAGTTCCTGGAGCGATAAATCCTTTGGGTGAGAGGATATCTGTTCCAGCTTGACCGACTATGGTATCAGCCAAGAGCACACAGTTTGTGGACAAGACAAAGTAGGATTTAAACTTAGATTTGATAAATTTATAAAGTTCCCCATCCGTCTCATGTCTGATTTTATAAGCGTAGGTGTAGTCTTCCTTACCATCTTCCGTTTTAATTTTATCTGCGCTTGGCTCCCAAGGAATCGTTAGTTGTTTTAATTCAGCTAATTTTTCCTGAACCGCTTCTTCCATTTCCGGTGTCAAATCTATTCCGTAACCAAATAGCGTTTTTTGACTCTCCCGTTTACATAAGTCAATGTACTTATCACGGTCACAGAAATATAAGACACCATCTCCTACCATACCAAATAAGGTCTCAGATGACGGATCATAGTTGCCATAAGAAATAACACGGCCCTGATAGAAGATATCCACATGACCAATAGCTGAAAACAGGGAGGTCTCAGCTGTATGAACAAAAATTTCTAGCTCTGCTGTCTTACCAGACTTCACTATTCCAAGATGGATATCTTCTTCCTCATCAGCATTTTCCTGCATGAATTTGTTGATTTTTGCTAAAGTACTTGCAGGGATGAGAGCGGCTAGGGCAATAGGTAAGCTCATTCTGACACGACGTTTGAGATGGTTTTTCCCAATTTCCTTTTCAAATAAGAAACCGTCACGGATATTGGACACACCATAAAGGCAAAAATAAGCCCCTAAAACAAAGAGTTGAAAGACAGAATTTCCCGTAGAGGACAAAAGACTAGTCCCACCAAGAAAAACTAGTACGAGTCCATCTAGTAAGAGACGAAAACGAGGTCGAATTTTGTTTTTGCGGTAGAGAACATAGGTGACAAGGTTGATACTAGCATGAAAAATCTGATAAACTCCAATCACAAGAGCAAGGACATAAATCGGCACATCCGTCGCAAGATTGGAACCAAGCAAATATCCCAGCACTAACAATTTAACCAGTGCAACTCCCAAGGTGTCCGTTGACTGACTTTTTTTGAAAATACGTAATACTAAATCTAAGACCGTTGCTATCCAAGCTAAAAACAGAACCAGTCGAATAACCGTCACTGGCAACCAAGTTCCCGTGACCATCAAGATAAGACCTAGCAGAACAAACAAGAAACCCTGAACAAGTAATTTCTTACCTGTCAGACCTAAAGAAAGAATTTTTTCCATAAAAGACCTTTCAAAAATAATAATTAAGCCCTTTGATCAAATTGACTGGTAAATAGCTGACGGCACAAACAGCCTGTGCCAGCAAGACATGGCGACTGACTGTAGCAATGTCACCATCTTGTCTTTTGCACTTCTGAAATTTGTTTTATTGAGTCGAAATCAGAGCTTTTAAAAACTAGCTAAACTTGAAAGCTAACCATAATTGCTAGATAAAAAAGGTGCAACCAATCCTTCTTGTAAAGGTAGGAAAGAATTATATCCATTCCATTAATTATTTATATATTACCTATTGTGACACAATACTCACTATAATTCAACTTTTTACCTATTTAAAACCATAAAGCCTACATAACTCTTTGAAGAGAACAAAAATCTGAATGTAATAAGATAGTACCCATTACCCATATTATAATTAGATTATGAATTGAAGCTTTTTGGAACTAAAATTAGGAATAATTGAGAAAGTAGGGAGGGAAATTTTGCTTTTACCCCATTTTGAAATAATTTCATTTTAGATTTTTCTAAGTTTCTTTCAAAGAGCCTGCAGGGGGCATCTAAACAACAGGAAAAAGCCTTGAAATCAAGGCTTTTTTGTTTTTCTAAAAGATTTTCTCTAGATATTTAGCAGAATCCCAAGATAGTTTCTCAATGTTCCACTTCTTCCTTAAATCGTACTTTTCCTTGACTATATAATCCCATAATCTTCACAAAGCGAACTGGATTGTTTTGGTTATACAAAAGAAATACTGAAAAGAATAGCAAGCCAGCCAACCACAAACCATAGCTTTCATTAATCGGTTGACCAAATTTTAGAGGAAGAGTCAAGAAATACAAAAAATAATAGATGGACACTATATTTACTGCAAAGCGGGCAAATCGAAAAGGTAAAGCAGACAGTTGTCTAGGATCAAACTGATTTTTCACAAACAAATTATGAGATGCGGCATAGTAAAAGACTTTCTCTGTCCTCGGCTGTGCTTTGCGAACATTTTTATAGAGTGCTCGTTCAAGTAAAGCAACCAACGAGAAAAACTGCATCAACCAAAATAGAAAAATACAAGCTAGACTAAACCAGTTGTAGACACCAATAAACTTGAGGGAAAAGAAACCCGAAATTGCAGGTCCACCTGCTAGTAAGAGAATGACCAATTCAGGAATAAAGGAATTCGTGTCACCAGCTTTTTCAGTATTGAGCAACTTACTCTTTGGAGCAGCTAAAGCCTCTCCTGTCTTTTGGTCATAATAAACAGCCTGTCCATCACATTCGCCGATAAAGACACGACGGCGTCCGAGAAAAAACATATTGACCTCTTTCTATTTATAAAAACAAGTCCTCAAAATTTGGAATGATTTTATCCTAGTATACCACAAACCAACTTGCTAGGTCATAGGATAACTAAGTATCGCAACTTGCTAAAAGGTTGACAGAACTTTGCTCCATAGGATATGATGGGAATACCTAGAATTTCAACTCTGCACGGCCTAGACTCCGTCTGCTGAAAAAACATTTGTGAGTTCAATTCTATATATGGAGGTTTCTATGAAAATCTATTATTCAAAATATGTCGGTGTCGGCTATCTAGTCTTTGCAGTGGGTGTATTCTTTCAATTTTTCTTTTTTCTCGCGCATGGATTAATCGACTTTTCCCAGCTTAGTCTTCTCACTGTGGTTCCAACCATTCTCTTTTTTGCTGCTATCTACGCAACGATTGCAGGTATCAAAAGACTTTCTAGTCGCAGACTCTCCTTTGAGTTCACCTTTGAAGGTATTTATGTCTATCCCGGGCTCTTCTTTTCCAAGGAAATCTTCATCCCAAAAGAAGAATTGTTGCGAGCATCGTATGTTGAAGTGGATGTCAGTGACCCTGACCATGCCAACAGCAAGGCTTACTATTTAGATTTTGACCTGAGAGAGGTCACCCAGCTAGAAGATATTTCTAAGTCAAATGTTATCGTCGATACAAGCGTCCTGATATTGCGGCTGGCCCTTAGCCTCTGTCGATTTAGAGAGGAAGAAAAAGCCGAGTTGGCAACCTATCTAAAAGAAAACTACGGCATTGATTTCTTATATTAGCAAGTAAAGAAAGCCCTAAAAACAGGGCTTTTTTGATATTATCCTTATTATCTTTCACTTTAACGTGAGCTTGCTAATTATCCAACTTAAACGTCGTATAAACTCGAATGATTTAAAATTTATGCTTCGAGAACATAAAAAAGCAAGGGCTACTCTCCACCCTCACTTCTTCTTTTCACTCTTAATTACGGTAAAAATGACTATCTTTGTCGCTTGGTGATTGGCCGATTGCCAAGACGTCTTGGCTGCCATCCGTACCAGTCAATTCATTTGCTACACCTGCTGGTGTAAAGATAAGGCGTGCACCTTCTCCACCATCGACAAGATGGATTCCTGTTGAGTAGTAGCCATCTTTTTCCTCTACTTGGCCCATTTCATATTGGAAGGTCCCTTTTGAACTTTGAATGGTTACAATTCCATCCGCTGTAACTGTCGCTGTTGTTCCTGCATAGTTTTCCCAAGTTCCCGCAAATTTAGAGTAAGCTTCTTGTGATTTTTGCTTATCTTCCTTTTGTTCTGCTTGAGTGGTTGTAGCTTCTGTCGCACTACTTGCCTCAGACTTTTGCCCCTCTTTTTGGCCAGCTTCTGTTTTACTTGCTGAAGCTGTCGTTACTTGAGTTGTTGTTTCCTTCTGGTTTGAAGCTGAAGTATTCTTGTCAGTCTTTCCTCCACAAGCAGCAAGTGTCACCACAGCCAACAAGGCAAGAGCTGAAAGACTGGTGTAGCTCAATGTTTTTTTCATGATAATCTCCTTTTAAAATGATGACCCAGTTTAGTCTGAGTCTAAAATGGCTAGTCCGAAATTACATATATTTTTGACGGCCAAGCCCTAGTCTTCAGTGTATCATTTATTTGTCTATAATTCAATAGTTATTTTGGTAACTTTGTGTAAGATCAAGCAAAAAACTGATCCAAGAATGAATCAGTCTCTCTTTATATCTTCTTTGATTTTTCAAAAGCTTTAATAGATAAACATGGCATCGCCAAAGCTAAAGAATCGGTATTTTTGGCCGATAGCATGCTGGTAGGCTTCGAGGACCAATTCACGGCCTGCAAAGGCAGAAACGAGCATGACCAAGGTAGACTTCGGCAAATGGAAATTAGTAGAAAAAGCATCCACCACTTTCCAATCATAGCCAGGCTTGATAAAGATATTGGTCCAGCCAGAGTCTGCTTGGATCTGACCGTCAAACTTGCTTCCGATGGTTTCTAGCGTACGGATTGAGGTTGTCCCCACGGCAATGACACGACCACCATTTTCCTTGACCTGACGCAAGGTCGCAGCAGCTTCCTCAGACAATTGGTAAAACTCTGAGTGCATCTCGTGCTCATCTAGATTGTCGACTGAAACAGGTCTAAAGGTTCCAAGTCCAACATGCAAGGTCAAGTAAACTAGGTGAACCCCTTTTTGCTGGATCTCTTCTAGTAATTCCTTGGTAAAATGTAGGCCTGCAGTTGGGGCAGCGGCTGAGCCACTTTCCTTGGCATAGACTGTCTGGTACCGTTCACGGTCATCCAACTTTTCGTGGATATAAGGAGGCAGCGGCATTTCTCCCAGACTTTCAAGCACTTCTAGGAAAATCCCCTCATACTCAAAACGGACAATACGACCGCCATGGGTTAATTCCTCGGTCACGATTGCGCTGAGGCGACCATCACCAAAGACAACTCGGGCACCAACCTTGAGACGTTTGGCTGGTTTCGCCAACACTTCCCATTCGTCTCCAGCTGTATTTTTCAAGAGTAAGAGTTCAACGTGTCCACCTGTTTCTTCCTTTTGACCATGAAGTCGTGCTGGCAAGACGCGGGTGTCATTCATAACTAGGGCATCACCTGGCTCTAGCATCTCGATAATAGAGTGAAAATGGCGATCTTGAAATTCTCCAGTCTGGCGATTGACCATCAAGAGCTTAGAGGCATCACGCTTTTCCAAAGGCGTTTGAGCAATTAGCTCCTCTGGCAAGTGAAAATCAAAATCATTGGTATTCATTGGTGTCATATTTCCTTTTCTTTTCTAATGTACTTATGATTAGCTATCAAAACGAACTTCTTCAAGCAAATACTCGATGAAACGTTCACCCATCTTAGACAAGCTTGTTTTCTCATGCTGGATATAAACCAATTCAATAGGATCATCAATATCAAGCGGAATCGAAACAATATTGTCTCCATTAAGATTACTGTTAAGGATACCTGTCGCGATGGTATAACCGTCCAAACCAATCAAGAGATTGAACAAGGTCGCACGGTCACTAACCACGATGGATTTCTTGTGGTGTTCCTGTGACAAAATCTCTTCTGAGAAATAGAAGGAATTATGGGTTCCTTGGTCATAGCTCAAGTATGGGAAGTCTTCTAGATCTGCCAACTGCACCTTGTCTCTTTTAGCAAGAGGGTTGGTCTTGCTGACAAAGATATGGGGTTGTGCTGTAAAGAGATGATGGGCAACCAGATGATTGTCATCCAACATCTTCGAAAGAACATCTCGGTTATAGCTATTTAAAAAGAGGACTCCGACTTCACTGCGGAAGTTCTTGACGTCATCAATGATTTCCCAGGTTCTGGTTTCACGCAAAAAAAGCTCGTACTTTTCCATATCGCTTTTCTTAAGCAAGGAAACAAAGGCATTGACCACAAAAGCATAGTGCTGCGAAGACACACTAAAAAGCTCGCGATGAGCGATTGGGTTCTTATAGCGTTCTTCTAGAAGTTGCGTTTGCTCGACAACCTGACGGGCATAGGATAGAAATTCCATCCCATCACGTGTGAGGGTGATTCCTTTAGGATTTCGGATAAAAATCTCAATTCCCATCTCATTTTCTAGGTCACGAACTGCATTTGACAGACTAGGCTGAGTAATGAAAAGTTGCTTGGCAGCTTCATTCATCGAACCAGTCTCTACAATTTTGATAATATAGTGTAATTGTTGAATTCTCATGCTTTTATTGTACCATACTTGAGGCAATATAAAAAGAACCAGTCACTGAAAGCTCTGTGGCAAAGCTTAGATGAGTGCTTTCAAATGACCTTATCTAGCACTTTAAAAAGAGGTTGAAACAATTCCAACCTCCTTTAATCTTTATTATTATACAAGCTTTTTAATCGAAACTTAGCTTCCTCTTTCCCAGAAAATGGCTAGCAAAATCATAGCCCCGAGAACTGATGGAATAATGGCTGTACCGCTTAGGCTTGGTCCCCAAGAACCAAAGATTAATTGTCCTAAAAAGGCACCAATCCAACCAAGAAACATTTTCCCGAAGCAGCCCATTCGTTCGCCACGATTGGTGATAGCTCCTGCTAGTAGTCCGATTAAAAGCCCGACAAACATACTTCCAATCATAGTTTCTCCTTAAATTGCCCAATCTCCATTGCGGAAGAGTGGTACGCGTGTTCCATCCTCACGGATACCATCGATATCCATTTGACTCGAACCAATCATAAAGTCAACGTGAACATCAGAACGGTTAAGTCCTGCAGCTTCCAGCTCTTCTTCGCTCATCTCTGCTCCACCAACAACGCTAGTTGCGTAAGCTGCACCTATAGCCAAGTGGTTAGAAGCATTTTCATCGAAAAGGGTGTTAAAGAAGGTAATCCCTGACTGAGAAATTGGACTTGGATCTGGTACCAAGGCACACTCACCCAAGGCACGCGCACCAGCATTCTTAAAGACAAGGTCCTTCATAACTTGATCACCTTTTTCAGCAGTGATATCAACGATTTGACCATTTTCAAAGGTCACTTTGATGCCTTCGATGATATTCCCATTGTAGCTAAGAGGTTTTGTAGAAGTGACATAACCATCTGCGCGACGGAAGTCAGGAGCTGTAAAGACTTCTTCTGTTGGCATATTTGGCAAGAATCCTTCACCTTGAGCATTGATGGCTCCGGCAGATTCCCAAACGTGGTTCTTAGGCAAGCCAAGTGTCAAATCAGTTCCAGGAGCAGTGTAGTGAAGGGCTGAGAATTGCTCTTTGTTGAGCATATCTGCCTTACTCTTAAGAATGGCAGCGTGTTCTTCCCAGGCCTTAACAGGATCTGCTTCGTAGACACGGCAAGTTTTGAAAATTTGGTCCCAAAGGAGATCAACTGCTTCTTCATCGCTTGCAGCATTAGGAAAGACCTTCTTAGCCCACTCAAGTCCAGCAGCGGCCGCCACAGTCCAGCTAACCTTGTTGGATTGAGTTGCGATACGCATTGGCTTCATGGCAATTCCCATAGCTTTTGCAGAAGCTGAGAGCTTTTCCGCATCCACTCCGTTCAAGGCACCTGGATCAGAAGAACGAACACCGAGACGACTTGCTTTGTTTTCAAGAAGGTAGTTCATCTCAGCAATCTTGTATTCTGGAACATTGTCCAAACGCTCCATCGGCGCGTGAAGGAATTTTTCACGGTTTACAAAGTCATCTGCCCATTGAACGATAACTTCGTGCGCTCCAAGTGCATAGGCTTCTTTGACAATTAAGTGAGCCAACTCACGTTGCTCCACATCGATGGAGAGAGCCAAGGTGTGACCAGGTTGCACGTTCACTCCGTTTGCAACCAAAAGCTTAGCGTATTTTTCTAGATTTTCTTTAAAATTTGGTAAAACCATCTTGTTTCTCTTTTCTATTTTTATTTTTCTTTCAAAGCAGAAAATAATCCTGCTAAAGCAATAGCACCTGACAAGAGTACTGTCGATAGAAGAATTGTCTGATCAGCAAGTTCCAATTGGTACTCAAATACCTTCTCAGCTGGCTTGTCTTCCGCAAAAATTCTTAGTTTCATGAAATGTCCTTTCTTATTCTTCATGCTCTCCTAGGTAGAGGCGTCGTGCCTCTGGACTATTTGTGAGGATATCTATATAGGTTTCATAGTCATCAGGTAGAGGCTTTCCTAAAGAGATATCTTGTTCTGGATTTATATTTTTCCCATAAAGAAAGCAAAGATAGAGACGTTCGTTGAGTGTTGGAAATACTTCAATAGACATATGTTCAGCCTGACCTACCCGATCCCAATCTTGTTCTTTGATATCTGGTATGATATAAGCTTGGAAAAGTCCCATAAGTGGATTATCTTCTGGTTGTCCACTGTCCTTATTCGCCAGAACCAAAGAACAACGTCTACCAAAACCAGCAAGTTGGCGCTCACTTCCCTTTACCGAAACAGTAATAGGATGCCCTCCAATATGGCTATAAATCCATTCTTTAGGCAGTTCATAATCTAACAGGGGGTTCACTTCTTTAACAATCGTTACAGGACTATAGCGTAGAAACTGGCGAGTAACAGCCTTACAAAAGAGGATATCTTCCTCTTTCAAGGTCACTCCCTTCCAATTATTTTCCTCGTTAAAATGGTTGAAAAATACCAGATAGGGATCACGCACCATTTGTGCTAATACGTAAACGCCATTTCGCAAACGTATGGAAATAACTTTCCCTGGTTTCCAGGGTGTTGCTCTTTTTTTCTTTTCCATCATGATACAACCTCAAACCTACACAAGACATTTCAAACTCTTAAAACAAATCATCAAACAAACTCAACTGATTATCCTCTGGCATATTGCCGAGAATTCCCATTTCATCCATCTTTTCAACCAAGGTTGATGAGAGTCCACCACGTTTGCGGAGTTCAGTTTTAGAGAGGAATTCTCCCTCTTGACGGGCACGAACCAGTTGCTTGGCAACGTTCTCTCCTAGTCCATCCATAGCGACAAACGGTGGGATGAGGGTATCTCCGTCGATGATGAATTCAGTCGCATCACTGCGATAGAGGTCTAGTTTCCCAAATTTGAAACCACGTTCCCACATTTCATTGACGATTTCAAGCGTTGTGTAGAGGTCAATTTCTACGTTGGAAGCTTCATTGTTCTTACGCTTTTCAGCAATTTCTTGCATCTTGCGTTTAATCGCATCCAAGCCTGCCCCCATGGTCTTAATGTCAAAGGCCTTGGCACGGATGGAAAAGTAAGCACAGTAATAATAAATCGGATGGTGAACCTTGAAGTAGGCTACACGCAAGGCCATCATAACGTAGGCTGCCGCATGGGCTTTAGGGAACATGTACTTGATTTTTCCACAAGATTCGATATACCACTCAGGCACATTATTGGCCTTCATGGCTTCGATATAACCATTGCGCTCTTCTTCTGAGATTTTAAGCCACAAGCCCTTACGCACTCGCTCCATGATGGTAAAGGCCATCTTTGGATCTAGACCAGCGTGCATGAGGTAAACCATGATGTCATCCCGACATCCGATAACGGTTGAAAGGTCCGCAATCCCTGCCTTAATCAAGTCCTGAGCATTTCCTAACCAAACGTCTGTCCCGTGAGACAAACCAGAAAGCTGAAGCAACTCCGCAAAGGTCGTCGGATGAGTTTCATCAACCATCCCTCGAACAAAGTTGGTTCCAAATTCTGGAATCCCCAGCATACCCGTCGGCGTCCCGATTTGTTCAGGAGTCACACCTAGCACATCCGTCCCAGAAAAGAGGGCCATCACGCCTTCATCATCCATAGGGATTTCATTAGGGTCAATCCCAGACAAGTCCTGCAATTTCCGAATCATAGTCGGATCATCATGTCCTAGGACATCGAGCTTGAGGACGTTCTCATCAATATCGTGGAAGTTAAAGTGAGTAGTCTGCCATTCAGCAGTGACATCATCTGCAGGATACTGTACTGGAGTAAAGTCATAGACATCCATATAATTAGGGATAACAACGATTCCTCCTGGGTGCTGACCAGTCGTCCGTTTGACACCGGCAGCCCCTTGGGCAAGGCGCTCTACTTCAGCTTCTCGGTAGAATTTGCCATAGTCACGCTCGTAACCCTTGACAAATCCATAGGCGGTCTTAGCAGCCACCGTACCAACCGTTCCTGCACGGAAGGCATATTCTTCCCCAAAGATATCACGAACATCCAAGTGGGCGCTCGGTTGGTCTTCACCTGAGAAGTTCAAATCAATATCAGGTACCTTATCCCCATCAAAACCAAGGAAGGTCTCGAAAGGAATATCCTGTCCATTCTTGCTGAGCTTGTGGCCACAGTTTGGACATTCTTTATCTGGCATATCAAAGCCTGAACCGTAGGAACCATCCGTGATAAATTCACTGTACTGACACTGACCACAGACATAGTGAGGAGAGAGAGGATTGACCTCGGTAATTCCAATCATAGTCGCAACGAAACTAGATCCGACAGACCCACGGGAACCAACCAAGTAGCCTCGTTCGTTTGAACGATGCACTAGCATCTGCGAGGCCAGATAAATCACAGCAAATCCATTCCCCAGGATAGAAGTTAATTCCTTTTCAATTCGTAAATCAACGATATCTGGCAGTGGATTTCCATAAATCTCAAAAGCTTTCTTGTAGGTCAATTCGGCGACCGTTTCCTCAGCCTTGTCAATGAAAGGTGTATACAAGTCTCCTTTAACGACCTCGACAGGCTCAAAGATCTCTGCCAAGGCATTGGTATTTTCAATGACAATCTTACGAGCCAAGTCTTCTCCTAGAAAGGCAAATTCGTCCAACATTTCATTGGTCGTTCTAAAATGTGCCTTGGGTAGCGGAGCTGGTTGGGCAGCTTCTCCATGACCGATCGTTCGGTTAATCATGGCTCCCTGACCTAGACTGCGGACGATGATTTCGCGATAAATTTCATCCTCAGGTTCGATATAGTGGACATTTCCTGTCGCAAGAACTGGCTTACCAAGACGGTATCCGACCTCAATCAAGCTCTTGATGATAGTGTGGAGCTCCTCCATATCCTTGACCTGCTCTTTGGCAATCAGAGGTGCATAGATAGCAGGAGGCATGACCTCGATAAAGTCATAGTATTTAGCAACTTCGACTGCCGCATCTACCCCTTGTGACACGACTGCATCAAAGACTTCTCCTTCTGTACAAGCGGATCCCAAGATTAAACCTTCTCGATGGGCATCTAGCACCGTACGTGGAATTCGTGGAACTCCTTCAAAGTACTGGGTATTTGAGAGAGAAACCAGTTTAAAGATATTTTTCAAGCCCACCTGATTTTTCACATAGATGGTCGCATGCTTGACTCGAGCTTTTTTATAAGAATCTGGACTGATTAAATCAAGGTTCAATCTAGCCAAATCTGTCACACCATGTTTTTCTGCTACTTCTTTGATAAAGATAAAGAGAAGACGGCCAGTTGCTTCCGCATCATAGTTGGCCATGTGGTGGTGTTCTAGAGCTACACCAAAACGTTTGGTCAAGGGTCCCAAACCATGTCGCTTGTACTCTGGATAAAGATTTCTAGCGAACTCTAGCGTATCGATGACAGGCTGAGTTATTTTTGGAAGACCATGACGTTCATAATTGGCATTCATAAAACCAACGTCAAAGCTTGCATTATGGGCGACAAGAACGGTATCCTTACAAAATTCTTGGAATTCTTTCAGAACTTGAACCAAGGGTTTAGCATTTTTTACATGGTCATCCGTAATTCCAGTCAACTCAGTAGTAAAAGCTGACAAGGGATGCCCTGGATTGATAAATTCATCAAACTCAGCGATGATATTGCCCTTATACATCTTGGAAGCCGCCACCTGAATCAAGTCATTATAGATAGCAGATAGACCTGTCGTTTCTACGTCAAAGACCACATAGGTCGCTTCTGACAAGTCCATCTCCACTTCGTTATAGACGATAGGGACACGGTCTTCAACGATATTGGCTTCCATCCCATAGATCAGCTGGATACCAGCTTTCTTAGCTGCCTTATAACCATGAGGGAATGACTGCACATTGCCGTGGTCTGTGATTGCCACTGCTTTGTGGCCCCATTTCGCTGCTGTTCCAACGATTTCCTCGACCTCAGGAAGTGCATCCATGGTCGACATGTTGGTATGGGCATGAAACTCAACGCGACGCTCACCTTCTGGCATCAAGTCCTTACGTTCATAGTGAACAACTTCCTGCACATCTTGCACATTCATGGTCAAATCTCGTGTAAAATTATTGACCTCGACATTTCCTCGAACACGGAGCCAAGAATTTTTCTTGATCATGTCAAATTTCTGAGCTTCTTCTTCATTTTTAACCCATTTTTGCATGGAGAAGCTAGATGTATAGTCCGTCATCTTGAAATTAATCAAGACACGCCCCGTTCTAGTCACCTTTTGCTCAACATCAAAGACAACACCTTCAAAAACCAGACGATTTTCCTCGGTATCGACCTCGATCATTGGAGTAATCTCCGCCTTGTCAAGTTTAGGTTTTGCAGCTGCCTTCTTGGCTTGAAAATCAAAGACAGGTTTGTCCTCAACTGGAGGAGGCGGTGCCATCTGTTCTAACTGTTCCATAGCCCGAAGAGTTTCTTCATTGGCTGCTTGGATAATCATTTGATTTTCAGAATGGAAAGCTTCCTGCTCTTCCTTTGTTAAATCTTCATTTTTCTCTAAATGGCATGTAAACTTAGGAAAACCAAAGAGCTCAAGTTGTTTGCTAAGATTTGGCAAATGGTTTTTTCTAAAATGCTCTGTATCTGCTGCTTCAGAGGCCTCAATAATCAACTGATCATTTTCAAATCGAACCTGAAAATTCTGATAAATAGAACGAAAACCTTGACTAGCACAAGGACCTTCCGAAAAAGCCTCTCGATAGTAGACTTGTAAAAGTTCTCTAGAAAATTCCTGATTTCTCGTTTTTATCTCAAAACTAGCCTGATTTCCTGTTTTCGAGAATTCTTCTTTCAAGCCCCTTTTCAACTCTAGAAAAAGTTCAAAAGGCAAGATATTTTCAAAAACAAAACGAAACTCCCAAACTTTGCTTCGTTTATGAACAATAACTTGTTCTATTTCAGCCTGAGAGAAGGCCTCATGATTTCTCATTGCAGCGGGTATTCCCAACTGATTCATTAAAATTTCAAAAGTGGTTGACATCCATTTTCCTCACAATATACTCCTTCTATTTTACCATATTTGAGGTACTTTTTCCTATTTCTACCAAACAGAAAAAGAAGCCACAAAGTGACTTCTTTTCTAGTGACGACAAATTAGTCTTCACCTTTGTTTTTCTTAATGATTTCTTCTTGTACTGACTTAGGTACATCTTCGTAGTGGTCAAATACCATCATAAATGTACCACGTCCTTGTGATGCAGAACGAAGAACTGTTGCGTAACCAAACATTTCAGCAAGTGGAACGTAAGCACGAACGATTTGGCTGTTACCGTGTGCTTCCATACCATCTACACGTCCACGACGAGCAGTTACGTGACCCATAACATCACCAAGGTTTTCTTCTGGAACAGTGATTGTTACAAGCATCATTGGTTCAAGGATAGCTGGTTGTGCAGTCTTAGCAGCTTCTTTAAGTGCAAGAGATGCAGCGATCTTGAAGGCAGTTTCAGATGAGTCGACATCGTGGTATGAACCATCGTAAAGCTTAGCTTTAACGTCAACCATTGGGTAACCAGCAAGAACACCGTTAGCCATAGATTCTACCAAACCTTTTTCAACCGCTGGGATAAATTCACGAGGAACCACACCACCGACGATTGCGTTTTCGAATTCGAATCCTTTTCCTTCTTCGTTTGGAGTAAATTCAATCCATACATCACCGAACTGACCTTTACCACCAGACTGACGTTTGAAGAATCCACGTGCTTGAGTAGAAGCGCGGAATGTTTCACGGTAAGATACTTGAGGAGCACCTACGTTCGCTTCAACTTTGAACTCACGACGCATACGGTCAACAAGGACGTCAAGGTGAAGCTCACCCATACCAGAGATAACTGTTTCACCAGTTTCAACGTTTGTTTCAACGCGGAATGTTGGATCTTCTTCAGCCAATTTTTGAAGGGCGATACCCATCTTGTCTTGGTCTGCTTTAGATTTAGGTTCAACCATCAATTGGATAACTGGTTCTGGAACGTTGATTGACTCAAGGATGATTTTAGCTTTTTCATCTGTCAACGAGTCACCAGTTGTAGTGTCTTTCAAACCAACGGCAGCAGCGATATCACCTGAGTAAACAGTGTCGATTTCTTGACGGCTGTTAGCGTGCATTTGAAGGATACGTCCGATACGTTCACGTTTACCTTTAGAAGTGTTCAATACGTAAGAACCTGATTGAAGAACACCTGAGTAAACACGGAAGAATGTCAAACGACCTACGAATGGGTCAGTCATGATCTTGAAGGCAAGAGCTGCAAATGGCTCTTCATCAGATGCTGGACGAGTTTCTTCTTCATCTGTATCTGGGTTGATACCTTTGATCGCTGGGATGTCAAGTGGGCTTGGAAGGTAGTCGATAACCGCATCAAGCATCAATTGAACACCTTTGTTCTTGAAGGCAGAACCACACAATACTGGGAAGAATTCAACGTTGATAGTCGCTTTACGGATACCAGCTTTCAATTCTTCGTTAGTGATTTCTTCACCTTCGAGGTATTTCATCATCAATTCTTCATCAGTTTCAGCAACTGCTTCGATCAATTTTTCACGGTACTCTTGAGCTTGGTCATGGTATTCAGCTGGAATGTCTTCTTCAAGGATATCTGTACCAAGGTCATTAGTATAGATTTCAGCTTTCATCTTGATCAAGTCGATGATCCCACGGAAGTCATCTTCAGCACCGATTGGCAATTGAATTGGGTGTGCATTTGCTTGAAGACGATCGTGAAGTGTGCTTACTGAGTAAAGGAAGTCAGCACCGATTTTGTCCATTTTGTTTGCAAATACGATACGAGGAACTCCGTACTCAGTTGCTTGACGCCAAACTGTTTCAGTTTGAGGCTCAACACCTGATTGTGAGTCAAGAACTGTAACCGCACCGTCCAATACACGAAGAGAACGTTGTACTTCGATTGTGAAGTCCACGTGTCCTGGTGTGTCGATGATGTTTACGCGGTGGTTGTTCCATTGAGCTGTTGTCGCAGCAGATGTGATAGTGATACCACGTTCTTGCTCTTGCTCCATCCAGTCCATTTGTGACGCACCTTCGTGAGTTTCACCGATTTTGTGGATTTTACCAGTGTAGTAAAGGATACGCTCAGTTGTAGTTGTTTTACCAGCATCGACGTGAGCCATGATACCGATATTACGAGTTTTTTCAAGTGAAAATTCGCGTGCCATGAGGTTTGTTTCTCCTATATTTTTTTATTTCTATTCTATTATAACACGATTTAATAAAAACGGATAGGCAGGACCTACCCGTTCTCAATGTTTTCATGTTATTGTTGGCTTCAACTTGCGGAATGGTAAGCTGAGTTGTACTCGAGCTAAAGTTAATTAGCCGATTTGAGCCGGAACGGGATGCTGTGTGAAAAAGATAAACTTCCTTGTATTCGTCGAATACTGCGCCAGTTTCCTATTTTCACTTTGCATCCTTGCCGTTCCTAGCATCATGATTTTACCAACGGAAGTGTGCGAAGGCACGGTTAGCTTCAGCCATACGGTGAGTGTCTTCACGTTTCTTAACTGCTGCACCAGTGTTGTTAGCAGCATCCAAGATTTCTTTTGCAAGACGATCTTGCATTGTGTGTTCACCACGAAGGCGAGCGATTGTTACCAACCAACGAAGTCCAAGTGTTGTACGACGTTCTGGACGAACTTCAACTGGGACTTGGTAGTTAGAACCACCAACACGACGTGCACGTACTTCAAGTACAGGCATGATGTTTTCCATAGCTGTTTCAAATACTTCAAGTGCATCGTTACCAGTAACTTCTTTGATTTGTTCAAAAGCACCGTAAACGATTGAAGCAGCTGTACCACGTTTACCGTCAAGCATAACGCGGTTGATAAGACGAGTAACTAATTGTGAATTGTAAAGCGGATCTGGCAATACGTCACGTTTTGGAGCTCTATTTTTACGACTCATTTCTCTTTATCCCCTTTCCTTATGCTTTTTTCGGACGTTTAGTACCGTATTTAGAACGGCCTTGTTTACGATCGTTAACACCTGCAGTATCAAGTGCACCACGGACGATATGGTAACGTACCCCTGGAAGGTCTTTTACACGTCCACCGCGAAGAAGCACCACACTGTGCTCTTGCAAGTTGTGTCCGATACCTGGGATGTAGGCAGTAACTTCGATAAGGTTGCTCAAACGTACACGAGCAAATTTACGAAGGGCAGAGTTAGGTTTTTTAGGTGTCATTGTCCCAACACGAGTTGCAACACCACGTTTTTGTGGTGAAGAAACGTTTGTTTGAACTTTTTTATGACTGTTGTAACCAACGTTCAAAGCTGGTGATTTAGATTTTTCTACTTTTGATTTACGCGGTTTGCGAACCAATTGGTTAATTGTAGGCATCTACATTCTCCTGTGTTTTTTTATTTTTGGTGATGATACACTTGGTGACAGCTATCATCTGTGTGTACTTTTGCAACATTTGTCAGCACGTCCCTGTACACTCTTGAGAGACCAAAAGTAAAAAGTACCGTCTATTATTGTACCACGTTTTTTCTATTTTTGTCAATATATTTCTTCTTATTTTTTGACTTCTTTACTCTAAAAATTCTATGAAAACGGTCACCTGCCAGATAGACTCTTCAACCGACCACATAGACAAAGCTTCTTGTAATTGTCTAAAAAATGGTGTTTAATAGATTTGTAAGCAAGAGATCTCTATTACAAATTTATAAAGGAGAAATTATGAAACTCAGACTTGATATTGATCAGCAATACACCGAAGAGCGAATCATCATAGAAGCACCATCTTTGTCCCCTAGAGTTCAAAAAGTTCAAGACTTTGTTCAATCACTGGATCAAAACGAAACTCTTAAAGGAAAATTCCAAGACCAGGTCTACTTGATTCAGATTAGTAAAATTCAACGTATATATATTGAAAATCGCAAGGTCTTAGCCGAGACTGATCAGCAGACATATACTCTTGATATCCGTCTCTACCAAGCAGTTGACATTTTGCCTGCTTCCTTTATCCAAATTTCCCAATCGGAAATTGTCAACATCGATGCTATTAGTCATCTAAAACTAACCTCTAACGGCTTGATTGAAATCTATCTAAAAAATGACAGTTTCACCTACTCATCTCGCCGTTACCTCAAAACTATTAAGGAGAAATTAGAACTATGAAAAAACAACTATTTCACGATGCCACAACTGGTATCCTCATCGGCCTCATCCTATCTATTATCTTTTCTTTTATCTTTTCACCAAGCAACTACGCACCACTTAGCCCCAACTCTTTGATTGGCCAATTCATGATCCAACAACAGGTACATGGCGCTCTAGTTTTGCTCTACTGTTCTATCATCTGGGCAGCTATCGGAGTCCTCTTTAGTTTTGGTAGCCGTCTCTTTGCCAAAGACTGGAGCCTTCTTCGTGCTACTGTCACTCACTTCTTCCTCATGCTATTAGGTTTTGTTCCTCTAGCAATTCTGGCAGGTTGGTTTCCACTTCGCTGGACTTTCATCCTTCAACTCATCCCAGAGTTTGCCATCGTCTATCTCATCATCTGGGCGATTCTCTATAAAAGAGAATCAAAGAAGGTTGCCCACATCAACCAATTATTGGCTCAGAAGAAATAATGCAACAGAAACCCACTCATAGGACTGAGTGGGTTTTTGCTTATAATTTTTGCTTCCATTCTAACAAGAGGTTCATGGCCTGCATCGGTGTCATATTGTACACATCTACTTTAGCCAATTCTGCTAGGATAGGATTTTCTTCCGCCGAGTCAAATAGGGAAATTTGTTCAGAGACTGCATGTATTTGTTTCATTGGAGCAGGACTTTCCTGACCTTGACTCTCTAATTGAGTTAAAATTTCATCTGCTCTTTTCAGCAAGTCTGCTGGCAAACCTGCAATCTTAGCGACGTGAATCCCGTATGATTTATCAGCTGGTCCTGGTTCTATCTTATGAAGGAAGGTAACCTGTCCATTTTGCTCAAGCGTAGCCACGTGAACGTTAACCAGATGTCCCAGACTAGTCTCCAAACTAGTCAATTCATGGTAATGAGTCGCAAAAAGAGTCTTGGCTCCAATATGCTCATGGATGTACTCTATGATGGCCTGAGCCAAGGCCATGCCATCATAGGTTGCCGTTCCGCGTCCTAGCTCATCAAAGAGAATGAGAGATTTCTCAGTCGCATGCGCAATGGCATTATTGGCTTCCATCATCTCTACCATAAAGGTGGACTGACCTGAAACCAAGTCATCTGCCGCCCCGATACGAGTAAAAATTGCATCAAAGATTGGCAAGTGAGCACTTTCTGCTGGCACATAAGAACCCAGCTGGGCCATAACTGCTGTCATAGCTAGCTGACGCATATAGGTTGACTTCCCGCTCATATTAGGCCCTGTAATCAGCTGGATGCTAGTATCTTCACCCATTTGGATACTATTGGGAATATAGGTTTGGGCTCCCATGACCTTCTCAACGACAGCGTGACGACCTTTTTGAATGTCAATTCGCGAATCCTGACCAAACCCTGGACGGATCAAGTGTTGATTTTCTGCTACTACCGCTAGTCCTTGTAAGACATCGACAGTAGCGATTCCTTGGGCCAGGGCTTGTAGACGTTGGATATACTTACCAACTTCTTCACGGATACGCATAAAGATTTCATATTCAAGGCTGGCTGACTTCTCACGCGCCTCTAGCATTTCTCCCTCGATACGCGCCAACTCCTCTGTCCCAAAACGCTCAGAGTTTTTCAACGTAGCCTTACGGAAAAAGTGGGCTGGTACATTACCTAGCTGCGAGTTTGTGACATGGAAATAGTAGCCATCCTTTTTATTGTAATCGATCTTGAGCGTACTGATGCCAGAGTTTTCTCGCTCCTTAGCCTCAATTTCAGCAATCCAGCTGGTTCCTTCTCTCAGTACCCGACGATACTTGTCCAAGGTCTCATCAAAGCCCGTTCGAATAATACCACCTTCGGTAATCACGTGAGGAGCCTCAGGAGCAATGGCTGCGCTAATAAGACTTTCCAATTCAGGAATAGGATCTAATTGTTCAATCAGATAGGCAAGCGCTGGTTGCTGCATTCCTTCTAAAATTGCTCGAATCCGTGGAACACTTCCCAAGGTAGTCGCTAATTGCAAAAGGTCCTTGGGATTGCTTTTCCCAAAAGAAACACGACTAGCAAGACGCTCGATATCGTAGACTCCCTTTAGGCTTTCCGTCAAATCACTACGTTCAAAGAAATAATCCAGAAAGACCTGTACAACTTCCTGACGTTCAAGGATACGGTCCTTATCAATCAAGGGACGATGGATCCAAGAGCGTAGGAGACGCATCCCCATGGCAGTCTTGGTTTCATCTAGCAACCAGAAAAGACTCCCTTGTTTCTTGCCAGAACGAGCATTTTCTACTAGATCTAAACTAGCCTTGGTTGCATAATCCATCTGCAAGAAATCCTTAATTTCATAACGGACAACTAGCTTCAAGTGATTCAACTCTCTCATCTGAGTCCGATGGACATACTGGAGAAGCTTACTGCTGGCAGCCTGTTCAACAGGTGCCAAGCGTGGATCCAGTAGATGGATGTCTTCGAATGATTCTTGCTCATAGGAAAGTACCAAATTCATTTGACGTCTGAGAATCTGTTCTTCCTCTTCAGTCAAGGCATAGCCGATGACGACTTCTCTTGCCTTAAGATTTCGAATTTCACCACAGACCAGGGTAAAATCCAATAAACCTGTCACATAAAAATCACCCGTCACCAGATCCATATAAGCCAAGCCAAATTGCTGACCGTCACGGTCGATAGCCACCAAAAAGTTGTTTTGACTATCTGGTTTACTACTATCGACGACTGTCCCAGGTGTAATCACCTGGACGACCTCACGTTTTACAACCCCAACAGCCTGCTTAGGATCCTCCATCTGTTCAGCGATGGCCACCTTGTAGCCACGCTCAACTAGGACATCAATATACTGTTGGGCTGAGTGATAAGGCACTCCAGCCATGGGAATAGGATTTTCAGCATTCTTATTGCGACTGGTTAGTGAAATTTCTAGTATCTGGGCAGCATTGACTGCATCTTCGTAAAATAACTCATAAAAATCACCCATACGAAAGAGCAAAAAAGCATCTGGATATTGTTTTTTGATATCCACATACTGTTGCATGCCAGGTGATAATTTTTCTGTCGTCATCCATTCTCTCCTTGTTAAAAATAGTCTTGAGAGAGACTCCCAAGACCTTATCTATCCTTCATCAAATCTAACAAACGATCTTCCATGAGTTTAGCAACATGCTGATCTCGGCAGATGACCAAGAGAGTATTGGCACCCGCAACTGTTCCCAAAATCCATTCATCCTTGTTGGCATCGACAACATTGGCTAAAACTGCAGCTTCACCCAATTTAGTGTGCAAAACTAAGGTAAACTCAGCTCTTGCTACACCTTCCAAATGATGGGACAAAAACTCAACCAGGTCAATCTTCTCCGTCTCATTTGCTAGTACGTAGTAGACCTTATCATTTTTCTTAACCTTGGTCAAGCCCAGTTCGCGAAGGTCACGCGACAAGGTCGTTTGCGTCACAAAAACATTGCGTGCTTCCAACCGATCCTGGATCTCCTTTTGAGTTCCTAATTTTTCCTCAGTGATCATTTGTTTGATTAACTGATGGCGTTCTCTTTTTCTCATAACATCCTCTCGAGTGAATATTTATAACATTTTCAACTATTTAATAAGAACATTATACCAAAAAAACCGAATATTTCAAAAAAATTCTTATCATTCCTCAAAATTGTGATAAAATAGAAGAAAAGTCCAAAGGAGTTTATAATGAATACAAAACAATTGATCGCTAGCGAATTGGCTAGCGTCATTGACAGCCTGGATCAAGAGGCTATTTTAAATCTACTAGAACAACCCAAAAACTCTGATATGGGAGACATCGCCTTCCCTGCCTTTACTCTAGCAAAAGTTGAGAGAAAAGCTCCACAAATGATCGCAGCAGATATCGCTGAAAAAATCAATAGCCAAGCCTTTGAAAAAGTCGTCGCTACTGGACCTTATGTTAACTTCTTCCTTGATAAAAATGCCATTTCTGCTCAAGTATTACATGCTGTTATCACTGAAAAAGAACACTATGCTGACCAAAATATTGGTAAACAAGAAAATGTTGTTATCGACATGTCTAGTCCCAATATTGCTAAGCCATTCTCTATTGGTCACCTGCGCTCAACTGTTATCGGAGATAGCTTGTCACATATTTTCCAAAAAATCGGTTATCAAACGGTCAAGGTCAACCATTTGGGAGACTGGGGTAAACAGTTTGGGATGCTAATCGTTGCCTACAAAAAATGGGGCGACGAAGAAGCTGTAAAAGCTCATCCGATTGATGAACTTCTTAAACTCTACGTTCGCATCAATGCTGAAGCTGAAAATGACCCTAGCTTGGATGAAGAAGCACGCGAATGGTTCCGTAAACTTGAAAATGGAGACGAGGAAGCTCTCGCACTTTGGCAATGGTTCCGTGATGAAAGTTTGGTGGAATTTAACCGCCTTTATAATGAATTGAAGGTTGAATTCGACAGCTACAACGGGGAAGCCTTCTACAATGACAAGATGGATGCAGTTGTAGATATCCTTTCTGAAAAAGGACTTTTGGTCGAATCAGAAGGTGCCCAAGTTGTTAATCTTGAAAAATATGGAATTGAACACCCAGCTCTTATCAAGAAATCTGACGGTGCAACTCTCTACATCACACGTGACTTGGCCGCTGCCCTTTACCGTAAAAACGAATACCAATTTGCCAAATCGATCTATGTCGTTGGTCAAGAACAATCTGCTCACTTTAAACAACTCAAGGCCGTCTTGCAAGAGATGGGTTACGATTGGAGTCAAGATATTGTCCATGTTCCTTTTGGATTGGTAACAAAAGAAGGCAAGAAACTCTCTACTCGTAAAGGGAACGTTATCTTACTAGAGCCTACTGTCGCAGAAGCCATCAGCCGTGCCAAAGCGCAAATCGAAGCCAAAAATCCGGAACTTGAAAATAAAGACCAGGTTGCTCATGCTGTTGGAGTTGGAGCCATTAAATTCTATGACCTTAAAACTGACCGTACAAATGGATACGACTTCGACCTTGAAGCTATGGTATCCTTTGAAGGTGAGACTGGTCCTTATGTTCAATACGCCTATGCTCGTATCCAATCTATCTTACGCAAAGCGGATTTCAAACCAGAAACAGCTGCCAACTATAGCTTGAATGATCCTGAAAGCTGGGAAATCATTAAACTCATCCAAGATTTCCCACGTATTATCAACCGTGCGGCGGATAACTTTGAACCTTCTATCATTGCTAAATTTGCAATTAGCTTAGCGCAAGCCTTTAATAAATATTACGCTCACACTCGCATCTTGGATGAAAGTCCAGAACGCGACAGTCGTTTAGCCCTCAGCTATGCAACTGCAGTTGTCCTCAAAGAAGCCCTTCGTTTGTTGGGTGTAGAAGCACCAGAGAAGATGTAAATCGTTACAAGAGACTGGAACTAAAGTTCCTAATTGTTGGACGCTAGCCGCTTTTATGCGGACTAGCTAACTGCTTCACTAGTCATGGTTCCTAAATTAATCGATTTAGAGGGCCACGACGTCGTAAATGAGGCGAATTGCCTAAACGCTTCACTAATTCACCTAACCAAATAATATCGATTTGGTTAGGCTCATGTCGTAGACTTTTAATCACTTTATTGTAAAGCAGTCTAAATAACTAACGCCAAATCCTATAGGGGTTTTGGCTCGGCGCTTCACTAGTCTTTCGATAGAAATATTATCGATTTCTACCGAAAGACGTCGTAATCTTAAAGTTACTGGAACTAAAGTTCCTAGTCTCTTGACGGCAATCGCTATATGGTGAATTGCCTAAACACTTTACTAGAATGACTTGAAAAGCGGAGACTCTTCGCTTTTCTCTTGCTATTCATTTCTTTATCACTTAGGGAGAATTTTTATGAGCCAATACGCTTATATCTTAGTTGTTATTAGTCTTCTTTTTCTCTTTCTTGTCAACAAATATGAAAAAGAGAAACTTCAAAGACTGCTTCAGGACCAACTATTGAAAGATCAAGATTTTCGTGCAACTATCAAAGAAAAAATCCAAACGATAGAAAATATCAACGATGTCATTGATTACGTGAATAAAGGCTACCGTTTAGGGATCCCCATTTCAAAAGAAATCGTTGACGAAATTCGCAACTAACAAAAAGACTCGAGATGCATTTCTCGAGTCTTTTTATTTATTTCTGACAGCTAAGATTTCTACCAGGATAACAATCCCTAAGGATACCATGGTTCCAAATGGTGCTGCATTTTCATCAAAAATTTTCTCAGAGAACCGTAGCAGAGCAATCGCTAATAGTAGCAAAGCACTGCATAGCATAATATCCTTGAAGCTTGGTTTGCGTTTTATATACTTTAAAAATGATTTCTGTAGTTTACTCATTTCGATTGTCCCCTTTGAAGTAAATCCTTTATCCATAGAATAAAACTCTTCCTCAGAAAATCTAGCCTCTTACAAAGCTTCTAATTCATAGAGTTCTGCAATAATCCCTGCGACCTTCTTGATATCTCCCAGCATTCCACGCATCTCAAAGTCAGCTAGAACGGGGAAACCAAAGCGCTGGCTGTATTGTTTAGCCGTCAAACAGTATTGGTTGTTAAAATTACGATTACCGGATCCTACAACACCAAAACACTTGCTGGCATTGTCACCGTAAGCGATAAAATCACCTACTGGAGTAGTCAAAATCTCCACATCACCATTATCAACACCATTGCCACCTTCTAGATAAGTCGGTAGAAAAGCCACATATGGGTTGGTCATTTCAAAGAAATCTTCTCCTTCCTTGACCAAATCTTTAATATGAATTTTTTCTACTTCAATGTTCTCATACTGTTCTAATAGGTAAGCCTTCAATCGTGTTACGAAACTCTCCGTATTGCCACTCAGACTGATGTAGACCAAGGAAATTTTTTTCATTTTCTCCTCCTTTTTTGAATCATAAAAAATAACTACCAAGATTGTATCTTGATAGTTATGCTTTGTCAACTCTTAGGCAAGTTCTTCCTCTTCTTGAGTTTCTGTTAATTCTTTTTGCTGACGCCACATTTTATAGAAGACGATTGCTAGGAAGATAACATTGAGTACGATCCCAAAAATAGCTGAACCTTTGGCACCAAGCTCCGCTCCCATACGGATGTTAGGGTCTGTAAAAAGTGAAACCGCATCCTGAACGCCGATAAAGTTGTAGATAGAACCAACGATGGCAACGAAGACATAAGCAAGATAAGTGTAGTTAGCCAATTGAAGGTTTTTACGAATAAGGAAAACCAAAGCCACAACAACCAGAATAACAGATAAGACAACCAAGAGAATGCTGAAGACAGAATGACCATGCTCCGATACCTTAATGGTGTAATCAACGAGCTCCTTAGCATAAGTAGCATTAACACCTGATGCTGATGTTTCTAGATTGTTCATACCCTCCGCAGTAGGTACTGGAGATATGATTCCAAATAGTGACATTGCTGAGAGTAAGGCTGAAAAAATCAGTAATACCCATAGATAGATTGGTTTCTTTTTCATCAAAGCAACCCCCTTATGTTTTTTTAGTTTATTATAGCATATTTTAACAAGCAAAACAAATCTTATAAGTTTGCTTCCACCTGTTTACGGTAGGCTTTAGGAGACTTCCCACATAGTTTTCGAAAGACCTTATAGAAATAACCAACATTACTGTAACCAACTGTATAACAGATATCCTCAATACTATCATTGGTAGATAGCAAGAGCTGCTGGGCAGCCTTAATGCGTTGCTTATTGAGAAGCTCCGCAAAGGTTGAATTGGTTTCCTTCTTGATTAGCTGGCCCAAATAAACGGGATTGATAAAGAGATCCTTGCTGATATCCTTGAGGGAAAGTTCTTTTTTGTAGTCTCTACCAATGACTTCAAGCACACTAACTACATTTTCATTCATGCGGTATTGGCCAAAGAAGGAAGTCAAGGTCTCCTTGGTATAAGCGACTAAGTCCTCAAAAGTTGTAATGGCATGGATGTTCTTGACAATATCTGTCATGTCGTCTGCTTTCAGATGTTCAAAGAGATGGAAAACATCCATAACAAACTGGGTAAAGAGCTGCTTGGTAATGGATACCCTTGGTGTATTTTCAAGGACAATCTTCTCAAGCAAGGTCAATTCATCAATAATCTGCTGAAGATTTCCCTGGATGATCACTCGATAAATGGGTTCGTAGTAAGAAAAGAGACTTTCAGACTGATCTAAATTGACCGAACCATAAAAGAGAGTCTTTTCAATATCACGCTTCCACTTTTCAAAGTTGATTTGATAAGAAGCTTCAAAAGGCATGACCAATAAGCCCTCAAATTCCTGATCAGCAAGGACGATCTGCCAGTCTTGACCTAGAACGTAGTAAGGAATGGCATAATTTCCTTGTTTTTCTTTTGAAAGTCCAATCCACCAGTTTTCTTTTTGGCTGAGATGAGTCTTGAAAGCTTCTTCATCGAGTTGCTGACTCAATATTTCGGGCTCATGAGATTGTTCACCAAGCTGACTGGCAATCTTTTCAAGCAAGCGTTCAAGCTCAACCTTATCGACTGGTTTGACCAGATAATCAACGACATTGAGATTCATGGCTTTTTTGACATAGTCAAATTCTTGATAGCCTGAAAGGAGGATATAGTAAGCATTTGGCAACAACTCCTTCATCTCTCCAATCATCTCAAGCCCTGTCTTGTCAGGCATATTGACATCAGAAATGACAATATCTACGGGATGTTCTCGAACGTAGTCCAGAGCGTCGTCAGCATGATTGGCTGTTGCAACGACTTCCATATCCCACTTATCAAAAGGAATCAAACGTTTGAGACCTTCTGTAATCATGTACTCGTCGTCCACTAAAAGTACTTTATACATCTTTATCCTTTCTCTTCATTTTGAATGGTGATTCGATAGCGAACACCTTCTTTTTCAACTGATTCTACATTGATATCATATCGGTCGCCAAAGTAGAGTACAAAGCGCTCATGCACATTGACAATCCCAATGGACTGGCGTTTCCCACTATAATCCACCGTATGTTCAAAGGTTCTCTGAGCTAATTTAGCTTGGATCTCTGCTAGCTTATCAGCAGGCATTCCGCGTCCATTATCCGTAAGCAAAATCTCAACATAGCCATCTTTTTTCAAAGCCTTGATACTGATCACATTATCTGTACGTCGATGATCAACTCCGTGGGCAAAATAATTTTCCACCAAGGGTTGGAGGGTGAATTTTGGAATGCGCATTTCTTCCAATCCAGGGTCGATTTTAAATCCGTAAGCAATGGATTTTGGATAACGCACCATACAGAGATAACTGTACTTCCGACAAAATTCCACTTCTTGCTTTAATGTTGTTTCTCGCTCATCAGAGATGTTGTTACGCAAGAGACTACTGAATTCGTAGATAATATCCGCTAGTTCATTTTGGTTCTCCATGACCGCGTACATCCGTAGAAACTCCAGAGTATTGTACATGAAATGTGGATTTATCTGAGCTTGTAGAGCGCGCATATGGGCATCTTTTTGACTCAGTTCAAGTTGATAAATATCATGGATATTTCTCTCCAATCGATCCAACATATCATTTGTCGTCTCAGCGATTAAAAGTAATTCCTGGTCTTTTTTCGTGAGATCAATTCTTTTACCTTGCTCCCCTTGCGCAATATCATGGATTGTTTCCACTAGATCAACAACTTGGGTTTGATACTTCGAAAATGTTTTTTTCAAGGTTACATATAAAATAACGATAAAGAGGAGACTCAAAGCAAGAATAAAAATCGAACTAAAGATACTCCCACTAAGGACATAATCCCTAGGAACCGCAACCTGAACCTGATATCCATGAGCTGTCTCATCTTGCAACCATTCCTCTCGATTACTTTTTTCACCTTGGTGAAACATATCCGTTTCAAAAGGAGAGGTGATGCTCACAGCAATTGGGATATTTCCTCTGGTATTGTCAATAGCCTTATAAAAAACATCGGAAGATACAGAGACATAAATAACACCAAGAGCTTGATCCGATACTGGATCGGATACGGGAATGGCGAAACTATTGGCATCTGGCTTGAAGGCATCTGCAGAAACCTTGTAACCACTACGATTGTCCCTCTTCGAAACATAAACTTCTGTCGAGTCTTCCAAGACAATGGCTACACCCGTTACAAAATCATTGCGCACATAAAGGTCATCGATATTTTCATAAATGGATACAGAAATATAGGGTGATGCTTTACGCTCCAGTTGCCAATAGAAATAATCTGGTGTACTGAGGCTAAAATACTTATAGATTCCCTCGATTCGCGCTTGATTATCTACTAGACTTTGGGCTGAACGCGCTGATTCTCGATAATAATACTCAACCTCGTTCACCGTCCGAGTCAAAACCCGCTGGGAAACCTGTCTTGCTTCTTTTTCGCGACTATCCCAGTTTACATAAGAAATCAAAAGAGCAAAACTAGCAATGATAACAATCATCACCCAACTATAGGTTCTAAGGAGCGAATGAAGCCAAAATTGTTTCATTCTATTTGGACGCCAATTTTTCATGAATGTTTTCATAAACAGGCTCCAATAAATCACTAATAAAGAAATGCCACATTCCAATCCCTACAAAAATGATAAGGGCTGGCATATAGAAGCCAATAATGGCTAACAAGACGCTACCAAGAAGAACTTTAGCCACTGCTGACAAGCTCATAAAAATTCCGATAAAGGCAAGCTTTAAGGTATTTTGATAGGATAAGTCAAAATAAACTTGCAATTTTAGAGAAACTGTATAAGCCAAAAATACCAAAGCTACCAGAAAGATATTCAGAAAAGTCGCTGCCAAGTGGATAATGGTCTGATGCGGCAATTGGATCATGAGATACAAACCATAAATCAAGATCAAGTCAAGTCCCATAAAGGTGTAGAAACTGAGATTGCTTTTAACAAAATTGCTCTTGTAAAGAGTCCAAGCCTCTTTAAAACCATAGGCACGGTAAGAATAGCCGTGTTCCGCAAATAAACTCATGAGAGTTGCACTAGCTGGCGCTATACCAAAAACCACACCTCCCGCTAGTGTCAATAACCAAAAATAAGCTGTAGCTATCATCCCCAAAAAGAAACGATGAAAGACTAGCTCAATAAAATTTCCCACGGTTTGCCTCCAAAAAAATAATCTAGAACTATTATAACATATTTCAAGCGCTCTCAAAAATAGGAGGAGAGAAAAGGCAGTGAGAGTTGAACTTGCTACCTTTTAGAAGCAAGTTCGGAGCAGGTATCCATCCTTGTCAAATAGCCAAATGTTAGTTTATAAAGGATAAATATAATTGTTTAATAATGTTATTTGTGCTATAATAAAGATAGATTGAGATACCGATTAATGACCAAAGGAGTTTTCGGAAAAGATAAACATATTTGCAGATTAAATACTTACTATTCAACTTATTTACTGGATTAACAAAATAACGAAAGGAGTATGAATCATAACTTTAAGAACTACTTTGTTTTGTGTTGCGCTTGTATTGACTCTTTTCTCTGATAAATTGTTCAAACAACAATATGTAAAAATCGGAAAAATAATTTGTGCTATAATCTTATTAGTCGCTTCATTATCATATCTGTTCTAAGTTATTTTAAGAATACAGGAATTTGTTTGTCCTGTATTCTTTTTTCTCTATAAAACGTGCATTGATAAAAACGAATAACAAAAACACCCCCTAACTGGGGGTGTTTTCGAGAAAAATAGCAAGATTACCTAAATTTAATTATTTAGCATCATCTTTATGAAGCATGTTTTTTACACCTTCAACGACACCTTCTACAGCATCTTTTGCATCTTCAGCAACTTCTTTCACTTTAGAAACAACTTTTTCAGCAGCTCCTTCTTTTTCAAGTTCTTTATCGCCGATCAATTTGCCAACGCCTTCTTTAACAGATCCTGCTGCTTGGTTTAATTTTTCTTCTGTAGACATAAGTATATCCTCCTTTTATTTTTTTCTAAATTAGTAATTAGTGAACACGTGGTTCTGCTTTGGCTGCAGCGTCTTTAACAGTTTCAACGCCTTCGCCAACTTTTTCTTGAACGAATTCAGCGCCTTCGCCAAGTTTTTCTTGTGCTGCTGCGACACCTGAACCGATACCAGATTTCACTTTAGACAATTGTTCTGACGCGAACTCACCTGTTGATTCTGCCACGTCAGTTACACGGTCTTGAAGGCTAACTGAGTCTGCTTCATATTGTTCTTTAGTTTTGATGTCAACAACATTAACGTTAACTTCAACTACTTCTAGATCAGTCATTTTCGCAACTTCTGATACGATAACGTCTTTGATTTCCTTGTATAGAGTTGGAACGTTTTTTCTGTACTCTACGATAACGTTCAAGTCAACTGCTACTTGTTCTTTACCAACTTCAACGTTAACACCGTGTGTTACATCGTTAGTATTGACAAGTTTTTCTGTAAGATTTGAGAAAAATCCGCCATCAACATGTAATAGTCCTGGGACTCTTTCTAGTGAAAGACCGATGATTTTTTGAATAACTTTATTTTCGTAAGTTAATTCTCCTCGAACATCTTTAGAAACAACATCTTGTTTTTTATTTGCATTTTTTTCTACGTTTGACATATGAAACTCCTTTATTTATTTAAATAATTCTTCTGTACATAGTATCCCAACCAAATTCCTAAAGCTCCACAAATTAAAACAAACATCGTTTTAAAGAAACCAAAGGATAGAATGAGGCAGGCTAGAATAATACCTACTACTCCACATAGGATTGGGTATTGATATTTTTTAAACCATTCCATTTTTTACTTCCTTACTTTACACGACTAACAATTTTCTTAGCTGCTTTTTGAGGGTCATATTCTTTCACTGAAACTTCCAGTTTAACCTCTCGTTCAATGCCAAAGAATTCTTTCAATCCTTGAGTAATTTCATTTTGAACTACTTCAAATTTGTTAGCAATGTTATCTGAAAGAACAGTTGTACCTTCTACAGAAACGAAACATTTCTTTTTCCAAGTTTGTACTTTGATTTTAGGCTCTTTAACTAGCTTATGATCAAGAACCAAACATCTAACAAATCCTTCGATAGCTGAATTCTTTAGTTTTAATTTATCGTCTTTAGTTCCAAGTTTTATTTCCAGATATTGTCTAGGATAAAACAGGATTACTAACATCCATAATAAAACTAAGATAGACAGGCCTAGAAGCCCCCAAAATACATATCTAGCGAGATAATATTCAAATGATGTCTGTCGCCAGCTAGTCAATTGAATTCCTAAATCACTAACCTGGTGATAATCTATCAAAATAGGAAGGAAAATTGTCAAGATTAAAATACAGAAAATAAGTAATAATATTTTCTTTGATTTTGACATATAAAATCCTTTCAATTAGTGCAACAAACCATAGCTTTACCCGTCATTATAAATTAAAAACTATAGTCTGCTTTCGAGTAAAACATTAACCTTTTTTACCCAAAAAGAACGATACCACAGAAACTACAATCACTGCACCAACAATAGATGGGATGATAGCCATACCAGCTAGTGATGGTCCCCAAGTGCCAAGGAGTGATTGACCTACTGATGAACCGATTAAACCGGCAAATATATTAGCAATTACTCCCATTGAGCCACCTTTTTTAGTGATTGCCCCTGCTGCAAGGCCGATAAAGCCTCCTACAATAATGGACCACAACATAATATGCGATATGCGCCTCCTTTCATAACCCAATATATCTAGGTTAAGTATAGTATATCAAAATATGAGAGCGCATTCAAATTATATGCTCACGAATATGTGCTTTAATAAATTTAAAAACAATACAAAAACGCTCTAGTCATTGTGACTAGAGCGTTTTCCCTATATCCGAACATCTAATTTATTTCACAAAAAATGTAGTCATTCGGTTGATTTTTTTGCAATACATTGAAATTGGAAAAAAGAAAAAACGCTTAAAATAAGCGTTTTTCTTATGTATTGATTCGAATTGAATGCTTACTTCACTTCTATAAAAAGATTAAATAATTTCTATTTTAGCTGTTAGAAACGTTGGTACATCAATGTTTTTAGAATGCTACATAATAAAAGGTAGAGTGAATGGTAGAGTAGTAAAAATAGTTGTTATCCTAGTTGATTAAAAAAATCTCTGATTTCCTCATCTTTTATAAAATAATATATAATTTTCCCCTCTCTTCTAGTGTCCAAGATGTTTTGATTGGCTAGTTTACGAAGATGGTGGGAGGCAGATGCCATACTGAGATTTAATAAACAGGCTATATCGCAGACACAGAGTTCTTCGACGGCAAGGAGATAAAAGATGATATTTATCTGTTTATTATTGGTAAATTTTGATAAAATGCGAAGTGATTTTTGGACTTTTTCCTTTTCAAGGTAGTTCGTTGCGGTTGTAACATTTTGTTGATTTATAACATCCACTTGACAGATACTATCTTTTTTCATAATATTTTCTCCTAGCCTAATATAGTCCATAGTATGTCAAAACTGTTATTTTCAATCAGGATATATATCCCCAATCCTAAATAAACAACGGCAATAAACCATCTGCTATATTTCTCCAAAATTTCTCCAACAGAAGAGACTTGTGCCAATTTTTGGGCAGAAAAAACCAAGAGATAAATCATGACTAGAAAGGTAAGTAAAGCTACTATCAAATTTGCTAAATTTAAGGTAGTAAAATATGGAACAAAGACACCAATATTGTCAGCACCACAACTTGCAAAAGTAATCATAGCGACTAGAAATATCAGGTTTTTATTATCTTTGCGCAAACCTTCTTTGGCAATAGCTTCTCCATCAGAATCTCCTAAAAGCAAAACTTTGAGACCTAGGAAAATTGGAATCAAACCGAGTAAACCTAAAATCTCTTTACTAGGAATATAATTTAAGACAAATGCAAAAAGCAAACTTAGCAATATTAGACTAACAGAGCCTAGAAATTGTCCTAAATAGATGTTAATGATGTCTTTTCTGCTTTTTCTTTTGGCAAAAAATAACATTAGGATAATAAGTAAGTCTACGGCTGTCCCAGAATACAGTATTATTGAAGTAACAACATTTTGAATCATAAAACACCTCATTCAAATATATTTTTGAATGTATTTTAACATTAAACTTTGTAGATGTCAACTTCAGCTCCATCAAAATATAGATAAGAAGGTAGTGTACCAAACATTAAAAAGCCCTGCCATCGAAATGATAGCAGGGCTCAACTTCAATATCCAGATGATATATTTATCTAAAAAAGGTAGAGTTTGGACTGAAATATAGTGAAATGTATTGAAATTGAAAAAAGAAAAAACGCTTGAAATCAGCGTTTTTCTTATGTATTGATTCGTATTGAATGCTTACTTCACTTCTGTAAGGAATACTTAAAATCTATTTTAGTTGTGATAAACCCTATTAAATCAATGTTTATAAGCTATTGATTTGGATAAAACTGTCAGAGGTTGCCAAAAAGGTTGCCATGAATTTTATGAGGTTAGCTCCGCAATTTTATTTAGATAAATATCTACCGCTTGTGTTTGATTTTTAGGGGCAAGCTCGGCATATATGTCCATAGTAGTTTTGATAGACTTATGTCCCATGCGAACCTGTAACTCTTTCCAATTCATACCAGCATTTAACATCATTGAAGCGTGTGTATGACGGAATAAGTGAAAACCATAGTCAGGTAGATCAACTTCCTGTAATCGTCTTTTGAGTGTAGCACGTTCATTCCTATCGCACATATAGTTTCCGTAAATTGTTGGGAAAATCAACTTGCTTTTTGAAAGACCGTTCTTCTTGAAATAAAGATTCATTTCATCATGGAAGTTTTGAAGTTGCTCAATAATTTGGTACGGAACAGCTATTTTTCTATTGCCCGAATCAGATTTAGGAGTATTTTTACAAACAACCTTTCCTTTTAATCCTAACTTAGGGTTTGCATTTTTCCATACAAGAGTTTTAGTGACTAATATTTCAGAACTTTCAAAATCAAGGTCATATATAGTCAAAGCTAATAGCTCATTGATTCTCATTCCTGAAGCAAGTAGACTGTCGCAGATAACTTTAAATCGCCGATTAGCTCTAGTATTAGGTAAAGTATCGACGAAATTTAGCCAGATAGTTAAATCTTCATCATGAAGAACCATAATGCGTTTTTGATTGCTTTTTGGTTTTGGTGGAATCTTGATAGATTGAACAGGATTATATTTGAGTTCAAAATGCGTTATTCCAAAATTAAAAATCTCTCTTAACTTGTGGGCGATTGCTCCAAAATCTTTTGCACTTCCTTTTTTAGCTCGTTTATTACCGGCATCGACAGATTCTTTAGATTTTTGGGCAAGCTCGTTAATCCATTTTTGTATATCGGAAGAAGTGATTTTATCTGGTTGATAGTGTCCGAATTTGGGGAGGATATAGGTGTCTAGATAGTTCCTCACTCGGTTTAGAGTGTTATCTGAGCTGACCCAAGTTTCGTAGTTGGAGAACCACATTTCAGCTAGATCTGACAAGGTAGCAATGCTAAAAGTTTCTTTCCTTGTTGAACCACTTTCTTCCCAATCAATTTTAGCTTGAATAATTTTACGATCTAAGGATCGTAGGGTTTTAGCTGTTACAGTTGTTTTTACAGGTTTTCCAGTCTTTATATCTAAGCCTAGATAGACGCTCTTTACTGAATAACTAATCTCGCCATTATCCTTTACTTTCTTGAGGACGTTTTTGCCTTTATGGGTGATTTTTTCTATATTCATAGTTGCTCTCCTCAATCAATCGAAGAATTGAAAAAAGCTAAAATAGATAGTATCTCACTTTCTTTTTTGATACTTCTATTCTAGCACATTTCACTTTTAGTTGTGGCTTAAAAACTCTAAAACAGTATCAATATGATAGTAAACGGTTCTAGTACCCTCAATAGGTGGTTCTAAACGTTTTAGACCTCTATTTTCCCATGACTTTAATGTGTTAGGGGAAATACTGAGCAAATCTAAAATCTCTTTTTGTGTGTAGATGCATGAACTTCTTTTTTCGCTGTTCAAATTCTTTAGCATTTCAATGATAGTGTGAAGCAGGAGTTCTATTTGCTTCATTTCATGGTAATCTTGTGACATACTATTCTCTCTTTCTTTGCAACAATAATCGAAATATGGCATAATGGTAGTAGAGATTAGCCTTGGCTTATCTCGGAATACTTATTTGCTATTACTTTCTGATTTGGATGGTTTGGAAGTAGTAGCATTTTTTCTTCGATCATTGCTTGGGTTCATAGAACTGTGAAATGCATCCTTTTCGAAGTCATAGTTTAATACACTTGGATTAAACTTATCGAATAGGTATGCAAATTTTTCAATTTGTTCCTTGCTGTATCTATCGAACTCTTCAGGTGTAAATGTAATGGTTTTATACTTGAAGCTATCATCATTTTCTTTAGTTTTGAAATGAAAGATAACCTCAGTAAGTCTCCGTTGTAACTGTTTATAGCTATCAACTTCTCGTTGACCCTCTGCTACCATTAAGTCATAAGCTTGTTTTGGAGTGAAAATTGATGTGATGTGGATTTCATTCCAAAGAGCGATTGTATTTGTGTAACGGGCGTGTAGCTGAATAGGGTAAACATCTGTCACCTTAAGAAATTCTTTGTATGGCATGCCCTTGAATTCATCCATAAAAAGTATAGATTCAGCGCAATATAGGTCAAGCCCACCATTGTCAAAGTCAGTCCAGATATACACATTATCCCGACCATGTTTTTTCTTTAAATCAACTTGCGTGTGCGATTTTCCATCTCCAGACTCTCCCACATGCCAGTATACTGCCATTTCTTTTTCGTCTGGAGTATGAGAAAGTCGATACTGAAAGAAGTGTTCACGAATCATTTTAGAGTATTTACGGAACTCAAAGTTACTCCCCATAATTTCTTCAGGAGTAGCTCCGTTCTCTATTTGTTTCTGAATGTAATCAAATTCACTTCGGTGACCTTGATTTCCAGCTCTAAGCTCACCGTGAATCTTCATAGGTACTACAATAGTATGTGCCTTTTCTTCATGCTCTCCGCTTTTTTCAAGGTAAGCAATGACTTGCTCTCTGGTTCCACGGGTAACTTCTATATGTATAGTGGGATAGAGTTTTTGAAGAGCCGAGAATCGGAAAGCTTGTTTATCTTCAAGCACCATGTGACAATGATGAGTTCCGTTGTCACCGATTTCATAGTTAACAGCGCAGACAACGTTTTCATTTCGTGCAATCCACCGTTCCATTAAGAAATAGACAATTTCCTCGGGGCTGAGAGGTTCATCGGTATCTGGAAGGGACTTGCGAAACTCTTGAATTCTTTTTTTAGTTTTTTCATTGTATGTATCGCTATCAAAAAAATCTGATTTCTTATCGAACAACTTATCAACGTTGTTCAGAACACAACAGAAACTACGAGCGCGAAAGTCAGATGAAACTTTATAATTTGTCATGAATCTTCTCCTTTGTCACTTTCTTATTGTGACAATTTTATATCCAATTATACTAGTTATAGTAATGTTTTAGTTAGTTTGTCATGTTGTCATGAAGTTCGGGGTAATACTAGCCCGAACTTAGCCAGCTAAAGCTGGCGAGGCTGTAAGCTTATCCTTCGCCTGAGGGGCTACGGGCAACAGCCTCCTCGCTTTTTGGTAGTCCTCGATCTAGTAAGCCAGTTATTAAATATGTTGCTTTATCTATATCTTTAATAGTATAGGTTCTAGCTTCAATAACGAACGAACCATCAAACTGAATATTAACTTCGCCTTGGGATTTATTGCGATTAACCTCGTCATCAGGGAACAGCATCTGTTTAGCTTGGGGACTTAATCTTCCAATTGAAATTTTAGAGGAAAAATTTTCCCTTCCACCAGGAGGAAACAAGGAGGAATCCCCTCTTTGACAGACACATATAATGTGATAATTGATCTGTCTTGATAATCGTAACAAATTCCCCATTTTCTGTAAAAACTCCTCTTTGTCAGCTTTTTTGGGAATGCTTTCAACTGTACTTTGATATTCTTCAAATATCAAAAAGAAAGGAGGATATTTTTGGTTAGGATTAAGTCTACGATTTTCAAAAATGCTATAAGCTTGCCGAAAACCATCGTAAACGGAATCACCAAGATACACATTATCTAATTGTCTCCACTGCCAATAGTCTATTCCTTGTTTGTAATCAAGTATCATAATAGAAGCATCATCTGAATGAATTTTTAATATACTTAGTATATATTTAATGAAGTAAGATTTCCCGCTATTTGTTGGTGCGGAAATGAGGAGATGTGGAAAGCGAGTGCAGTTCCATTCAATAGGTTCGTTGCTACTTTCTTTTCTCAGTATATTCAATTTAAGTGTCATCAAATTTCTCCTTCGTCATCGTAGAGGGGTTTAGCCTGACTGTGCTTAAGACGATTTAAATCTTCTTTATAGATTAGATTAATCTTGAGTTTTAAATAAGGTTCTTCCTCTACCATGTTAAACATAACATCAAGGTTATCATTGTAACTACGTACCGTTTGACGTAGCTCCATTTTCCAATCATCAAAGTCTTGTTGAACTGGCATTTTTGATAACCAGAGATAGAAATCTTGTCTCTCTCGTTGTATCCCATTTGGGAAATGAATTGTGTTCAGATATATACTGAGCTTTGAAGCTTGATGTATAAGCTCAGCATGAAAATCTGAATAATAGTTTTGTTCTTCTTGAGAGTCAATAAATAACTTTAACAAATGTTGAATTTGCAAGTTTGTGTTTTTGATAGCTTTCGGAAGTAATTCTTCACGAGGCAATGTATAGACAAGAATAATCATATTAACAAATACAAACCCTGAGTATAGTATTAAAAATATGGATATTAAGTAGAGTACTGACTGTAAAATGTAAATCATTAAAGTTTATCTCCTGTTAAACGCTTCGTTATACTCTAACGTAATATTCAAACGTAACTTATCATCTGTCCACGATTCAAAATCGTAGTAAATTATCATCCCATACGGGTAGCTATTTGTTGTATATGAAACCATATCATATAGTTTTTGAGCATGCTGTTGTTGAGCTGTTGTGATAAAAGGGTTTTCTCTTTGTTTTAATAGCAGAGAGTCTTTTTTTACAGCATAACTAGGAACAAGTGCTTGTAAGTCTAGATATCCTCTGCTCTCATAAGATATATATTCAAACTTACTCACTAGATTCAAACGATCTTCTAGACTTAAGTTAACTAGTTGATCGCTCCCCAGTATTCCTAGCAACTTTTCACACTCTTTGACACATCGATCAAAAGTAATCGAAGGATTTTGTCTGATTGCCTCTTCAAAAATTTTTTTCATTTTTTAAACTCTCCTTGTAATTTTTTTTTGTCAGCACGAAGAAAATTAAGCAGTTGGTGCTCTAGCTCTTTTTAGAATCATACTTATTCCTCTATCGTTGCTTTCTCAGCTTTAATAGATAACGCTGCTCTATTATTAGATAGATAAGCTGAAAATGTTACACGTTGTAATCTTAAATTGATTTTTTCATCTAGATACGGAGTGTATTCTGAAACTGTCGAATTGTTAACTTTTATGATTCTAGTAATATATTTTCCAGAATCATTTCGAAAACCAACATCCAGTTTTACGTTTCCAGTTGCCTGTTTTGTTTCAAAGTCTATTTCTTGACTCAAACCTAGCAAATTTACAGTTATAAGAACTTCTTCACATAAAAGCATTTTTTTTAATTCCTTTCGCCACAATCTTTACATATTACTACTGTGTAGGACTTGTTCAGCAATAATAATTACTACAGAGTATTAGGTTATTTTACATTGGAATCACCACCTTTATAATCATTTTATATTTTTATTTAGATTAAAAACTCGCCAATTTCATAAGATTTTTGAGAAATTTATTATAAGGTTTGACTAATTCACAACTATTATCCCAAAAGAAATAATTATAAGCTTCTATATATCTTCTTTGGAAATGGTTATTTGTAAAAATTTGAAGAACAAATGCTTTATTAATTGTATGTAGAGAAAAAATTCTTTGTAGGGTTCGGCTACTGATAGTTGGATAACCATATTCATTTTCAGGTATTCCAAGATCAGTACGATATTTTCTAAATTCCTCAGAATTATCATACTGCATTAATACATCATAGAATGCATAGTTTTTTGGAGGCTTCCTGGTATAAAATTTACTATAGTATTGAAAAGTGAACCAGATACAAGTTATTTTTGCAAGATAATCAAAATCTTCATTTTTTATTTTCGCGGGAATAACTTTAGGGTTACAACCTATTTCTTTAAATCTTTGTAAATCCATTCTTTTAACCTCTTTATTGCAAGTTTTAGATCGCTGTATAGAACTTATTTCAGAAACATTGATAATAACATTCTAGAATTAATTTTATTACAAACAACGATCTTTTTTTGATTATGTTGCTATTATACATGTTAAAAAAATCACAATATTTTGTATTTCCCCCTCATCCCAATAGCTTTTTTGGTATAATTAATTTATAGTAGTGTATTGGGGAGGGGAATTGATATGCAAAATAATATTTCATGTTTTGAAGTTTTAATAGAATTATATGAAGAAAACAAAGCATTACAAAATGAACTAAGAATTATAGTACATGATATTGAAATTTTAAAACAATATATTTACTATTGGAAAAGTTATAAGTTGTTAAGAGATATAAGAGAAGCATTTATACCTAGGAACTTTTCAAGCTCTAATAAAAGAGGTTTTGTAGAAGATTACTGTGGAGAGAGTAAAAAAACGGATTGGAAAGTTTTTTCAGTTAAGGGAACTACAAAATTTGTAATTTCTTTACTTTTTCAAAAAATTAAAGTTGAGTCAGAAACTATAACTGATATGTTAGAGGGGACAGTAGATGATTTTTTTGAAGACAAAGAATCGGAATTAAGTGAACTATATTTGACTCAGCAAGATCAAGGTTTAATTCGTAGTTGTCTAGCTTTTGCTAATAAATACAAAGCAATAAAAGGTAAAAATACTAGATATAGTATATTTGAGCTCTCTAGTGAGCAACTAGACGATATGAAGTCTTTTTTGCTAAAATTTCTTATGTATTCACAGGATGAAATCGATTTTGATATTGATTATTCAACTCTTGAACAATATCTGAATAAGGCTAATTTTTTAAATATATTAGAAGAATTAACTGTTAGTTTAATTGATTCTAAAAATAGTAGTGAAGAACAAACCAATATTTGGCAAATTATGCTTTTCCTTGCTAAACTACGTATAGCAGTTACAGATTCGGGACCTTTACATCCGAGGGAAATCACTAAAGATAAGGGTAGAAATAATTTTTTAGAATTTTCAACAAAAATGACTCTTAATGAATTAAAATTTGAAACTGAAAAACTACAAAAGGAACTAGAATTATTGTTCGCTCCGCTATTAGATAGTCGTTTTATTTGTAGTAGTTTATATGAGTTCTTTTTTGAATGTCGAGGGAATTTAACAAAATAAAAAGCCAAGTTCAAAAATACTTGGCTTAATTTATTTGCTTTAATATATCTCGGAGAGCTTTTATAGTAGGTTCTCTTTTTTCTGTTGGTAGGTTTCTAATATCTTCAATGAGTTGTGAAAATTCTCCGCTTTGATTTTGATTTTCAATATTAAAAAAAGTATTCATATCAACTTCAAGCGCTTGTATGATTTTTTCAATGGTCTCAAGCTTAACGTTTAACTGTTTATTCTCTAATCTATAGATATAGTTGAATCCCAGATCAGCCTTTTCTGCTAGATATTCTTGTGTCATCCCGCTTTTCAGTCTTAGAAGTCTGATTTGTTTTGCAACAAATTCTCTTAAATTTATTTTTTCAGTCATGATAGTACCTCATAACTATCATACAAGTTTATCCCATTGAATAAATCGCTGTCAAAAGACTGAAATTACAATAAAAATAATATTTAAAAGACTGTAAAATATGGTATAATATTATTCATAAAACAGTCTTTTAAGACATAAAGGAGTTTATACGATGGAATCAAAAACACAAGGTCACGGAACCATCAAAAAATTGCGTACTGGTGCAGTTATTTCAACGCTTGCAATCTCGGCTTTAGGGGTATCTACTGGGGTATCGGCTAGTGAGACTGAAGTTGCAGTTAATGAGCCAGCAACTAGGGTAGTTGCTCAGGACGAGGTAATTGCTAAAGTTCCTACGCAATCGGACGTGGATACGGCTAAGGCTGAATCTGATAAGGCTAATCAGGATGTAGCTAAGCAAAAAGAAGTTGTTGCATCTACTGAAGCAAACATTGCTAATGCTGAAAAGACTATTGCTGATACTACTAAGAAAGTAGAAGAGGCTGAGTCTGTTACACCTGAAAAGGTTGCTGAGGCTAAGGCTGACGCTGATAAAAAAGCCAACGAGCTTGCTACGGCTGAAAAGACTGTAGCTGATGCTGATAAGTCTGTTTCGGCTACTGCTGAAAAGGTTGCTGACCAAACTAAGGTAGTATCTAATGCTGAGAAAACTGCTACTGATATGGCTAATAAGGTAGCTGACGCTCAGAAAAAAGTAGATTCTCTTTCATCTACTACTGATGTTGCTCCCCTTGAAAAAGAGGTAGCTACGCTTACTAACCAAGTTAGTGCTGACACTCAGGCAGTAGAGACTGCTCAGGCTAACCTTGACAATGCTAAAAAGGCTCTAGCCGATAAAGACCAAGCTATAAAAGATGCTCAAACTGGGGTATCTAGTGCGGAAGCCACTCTTACTCAAGCTACTACAGCCCTTGCTAATGCTAAAGCTGACCAATCTAACAAAGATAAGGCAGTTACTTCTGCTAAATCAGCTCTTGATGTAGCTAAACAAGGTGTTACTGAAACAACTACATCTTCTGAAACAATGTACGATGTTCCTAAGGCAACTTACTCTCCAGCCTTGTCTGATGAGTATATTAAGGCAATTAAAGCCCTAGCTAATGGTACAGGCAATGTTCTTGATGTTATGAAGGCAATCAATAAGCCTTATACTGACGAGAAAACAGGTGTGAGTGCCAATACTCTAGGTGGGTATAACTTTACAGGTAAGTATTTCTACAAAGGTAAAGATATTGCTTATGGTAGTGAAGACACAGATAAAACAGAGATTGTTGATTTCCAACACCTATCTAAAGAGCAAGCGACTAAATTAAGTTTGTATGCAGCATCTATCATTAACGATTTGCGTGCTAAGGTTGGTACTGCACCTCTTAAAGTTAGTGAAAGTTCTGTTGAATTGGCAACTCAGTTTAACCATTATGCAAATCCTTTTGAAAAGGTGACAGATGGTAAGACAAGTCCAAACTATACAAAAACTCTAGCTGAGAAGTTAGCTATGGGTAAAGAATCAGCTAACTTTGACTTGGATGCACTAGGTATTCGAGCAGAGAATATCCCAGATTACGCAGGCAAAGGTACTCTTTCAACTATGGCTCAAATCAAGCAAGTTGTTTATGAGGGTATTGTTCAGACAGTTATGTCTGCAACAAGTACAAGTTCTAGCGAAGATCTATATAGTGGTGCTTTGTCACTTCTAGGTTTCCGTGATACCGATAAAACCAATCTTGGTGTAGGTCTAGGTTTTGGTTATAGTCAGCTTGGGGTAAAATATGAGACTAGTTTCACTCTCTCTCCTACTAAAGAGGTAACTACAACTACCCAGAAGGTAGACGCTAAGGCAGTTGAAACTGCTCAAAAAGCCTATGACGACGCAGTTAAAGCATCTGAAGAAGCTAAATCAGCAGTTCAATCAACCCAAACTGACTACACTAACGCTGAGACAGCTCTTGCTAATGCTCGTAAAAACCTTTCAGATGTAGTAGGCAACAAGATTGATGTTCCAGCTCTTGAAAAGGCTCTTGCTGATGCTGAAGATAAACTAGCGCAGGACACTAAATCTTTGCAAACTGCTAAGGAGTCGCTTGCTCTAGCTAAATCAAACGCTACTGACAAAGCTAAGGCTCTTACTGATGCTAAGTCAGCTCTTGAGACTGCTAAGGAAGAACAATCAGATGCAGATAAGGCTCTTGCTACTGCCAAAGGTGAATTGGAAGTCCTTACTAAGGCTCATGATGTAGCAGTCTTGGCTCGTAAGTCAGCTGGTCAAGACCTTGCTCGTAAACGTGAAGCATCTAAAGAGGCTACTGATACTCATACAGTTCTTGAACTCGCTCTTACACACCGTGATGAAGTCCTTAAAGCTTTAGATAAAGAGCTTACGGATGCTAAATCTAAGCTTGGTGTACTTCGTGCTGAGTTGGAAACTGCTAAGGAAGAGTTGACTCGTCTTGAGGGTATCGCAGAAGCTAAGGCTCGTGGGTATGAGAACTTTAAGCAACTTAAAGCCGACCATGACGCATACCTTGCTGAACAACAACGCTTGCAGGCTTTGAAAGACAAAGAAGATGCAATCCGTAACGCAGGTGGTCAACCTGTTGAAGTTACTGATGCTAACGGTAAGGTAGTTGATGTTGTGGATGCGAAGGCTCAAAATAAGGCTGTAGTTGCGACAGTAGGAACTAAAGACGATAAAACATATCAAGCTCCTGCAAAAGCTACAAATGCAAAAGCAGAATCTAAGAAGCAACTTCCAAATACAGGAACAAAGGAGACGATGCTAGGCTTATTAGGTTTTAGCTTATTAGCAAGTTTAGGATTAGGGTATACCAAAAAGAACTTAAGAAAGTAAAAAATAAAAAATAAAAAATCTTCTTACTTATTGTAGGAAGATTTTTTTGGATTCCTAAAATTTATTGAAAAGACTGCGCTATTCCAACAATTTTTAGGAATGAAAAAAGTCCTAGAAAATTCTTAGGACTTTACATTCTTCGATTGTTGACTTTCTTTTTTATTTCAAAAAAGGTTGCCAAAAAGGTTGCCATAGAACTGATTTCAAATGATTTGTAATGAAATTCAATGTTTTAAAAATCGCATGAAATCAATGTTTTTCAGTATGTACTGAAATGTAATGAAACCTTATTTAACTTCTGTAAGGGTTAAATAATCAATCTGTAATCCTTGTCAAATCAAGGAGTACAGGCTTTTGAAGTAAAAAGGTAGTGATAAAGGTAGTGATTGTATTAATCCGTGAGTTCTTGTAATTTATCCAGAAAAATATCAACTGCTTCGAATTTTTTCTTTGGTGCTAGTTCAGCATATGTATCCATAGTTGTGGTAATAGACTTATGTCCCATCCTATGTTGTAGCTCTTTCCAGTTAGTTCCGGCATTGAGCATCATAGAGGCATGTGTATGTCGGAATAGGTGAAACCCATAATTTGGTAGTCCTAATTCGATAAGTCGTTTTTTTAGAGTTGCACGCTCATTTCTATCACACATATAATTTCCATAAATCGTTGGAAATATCAATTTGGATCTTGGTAAATGATGTTCTTCAAAGTAGAGACTCATTTCTTGATGAAATTCTCTTAGTCCTTCTAAAGTTGATATTGGAACAGCAACTCTACGATTACCGGCATCAGTTTTAGGAGAATTCTTACAAATAATCCCTCCTTTTTGGTTCAATTTTTTATTAGCACTTTTCCACATTAAAGTTTTATTGACAATGATTTCATTAGTTTCAAAATCAAGATCAGTAATTTCTAAAGCTAATAGTTCATTGATTCGTAGTGCTGAAGCCAGTAATGTATTACAAATGATTTTAAACCGCCGATTTGCTCGCGTGTTTGGTAGTGTGTCAAGGTAAGCTAACCAAAGTTTTAAATCCTCATCATGAAGGACCATGATACGTTCTTTAATAGCTTTGGGTTTTGGTGGTATCTTGATTGTCTTTGCAGGATTGGTTTTCAAACCGCAATTTGTTATTCCAAAATCAAAAATATCACTCATTTTATGTGCCATTGCACCAAAATCTTTTGCACTGCCTTTCGGGGCACGTTTTTTTCCAGATTCAATTGCTTGTTTGGCTTTTTTTACTAATCGATTTAGCCATAATTGAATATCTGATGCTTCGATCTGCTCAGGTTTATAATTGCCAAATTGTGGAATGATGTAAGTATCTAAGTACCCTCGAACACGGTTTATTGTGTTTTGCGAAGATACCCAAGTTTTAAAATGGCTAAACCAAAATTCAGCTAAACTTTCAAAATTACCAATTTGGATAGTTTCTTTAATAGTTGACCCAGATTTTTCAAATTGAATTTTGGATTCAACAATTTTTCTATCTAAAACTTTTAATGTTTTAGCAGTGATTGTTCTTGTAATTCGCTTACCAGTCTTAATATCTGTTCCGATATAAACACCTTTGATTGAATAGCTTATTTCACCGTTCTGCTTGGTAGTTTTTATAACTTTTTTATTGTTGTGTTGAATGGTTTCTTTATTCATATTGCCTCTTAATTCGGATATTTAAAAGACTAAAATAAGACCCTCACCTTCTTTTAAGATGATATTATTTTAGCATATTCCTGAGTTGTTTGTTGCATTCCTGCTTTACTATTAAGTTGATAGAAATTTAATGATGTCTTGCCGTTTATAGTAGACGGTTCTCGTTCCTTCAATAGGTGGTTCCAGACGAGCTAGTCCTTTTCTTTCCCAACTCTTCAGCGTGTTAGGTGATATATTCAATTCTTTTAGAACTTCTTTTTGAGTTATAATTTCCAAGTGATTGGAGTTGCTTTTTTTGTCAAGAAGGTTCACCAATACTTGAAGAAGATTTTCAATTTTATCTAGTTTTACTTGTTGTAGTGCATCCATATAATTATCCTTTCTAATGTCCAATAACATAGGTAAATTGTTTGGCAGTTTCTGCATCAAATGTGCGATAGCTGACTATTCCAAGTCCCTTAAAATTCGATTCGGATATAAGTATAGAACCATCAGATTTAACTTGCTCTACAAATGCTACGTGACCGTATACTGGATCTGCCCCAGCTTGACTTGATGAGAATGATAGTGCGGAGTGTTCCGTAGGTGTTTTCGTGGTTGAATACCCAGATTTTTCCATCCATTGATTCCCATTCCCCATATAGGGGTCAAATGTAATTCCTAGTTGTTTTGCTCTGTTAAAAACAAACCAAGTACATTGTCCCCAGGGATAGCTACTAGCTATATAATTGGTCGTATCAATAGTTTGCGTGATGCTATATCCTGATGGAATTTCGCTTGAGCTGATTCTAGTTCCAGTATCATTTGTTTCCTTCGGAGCTGTTGGAGTTCCTCCATGTTCATCTATATACTGATCGAGTTTTTGCATGGTTTCTGCTCTCCGTTTTCCGGAACCGCTAGTGTCTGTAAAATATACTCCACCATCTATAGAACTATTAAGAGTTCCATTCGCATATTTGAGAGCTTTATCATCCTGTATTTTAAAGGTTTCGTTTTTGTTTCCAATAATTGTTTGCTTAGTTAAACTAACAACTGCTATATCATCATTAAAGTTCTTCGCGTTGTCTGGATTGGAGTCAAATGCACCAAAGCCAAACATATTGGCTCCAGGATTAGTGGCTACTCCAGCAGTTCCAAGGGAGCTTTCATTCAGTGCGATCGCAACGATTCCACGGACATCAAGATTAGATTTAGCTTCCCATTCGAGGAGTTTTTTCCCATTAATTCGGTTCTTATCATAGGAGATTCCTAACGTATCTAAAAAGCCGTCTAATTGCTCTGCTGTAATACCGAAGCGATGAACCAGTAGGTTGTGAGTATAGGGATCTCCATCTGACCAGTGATCCGCATAAGTCACTCCATTTTGGGATTGGGGTGAGCCATTCGTTCCACCACCTCCGACAGCTCCCATAAGGATAATGATAATGAGGACCGGTAGAAAGAGAGGAATGAGACCAGCTAATAGAAACCATTTTAGTTTTTTCATCGAATCTCCTTTCTAGTTAATGTCTTATATAAGCAGTGAACAGGACAGTCCCAAAACGCCATTTAGCATCTAGAACGACTGAATAGGACTTGGCCTGTAAGATAATTTGGTCTTGCTCTTGTTCTGTGACTGGAAATAAAAGAAGGAAATCGACTGAGCGTTTTCCTTCTTGGTAGGCCTGATAAAGAGTTTCTTCAAGAACTCTTGGAAAAGAAGTTCTTGAGCGTATTTTGGTATTCATATCATTCTCCTCTGAGTTGTTTTAAGCGTTCTGTTAATCGGTCTCTTCGTTCAATATTGGCTCTCAATTTATCATCTCGTGTCATGGTTTTTCTGTAAGCACGAGTGAAGGCATTCGATCCTTGAGCTTTATACATGGCTTGAGGGTCTTTATATTCCTCTAATTTGCGCTCAATACTATTAATGCGGAGTTGTTTAAATGGAGAAATCCATTCTTCTTTAAGAGTTTGGAATTCCTCGCTTGAACTTGGTGTTGGCTCCACTGTGATTGGGGATTCCATTGAAGGAGTTGATGTTTTTTCTTCAATTGGTTTAATCCCCTCAAGTGTTGCCTTTGTTTTCGGAATGCTTGGTTCTGGGGCATCTGGACTTACTGGAGTCTCAAGTGTTTCTGTTGGGTGCACTTCATCAGGTTGGTGCTCTGATTCCTTATTGGTAAAGAAAGAACCAACATTTTGGAAGTGACTTTTGGCATTCATAATCATTCCAGCTCCAAGACCAGCACTAGCCAAGGCAAAGTTCCCAAGGTGTTGAGCAGATGAAAGACTTCGTGATGGTACTTGCGAAGCCACTTCTCGAGTTTTTGTGATCCCACTTTCAACTTTGTTTCCAATATCACTTGCCACCATTCGAGCTTTGGATCCAAGAATGAATTGGAGCAATTCAGCTTTGTATTTCCATAGAAAGAAATATACGAGTCCTTTTGAGACAACTGAAATGAGTAGTTTAAAGACAAGACCAAAGATAATCAAGGATGGGAGTGTTTTAAGAATGCCATCAAAGCCTGTAATGATAATGTTTTCGATCATTTTTTCAATATAGAAGACTAATAGAGTTAATAGACTTGTGATAGCTGGGAAAAGTAACCCACCAAACATGACTTTTAGAACTCTAAAAATCAAATCTTGCATTCTGGGCACAAAGGACATCAATAGCACAATTGGGAAGAGCAGGATCATCATCAGGACGAGTGTCTGAGCAATGACATTTAACATTTGAATCAAAATAACAGGTATCGCTAATACAAAAGCGTCAAAAATTTTAAATATGACATAAAACATACGAGTAAAGATGAAATCAGGCATTGCCGAAACCCAACGGTTCTTTTCGCCATCGTCATTAGCTCCATTGCCTAGTTCATCTAGATATTTGGAGCGGTCTTTCGATTTAACCGCTTTAAAGTTTCCATTTTTATCTCCTGTTCCTAGTACCTTACTATCATCAAATGCCTCTTCCTTCCCATTTTGACTGTTCTTATATTTCCCATTTTCTTGTCCAGTATTGACAAAGACATAGGCTTTATAAGATGTTTCTGCTATATAGCTATCTGCCATAGAATCACCGATTTTGATCGTCTTATTTTTTCCATATTCTACTTTAATATGAGTGATATTTTTAGTGACCTCTTTAGAGACATTATTGATTGTATCAAGCAGATAAAGACCACCAGAAGTCCCTGCAACTGTTCCAAAGTAACCAAAGCCAAGGATGAGAACTAGAAAAACATGAAGGAGTGTTCTTGAAAAGGATCCTTTCGAAAAGAAATATTGATAAAAAAGGTAGAAAGCTAAAATCAGAAGCAACATTGAAACGAGTGATTGCTTGGCAACTCCACTTCCATTTGAACCGATAAATCCTTTCCAGATACTCATTGCTCCATTAAATACATAGTTTTTATAGCTAGAGTAGAGATCAATTTTTTCAAGAATTCGTATCAGCAAAGAAAAGAAGCCCACCACTGCGTTTAGAATGAAAAAGAAGAAGTTGACGAAAAGCTCATTAATCAGAACCCAAGCCCCGTTAAAGGAAGCGAACCCAGTAGGCTCCATGTAAGACTTGAGAGAGAAGATATCAACTCCCCTTAGTTTGTCAAAAGCTTCTTGCATGGATTCACCTCCTAACTAGCGTATTTATTTTCAAGGCTTGATGATACCGTAGCTTTCATTGGTTTTAGAAGCATATCAATATCTTCAAAGATGTTGTGTACGGAAATCATATTGAGATTGCCATACACGTCATAGTATAGGCATTGACCAGAGATCATATTGTCAATCCATTCGAGATTGCTTTCATTGACTTCGAGATTGACATGTTTTAAGATATCTTCTCGTTCAGACTTTTCATAGAAAGCAAAGATAGTCCCAAATCCCGTTGTATCATCGTCATTTTCTGCATCATGTACAGATTGAGTAATCAGTGCCAAGGTATTGTTTTTGGAGCGTCCAATCCGACGCATATTTTTGATAACGGCTTTTCCTTCTGCGGACTTCATAAGAATCCATGCTTCATCAAAGAACTCAATGGTATCTTCATTTTCATTTCGTTCTCCAAAGTGAGTACAGAAAGCACCCAGCGCAAACATGAGGGTAATAGAGTTGCGTTCGTGATCTGAAATTTTTGTGGAATCGTCCTTTGGTAGTTTGAGGTTATTGACCTCTAGAATGGTCACTCTTGATTCATAGTTAAGTCCTTGAGTGGTTCCATCTGAAAAGGCTAGTTCCAAGATAGAGTTTGTGACAATTGAGGTCAGATAACGACCAACCGAAGCAATTTCAGAGGAAGTAGAGTCTCTCAGAACTTTTAGGACGTGTTTAAATCCGACTTTCTCACCAGCGACTCGTTTTTCTACAATCGCATTAATAGCTTCTGTGATAGCTGTTTTTTGATCCATCGTGACATCATCTACAGCTTGTAGTAGAAACTCGAGCATATTTTTGGCAACCTCTACAGCTTGTTCTTTATCTAGAACAACAATCGGATCTAAGACTCCGTGGTTTGATGGAAGCGAGCTATCTAGTGTTACAAAGTTAAAGTTCTCGATCTGTTTCTTGCGTTCAGGATAGAGACGTGCAAATTCAGGTGAGTTGATCACTTCTTGGTAGTGATTTCTAAGTTCACGTTTAGGGTCGATATAAAGGGTTTTAACATTTTGTAAAGCCACACTTAAAAAGATGATCTGAGCGAGGAAAGATTTCCCTTGTCCTGTTGCACCCGTAATGATGATATGCGGGTTCTTGGTAATCTTTCCAGCTATATCTTCTTTATTTCCCACTGTCGCATTGTAGAGGACAATGTTCTTTGAGGAATCAATAGCTTTAGCGATATTGTCCCAACGGCCTGTCCAGTTATCTACTCGGCCAATATACCAACCGATACGGTTTCCAGAAGAGGTATTGGTGAAGGGCATGAGTTCTGAAAAACCGCGAGCTGTGACCATATGCGTCCAGGTGCGAGTTTTCTTTTGAAGATTTTCTCCATAGAGTAGAGCTTGAAAGAGATAAGGTCCGTCTTGAGAGGCTTCACTAATTTCAACCCCCATATCGTCAAAGTAGTTTAAAACCACTTGTCGTCTTTGTCGGAGTTGGTTCACGCTAGAAGCAGAGACGATAAGATAGGCTCCGTATTCAATGATATCCTCCTTGTTTCCGACTTTCTTCATTAAGTCTTTTAGGGAGATGGAACCCATGATGATCTCGTCTTGTTGGACAGTATCGGTATTTTCTGCCTCTTCCATAATGTTTCTGTAACGTGTATTCGAACGTCCCATTCGACCCTTGATTTTACCAGTATCAATGAATTCTGCTTTAATTCGTAGCTCAACGGGAAAGTTTAAGCGTTGGATAAATTCGCCCAGGTGAAAGCCGTTGAATTGAACAGGAAATTTACCTACAGGAAGAATCGTCACAAAGGAAGATCCATAAGGGCTTTCTAGCTTGAGGAAGCCACCTTTTAGGACTTTGATCAAGGTGTCTGTGATATTGAATTGAGCACGATTAGCGAGTACCTCTTTCTTGTAGTGAGGGATATAGCGAAGGTACTGCATCCGCTGGTAATAAAAGAGTTCTTCATTTGATAACCGTTTTGCCCGAAGGACGGAGAAGGCTTGAAAAATAGTGAATTCATCACTTTTGTAGTCTTCATACCATGTGGGACTTAATTCATATTCATAGCCAAGACCTTTTGCGATTTTTTCAGTAAACTCATTAAAGCTCTCATAGGCCAAGTCTTTGACGGTAACTCCATGATTTTGTTTGCGTAAAGTCACTCCCACGACCCAGTCAAACTGATAAGGGATCTCCATTTCGTCTGTTAGTTGATCTACCGTGTAAAGAAGAAGTTCTTCCCCTAGTTCACGACTATCATCTGCTAGAGCATCTGAGAAGTCCCGCATTTTCTCTTCTAAGAGATAATCTTTAGGGATCAGAGATATTTCAAAGAACTTGTTTTTCTGGAGCTTCTTCATCATTTGAGCAACCGTAATTTTATGTTTGCCCTTTTTCTCATCATCCGTAATTGTGATTGGAGTGTTTGGAATACGATAATAAGCAACGACGGTTTGATCTTTTTTGAGAGCTAGATTTTCATGTGTTTCCCTAATAGGATAAGTTAAAGTAATACTCATAGGTCCTCCTTTTCTATAGATTTGTTTTTTCAAAGACAATTTCTTCTACAGGCTCTATTCGATCTTCGTGGTAGATAGCTTTTTTGTTTAGCTTAAAATCCCAGAAGTAAATCAGGTAATCTCCGATAAAGACGTGCATCTTTTTACCGTGAGGCTCGTATTCAGTATAAAATTTGGCCAATTTGTAAGGGAGATACCAATAGAGCAAGAGAGAAATTGAGTGAGTAATTTTTGCGAGTGGCACAAAGATAAACCCTCCAAAGAGTAACATGGCCACAAAAACGATGATAAAGACAATGAAAAAGGACAACTGCATGGGTGTCGCAAAGTACCATAGTCGAGTGCCCTTTTTTGTCTTGATTTCTTGGATCCAATAAGGAGCATTTAGGCCCTTACTGTAATCATAAAGTCTTTCTTCGTTCATACTTAAAGTCCTGATTCAATACCGAAGAGTCGTAGGAACCAGCCGACTGCTTTTAGGATATCTTGTCCTTTCGCAATTGAAACAATAACGGCATAGAAACCAACGACAGAGAAGAGTTGAAGCCAAGAACTGTTCCGCCAAGCCTTGATTGCTAAGAGCACGGCAATAGCTGTTAGGATCCAAATTCCATCACCCTGAAGGAAGGTTCGTAGATTGTTTGTATTCATAAAGTTCTCCTATTCTTTATCATTTGCATAATTCAGTGGAATGGTGTGTTCTAGTTTTGTGACATAGTAGGTCTTTTCTTTTTCTGAGAGGGTGAAGGTGAAGTTTTCCGAGTGAGTGGTACCTCCAACTTCAAAGGTAGCTTGGACATAAGCGATTAAATCATCACCGTCCTGTTTGAGATAAGTGTAGTCGATCGTTTTGAAAGTGCTATTTGCGATGATATCCACATCCTTAGCAATCAGATTAAGATTATCTTGGCTTGTGGTGTAGTTGGTAAAGAAGACCTTGAGGAATTTGTCTACTTTCTTTCGCTCACTGTCTGAAAAATGATCATTGGCAGTGAGTTGGAGCTTATCATCTTCGCTAAAGTGTCCAGCTTGTGAGGATTCAATGGCAGAAAACCAAGGAAGGCCAGAAACGTAATATTTTCCATCTTTTTCATCAAAAGGAATATTGAAACCTGTCACAATTTCTTTTTCTTCTGTGTTGTTATCCCGATGGATGCTTTCCTTGTATTTAACCTTATAGGTCGCAACTTTCCCTTCTACAGTCACTAACTGAGAATAGACAAGTGAGCTGGGATTTCGAACTTGCCCTTGAGATTTTACATCAGGGATGAAATTGTAAAATTTATTTAAGTAGTCAACTTGAGCTTTTTGTTTATCGCTTTCTTGTGGAAGAGTGAAATAGGCATAGACGTAGTCATTCAAGTAATACTGGAGTTTATAGTCATATTTTCTACTCGACTCCATAGGCTGTGTCTGTTGCTTTTGGGTGGATTCTACTTGGGCTTGTAGTGTACTTACCTTATTTGAGAGTGTGATAGCACGGATAGATCCCAAGAAACCAACAAAAAGGAGGAAAGAAATTCCTCCTATGACTGCGATATTGACGGTCTTTTTATTGGTGACTTTTAGCTTTGGTGGGCCTCCTTTTTTCTCTACCTTTTTAAAGTGTGAGAGATATTCTTTTGCTTGAAGCAAATAGCGTTTGGCTTTATCCATAGATCCTCCTTTTAGAGAGTAGCGAGTTCAATGAGCTTTGAGCCTTTTGCATAGAGGCGCTTATTGGCTTTTTCAATCTCGCCATTAATGTAATAGTAGCCTCGTAGCTCCGTTTGAAGTTGTTCAATCAGGTCAGGCTTTAGGTCTTTGGCTTCTTCTTTTTTTAGGAGACTATTTAATTCTCCAGCTTTGGTCCAAGCCTCTCTGTGGTCTTTCTTTTTAAGCAATTCTCCCAGTTTATTAGTGACTTGAGAGACTTTCTTTTCAAAAATAGTTTTAGTGGCCATTTCAATTTCCTTTCTAAATGTTTCTTGGTTATCTTTGATGGTCTTTTGAATATAATCAATCAGTGAGGGGCGCATTTTCTTATTTACGCTTAATACTTGACCATCTAGTGTGAAACAGGCATGTTCATAGTCATAGAAACCTTTCGCATCTGGTGGTTTTTCAGTAGATCTTCCAGCGCATTCATAGTAGAAGTCCTTTCCTTTTCGTAAGAGAACGTACATATGCCAGAATTCATGTTCTGGAAGAAGCAGAAAATCTGCTTGATAAATCTTCTTCAGCATCTCAAGAAGCCTCAAGCAGGTCGTCGTAGCCTAAAGCTTGGTAGATAAAATCTGAATCGAACCAGAGCCAGTCATTGATTTGTCCTTCTGTTGGTGTATCACCAGAGAAGATATCTTCACAAATGACAGTTAGGGTATCTACTCCACCACGTTCACGGACAGTGTTCAAGGTGGTTAGTCCACCAGACCAAGCTTTAAAGTTGTCTAGTGAATTGATTTGAACTTTGTATTCCATATTGCGTTTCCTTTCTAGTGTTCATAGTGTTTATTGGCTTTGAGAAGTCGTAACATGGCTTTCCCTCGATCTGTGATCTCTCCGCTGTTTTGAATCATCTTCATGTATTCTGTTTGGAGGATCTTGTCTGCTTCAGTGACTAGTGCAAGGGAGTTAGCAACTTGGTAGGTTAGCCAGCGAATCGTTCGCTCAATACTGTATGGTTGTGGGTTGGTTGAGAGTTTTAAGGGTTCGACACCCCCAAAGAGCCGTTGCCATTTTTCATCAGGTTTGTAGGCTCCGAAGCGAGTGAGACCATCATAGACTTGGATTTCTTTGTTTATGATACCTCGTGCGATTTCTCCGAGATCTACACCGTTGATATATTCCTCCACAATGCCTTGAGATTTCTGATCTGAGAAACGCAATTCATAGCGATTCCAGATACCAAAAATCTCCAAGGATTCGTCCAAGGAGATGTTTTCCATTCGAGCTATTTCATAGCGCTTTTCATAAAAGTTGAAGTAGAGTTGACTTTGACGGCTCCCAAAATAAATGGACAAGCCGTGATTCGCTTCCATGTCTTCATTATCTGTGAATGATCCACCACCTGTGATATTCCATTTCTTGATCGTATCTAGGACAATCTCTTTGGAATAGAGTTTATCAATCAATTTAGGAATTTGAATTTGTTCGTCCTCGTGACCATACCCCTTATAGAGTTCATCTAGAGCGATATCGAGACGTTTTACCCGAACATCTTCATAGGAATAAAGAATGTTTTGAAGAAAGATCTGCCAAGTGATCCCCTTGTCTTCTAGAAGTAGTTCTAACTCACGGCATCCTTGCCCGGATAGTTGAAGACAAGTTTGGTAATCATTGGTCACAGACTTATCAAAGAAATCAAAAATCCAGATGTTCCCTCGTTGCCATAAGTGGGTATAGTTCATAAGGCGAGTTTCTTGGTCTGTAAATTCGCTTAGGTGGCAGTGAAGGAAGTTTTCACAGAAAGCGTCTAAATCCTTTAATCTAGGAAAGGTCAATCGTAGATAGTCGATTTGAGCCCGAAGACTGTTTTTATCGCAATCTTGATAGTAACCAAGTTTTTCTTTAAATTCTCTAAACTTATCAATCGTCAGTCCTCTTTCGCCTGTTTCATAAGAGCGGTAGGTTCTTGTAGGTAGATTAACAGCTTGTGCAAATGCTTTTTGACTAAGTCCTGTTTGTTTTCTGAAATTTTTAATATGAAAAGGACTAATTTTGTCCATTCATCGCAACACCTCTTTCTAACGAAGTGACACACTTTTTTGACGAAAGTGACACACTTCATAAAAATTGAAAACCCAACTCCCATAAGGAATGAGGAGGGGTGGACTTGGCGTTTTTGCCAAATGTAACCCCCCTATTAGAAAACGGGGGTTGAAGTTTCATCATGGCCTAGAAACTTCGGGCTACGGTCTGCGCCTGACCTGCGGTCAGGCTTGCCCTTGCCCTTGTCCTAGCCCATGATGAACAATCGTCGCTTCAACTGCTTTTGGATAAGACCTGCGTCCCCCCTCTTCAAATTGAGCGAGGATTTCAAGAAGAAGTTTTTCTTGAAAAGGATCCACTAGAATAGCGGATACAGTCCGTTCAAAGATGATCCCTTGTTCTGTTAAGAGATAGATAATCTTGCGTAAGGTTGGCATTTTAAGATTTTGTTCGTCTGCGAATTCTTTGAGTGGTCTCTTGTTTGATTCGTTTTCTATAGCCTCCTCTTCCTCTATAGGATCAATTGTTTCAACTGGTGGTTTATATTCCTCAAATACTGAGAATTCTTCTCCTTCAAACTCCATAATCGAAATTTTAGAGTAGGCATCATAGAAGGAAAAACCTTGATCGAGTGGTACATAGGGAGAGAAAAACTCACCAGCCAGCTCACCGTTGTTTGCGATATAGCCCCGTCCTTTGACCTTGACTCCATTGATTTCATCCAACTTTTTGAACTCTTTGGTTTTATTAGCATCTCCAAACATCATGTCATATCCTGTTGATTCTAAATGACCGACGGAAAGACGCTTCATAAAGTTATCCCGAAGAGCAGTTTTGATAAATTCCCCATCGGGCCGTTGCATAGCAAAGATGATAAAGACTCCAGCTTGACGACCTTCTAGAACTAATTGTGAGAGGTATTCCATGAGTTCTGACTGTTGGCTATAGTCACGATCAATCTTGGCCATGAGGGCTGCCCACTCGTCTACCAGGATGAATTTTGGTTTCATGTCATAGTGAGTAAAGTTCTTTCCAGCTTGGAATCTTGGCGAAGTGGACATCCGCTCATAGCGTTTTTCCATGAACTCTACATTCTCTTTAAAACAGTTGATGATATCTTCCTTACTAGTATAAACACGGCCATGAAAGACTGGAATTTTCTTTAATCCAGCTAGATCAGAATTCTTTGGATCACAGATATCAACAAAGCCAATTTTAGCTAGTGCATAGATTATAGTCATGAGAACAACTGTTTTTCCTCCACCTGTTCCACCGCCAATGAGAAGATGCGGTTCTTCAATATAATCCCAAGATACATCTTTCATGAGCTGGAGTTTGGATCCCTTGACTTTTACTTCATCAATTGTGATTCGGCTATCAATTCGGTTAATAGCAATTTCATATTTGATAAAACGGTTATCAAAGGTTTTATTACGAAAGTCCCCGTTAAACATGACTTCAAGCGTAGCTCCCAGATTTAAAAAGCGATCTTGGAACTTATTGCCTTCTAGAATGAAGCTCACTTCAATCTTGTAGCGAGACTGTTTGATATACACTTGAGGCAAGGTGATTTTTTCAATGATCTTGTTTTCACGTCTGACCTTTTTAACTAGATAAAGGTTATTCTCTAGCAAAAAGCGTGAAAGAATTCGAAGGCTATTGAGCTTTTGAAAAAAGAGCATCTTCCTGTAGCAAACTCGATTAATAAACCAAGCAAGAAGCAAAGAAAAGAGAAATCCAGCTCCTAGAAAATATCCTTGGGGTAAAGGATGGACTTTTAATTCTTCTAAATGTATGTAGCTGTAGTAACTAATAGCCAACAAAAAAGGAAACCACCAGATAAACCATGTGATTCCCTTTAGTTTACGATGAAAAACTCGAACTCTTTTTCCCCGATAGGTAAAGAGTTTCATTCTGCATCACCTCCTAGTTTTCCTTCTTATTTTCTACCGGTTTGTTTTCTTTAGTCGGTGCGCCTCCAGTTTTTTTCTTGATTTTAGAAGCAAAGAGCTTATAGATATCATTACGATTGACGTGGGTATGAGTGATAACAATATCTTCCAATTCAATCTCTTCTCGGTATTTAATGCCCAAATCTTCAATTTCAGACTCAGACATATCTGCAATTGTGAAAAAGAGGGTTTCATGCTGGACAGAAGAGTGAATCCCTACGACAATTCCACGGATCTCACCTGTATTGACTTGTACAAATGATCCATCAGGATTTCGTTGTGAACGATCCACTTCAAAGATGATATCAGGGCCCTCAATGCCTCGGAAAGTCAGTTTTCCAAGGACAGCTGGGACATCTAGTCCATCTGTAATGACACGATAAGTCTTGTCAGCAATTTGTAGTTTTTCTCCGTAGTTTAATCCAATTTTAGCCATGTGATTTTCTCCTTTAAATTCTTATTTTTTTAGTACCAATTTTTCCGCAAAGACATTGAGATAAGGTGCAACAGTATTGCCATTTAAAGCAGTGTCTGGGAAAAAGATTGGGTTAACAGTCTCTACTAGAGCATCTTCTGGGAAGACCGTTGTAGAAGCTGGTGTGATGACATGAAAGGCACCGTGCTCTGCGCTGTTTAGAATGTGACGTTGGTATTTGCCTTCTTTTCTAAAAATAAATTTAGGAGCATCTCCTAAACGTTCGTAGTAAGCAGGGCCAATAAATTCTGGTTTCATTTTAAGTGTTTCTGAGATCATAAGATTTTCCTTTCTGAGTGTAAAATAAAAAGAGTTAAGCTAGTCGCTTTACTCTTGAGTAATAGTGTGTAAAAAGTTTGCGTTTAAACATCCGACTATAGAATTGAATATCCCCATGGGCATAGCCATTTCTACGAGCATCTTGAGCCAGATGATCTAGATCTATTTGAGCTTGAGCATAGAGTTTAGCCTGTAGTTTATCAGATTCACTAAACATACCATAGGTAAATTCATAGTTATCATAGAGTCGTTTACATTGTAGTGCGAAAAAAGTTTGTCATATCATTCTCCTTTATTGTAATAAGTAAAAAAGCTACTAAGTGAAAAAAGGAAAGAACTTAGTAGCTTGAGAGTAGGTCTATCTAATTAGATAGACAGCAGTAAAGAAAAGTTATTTGGTTGGAAAGATCCCTCTTTCCACGGTGGCAACGTTTAGCAAGGTGCTTTGCGTCAATTACCATCGCTTTCCCGGCCAATCTCATTGGGGAGTCATGATCATACCCTTAAGATTCTCTTACGCCCTTTGGCGAAGCCAGTTCACTTTACTATTCGGAAAAGTGCGAAAGTCCGAAATGCGTGGAAGCCCACAAGAAATTAGTCTTGTTTTATATCTTCACTTCAACCATAAAACGGACTTGACTTTTAGTATCAAAACATTTACAATAAAGGTACGAAGTTTATGTGTAGTTCTGATGATCAGTCCTCTGGTTGTCAGACGCACTTTTTATTTAATTGTCAATGATCGTGATTTAGCCTTGAAGATAAGGTTATTATTTTCAATCGCCATACAACTATCAGTTGTTGATTATATTATACAACTGATAGTTGTAAATGTCAACGATTTTCTGCAAAATTTTAAAATAATTTTTTGAGGTCACATATGGAATTCGCAGAACGCTTGAAAACACTAAGGAAACAAGTAAAACTAACACAAGCTCAAATAGCTGAAAAACTAAATATCTCCCAACAGGCATATGCTTCATGGGAGCGAGGAGTAAAAAAACCAACACAAGACAATCTTGTTAAGATAGCACAAATTTTAAATGTGTCAGTTGACTATTTAGTAGGAAACTCAGAAGAAAAATCAGATGAACTAGATAATATTGAATTGCTTTTCCGTATGAATTCAAAAGGCTTAACCGATGAAGAAAAAGAAATCTTTAAAAAAGAATTGATTGAATTTATGGAAAAACGGAAGAAAGCGTTTAGTAAGAGAAATTAATTTTCTACGGAAATAAAAGAGTTGAGACTTGAACGTGGATTAACCAAAGTACAAGTAACTAAAGAATTGGGTGGAAGTACAGGAACTATTATTCAATGGGAGAAAGATATGATATCTAATTCTTTGGGAAATGCAGTGAGTATAACAGATTTTTTTGAGATTCAAAAGAGTTAGTATTAAAAATATAAATTTAAAAGGAGTATAGTTATGACTAATATTAGATTTAATAATTTACCCAAATTGCTTAATAGTATGAGAACAAAGGGTTGGGTGATTGATAGCTTTCTATTTAATTATAACAATCACCGATACATTGTAATCTTAAAAACATATAGTGAAGCAGAACGAAAACCTAGTAAGTTTGCACAGGTTAAGTTAGAATTTATAAAAGCAGATGAGATTGAAAGCTCAATTTATGCGTATGCTGATTTTTATGATGTTCATTTTCACACAGCAAAAGAATTTTGTGATTTTTTTAATATCGATAACCAAGGGATAGGGAGAGATATTTTTAATGATTTTTCGAATATTTTTGCAAGATTTATTCCAGAAGAAAAAGTAGTCGAAAAGGATGGGCAACTACGTCAAATTCAAGGGGGAAGATGCGAAGGTAACGATCCAAATGCAATTTACTGCTATGATGTCCAACGAAATGGAAGAAGAAATGGTCGAAACAATACCAGGAGCATTGAAAATAGTAATAAGGCTGAGACATTGAGACCAACACTCTACAACAAATATAAAGATGATACAAATCTAAGTTTTTATTTCTCTGCGAATCCGGAAGATCATCGAACTGATGAAGAAATTTTTCAATTAGTAGCGGGTAGAATTTAACTCATCTTTAAGTCAGATTCAAGTGTAACAAATTATTTTTAGATAGCAGTTGGTTTCTAAGACTGTAGTGGACATCTGTCCACTTTTTTTATATAATAAACTCAACCAAATTAGTTTAGTTTTGTAATTTATACTTAAAGGAGGTATCATTCTTTGGATGAATTGTATACAAGAATAAGTAAGTCTACAAAACATGTGTTATACCAGTACATGAAAGATAATGATATTTCATTACTTAACTATAATTTCAATTACTTCTTTCAACATTGTATTCAAAAATCTCAGATTCAAGTGATTAGTCACCACTTCTCAAATCATAAAATTGAAGGATTGACTGTTATTGATGAATTAGGTATTAGTTTTTCTTATGAAAAGGATAATCCGATTGTAAAGCAGAATTTTACTCTGTGTCACGAACTGGGGCATTTCATACTTAAGCATGAAGGCACTTATTTTGCTGAATCTATTGATAATCAAGAGAGCCTACTAGAGCGAGAAGCAAATATTTTCTCTGCTGTAGTATTAATGCCTGACATTGTTTTGCTGTCTAAGATTTATTATAGTTGCGACACCTTTCAACATATTCAAAATAGCCTGGATGTTTCAAAACAAGCACTGTTTTTTCGCCTCTTAGATCTTTTACGAGAATATTATCCTGGGAAAGAAGGATTCATTAAGCAAGCTATTGAGGAATATATAGAAGGACAAAATGCTACACTCCTTCTTCTATTTCACAGTGTCAAAGAACAAATTATTAAAGAGTTTAATAACTATCAAGCTTCTCTTATTACAAGGATAGAGCAATCTATGAACAAAAGAGCCTTTGTTACTAGCCAAGAGTATCCAGAACTTCTAGATCAAGAGAATTGGAAAACAATAAAGACTTACTGTGACAATTTAAAAGTATGGCTTATTTATGATAGAGGAAAATCAATAGCTTATGTTTGGGATAAAAATAAGCTAACAGACAAAGAAGCAAAACAAAAAGCTGAATTGAAATTATTGTTAATGTGAGGTAAATGATGTACCAACCAGAAAAACTAAAAGCTCGTAGAAAAGAGCTAAAAATGACTCAAAAAGATATTGCAGATCAATTAGGTATTACCTACCAGGCCTATTCTGCATGGGAGCGTGGAATAAAACAACCATCTAGAGTAAAAATAAAGCTTTTGGAGCAGATTCTAAATGTTCCAAAAGGTTATTTTACAGAGGTCGAAATCATCCGACTATATAATACTTTATCGGATGAAGGTAAGAATAATGCACTTAGTTATGTCAGAGGACTAGTTCAAAAAGAAAAATGTAAGAACATTGTTTCAATGTCAGAAAAACTATACGAATACCATGTTTACGAACAAATGTCTGCTGGTATCGGTTCATCGGTGTACAACGATCAAAACTATGATACTGTCTATTTTGATGAAGAACTAGCCCATGACTTTGCCTCATGGATTTCTGGTGACTCAATGGAGCCCAAATATCAAAATGGCTCTGTGGCTCTCATTCGTGAAACAGGGTTTGATTATGATGGTGCAGTATATGCAGTAGTCTGTAATAATCAGACATACATTAAAAGAGTTTACCAGGAAGAACAGGGTTTACGGTTAGTTTCTATCAATCCAAAATATCGAGATATTTTTCTTTCGTATGATGAAGATCCTAGAATTGTAGGGATTATTGTAGGGAATTTCTTACCTGTTGAACAGTGATATTGTTAATGTAAAATAATAATAGTGTATTATTTTTTTGTTTATGGAGATTGAAAATGGGAAAAGAAAATAATGAAATAAAAAAGGCATATGATGAATTACTGAAAACTAAAAATAAATGTGGGAAATATAGTAAAACATTGTTTCACATCCATACACCAGCATCCCATGATTACAGGTTATTTAAAGTTTGGAACGATTTATCAGAGAAAGAATGGAATAAACTATCTGTAGAAGATTATCTTTTAGAAGTAAAAAAATAATAAGCTTTTTCCAGAGGAATATTTTAAAACAAAAGATGGTGATAGTATTATTTATAATAACTATCAAAAAAATGATTTTGAAAATGAAAAAGAGCAAATATCAAGATTGTTCAGCTACTTTTTAATTGGGAACTATAAAAATTTTTCTCGAAAATAAGAAACTTGCACGATTTACTCATTACTTAGCCAATACTAGAGTTTATACTAGTTACTGTAATGATGATCATCTAAAAGAAGGAAGGAGGCAACCTTATGTCTAAAAATACAAGTCGTCCAGAGATTGATTCTCTAAGTTTCGAGGTTGAAAACCAAGAACTTTCCGGGAAATCAGGAGCTAGTGGTGCATAGCTTTTAAAATGACACTAGCAGGTCGCTGTGGATTGTGTTTCACCTGTTCCTATGAGTATACAAGAAATAATGTTTGTTGTTAGATAAAACAAAAGGAAAATTCTTGAGTTTTATTACAAAACATTGACAACACTTTGATTTGGTGTTATATTTACGAGGAGAAATACAAATGAAACAAGACCATTTTGAGATTGATTCTTTGGATTATGAAATTAATAGCCAAGAGTTAAATATTAAATATACTGCTGGGTGACGTACGACTGTTAGATTAACAGTACAAGGTCGCTGTGGTTGGTGGTTTACATATTCTTATGAATGTACTTCGCCAAACGTGCGCTGTGGATAAAACTACCTCTATTTTTTGATAGGAGGATAAAATGGAAGGAATTATTGGAACACTAGAATTCTATGCACCTGTACTGGTCTTAGGAGTTATTGTCATAGGGATTGTTTACTTTATGAAAAAAAGAAACGATCGCAAATAATCAACATCGACCGATACCTGAAAAAGGTATCGGTTTTTTATAACTTGAATATACTGCACAAAATACTCATGGAAAACCTTGAAAGAAACCGTATAATGAGAGAGTAATAAAGAAACGGAGGAATGAAATGATGAAACAGCTTATTGTGACAGGATTAACGAAAACATTTGGTCAAGGGGATAATATCGTTCATGCTTTATTAGATGTGAACTTGTCCGTTGAAAAAGGTGAATTTCTGGCAATTATGGGTGCCAGTGGTAGTGGAAAAACAACACTCCTCAACTGTATTTCAACGATTGATAAACCAACATCAGGTGAGATTCGATTTGAAGATTTTGACATCATCCATGCCAAGGAAAATGAACTAGCTGACTATCGTGCTAAAAACATTTCCTATATTTTCCAAGCCTACAACTTGGTGGAAACCTTGACGGTCTATGAAAATATCATTCTACCTCTTCAAATTCAGGGGAAAAATATCAAAAAACATCAGGATAAGATTGAGGAAATTTTGGATAAGTTGGCCATTCAAAACTTAAAAGATAAGTTTCCTAATCAGTTATCAGGTGGCCAGCGACAACGTGTGGCAACTGCTAGAGCCTTGATTGATGATTCTAAACTGATTATCGCAGATGAGCCGACAGGAGCCTTGGACTCTGCCAATTCTGAAAAACTGATGGCACTTTTGCAGGAAATCAATAAAAGTTTTGGTATTACCATTTTACTGGTTACGCATGACCCTGCCGCAGCCAAGTACTCTTCACGGATGGTGCTACTTAGCGATGGAAAGATTATGGATGATTTGGAACGTAACAGCTTATCTAATGAACAGTATTTGCAAGAGATTTACAGCCGTACCAGATAGGAGGAAGAGAGTATGTATCCAAAATTAATTTTACGAAATGTATTTCGAAATTTACAGACTTACACCATCTACTTTTTCAGTCTAACCTTGATTTATAGCTTGCTCTATGCTTTTAATGCTTTACCAAGCCATCCAGTGATGCAAAGTTTATCAGGGGCAAAGGAAATGTTGACGACGGTGATGAGTCAGTACATGGGCTTGCTTTCCTATCTGATTCTATCGGCGATTGCCTTTCTCGTCGTTTATTCCACAAACTTTGTCCTGGGACGTCGTAAGAAAGAGCTGGGACTTTATGCAACGCTGGGAATGAAGAAGAAGCAGATTATCCGTACCCTGTTCTTTGAAACCATGCTGGTCAATATCTTTTCCTTGATTCTAGGTTTCTTGCTTGGCTTGATTTTACTGGTCATTCTATCTAAGGTTGCATCTGAGTTTTTTATGGCCAATTACTTTGGTAGTCTGCTTTTTTTTGATAGCAAGTCTGTCATCTTACTAGTTTATTCCTATTTGGTAACCAGTTTTATTGTTGGTGTCATGGACATTCTTACCTTTAGAAAGCAAAATATCATTGCACTCATTCAAGAAAATGGGGTCAAGAAATCTGTCTTGGCAAAAGGCAAGCCAGTTCTTCAAGCACTTCTCTTTATTCTTTCGACAGCTGTTATCGGTTTTGGTGCTCTCTATTTTTCAGACTATCACCATCTATCATTCTTGAAAAGCTGGGGTATCTTGCTGGTATCTGTCTTCGTGATTTTTGTGATTTTATTTTACAATACCTTGAGCCATTTTATCTTGGTTTCCCTTAGAAAACTGCCTCAAACCTACTATAACAAACTAAACAGTTTTAAAATTCGTCAATTTTCAAAACAAGCTGATAGTAATTCGGTAACGTTGGCTGTCTTATCCTTGACCTTGACACTGGCTCTCAGCTTACTAGTTTTTAGTGGTAGTGCCTATACGACTATGAACCGAGAGCTGAACAAATACTCACCTTATGATGTAACTGTCAATCTTTATCGTGGTCAAGAGTTCCAGTTTTCTCAGGAATCTGTCAAAGACAGATTGAAAGCAGATGGATTTGACTTTAACCTCATCAAAGAGGAGTACAGCTATCCTATCTATTCTAGTGATTTAACCTATAAAGATTTGATTGATACTAGCAATCTCTGGGCGCATGATAAGGAACTTCCTGAATCAAAAGTACCGATTTTAGGAATTTCTGTCTACAATCATCTCCGCAAACTGCAAGGGGAAAAAGCGGTTGACTTGGCAGATAACCAATTTCTGGTCAATGCAAACTATAAAGGAACTGCCAAGCAGATCCAGGACTTTCTATCAACGACCAAAACCCTCATGATTAACGGTCATTCTCTCAACCTTGCCTCTTCGAATCCACTTGAAACAGTTTACTTTTTATCGTCAGTGGGTACAAATGATACAGGAACCTTAATTGTACCAGATAAGGTAGTAGTTGGATTGACGGAAGACCACACGACCTATGTTGCCAATTTCAAAGAAAATATCGACAAACGGAAAGTAGAAACATTCTTAAGTCAGTGGATAGAAAAATACTACTTCACTCGTGATGGAGCAGAGTTGAATCCGTTCACCTATCAAACCAAAGGAAGAATTTTTGAGATTTATCTTGGATTTATGGGCGTCATTGTCTTTGTCATGATTTTTGTCAGTGTTATTTTTATCATTATTTCCCTCAGTATCTTGTCCCTTCAAACTTCTACAAGTGCTTTGGATAGTGTCAATGATTATCAAATCTTATATCTTCTTGGGAATAAGAGGAAGCAAAATCGCTCTATTCTTTTGCAACAGATTCTAAGTTATTTCTTGGTTCCGCTGGTCATCGCAGGTCCGCTAGCATTTGCCTTGAGTACCGCTCTTTTGGGCTATTTTGAGAATTTCGCTAATACCAGCATTTCTATTGATATCACCTATCTGGGAGTAGCGGTTTTACTCTTTGTCCTTTACTTGCTAGTGACTTACAGAGTAAGTTGGCAAATTATTGAAAATTAAGTCAAATACCAGAGTTGCCTATCCTGCAATTCTGGTATTGTGTTATAATAATATTAAAGTAGTTCAGGAAGTAGATACATATGAAACAGTTTGTCAAATTGTTCTCGAAAAACTCACTTTTATTGTGGTGGTTGACGATTTTGAATCATCTAGCTTTAATGATTTATATTTATCATAGGATCCCTCTGGACTTTTCGACAGATTTTTCCTTGCAGATGGTTTTATTGCTGATTATTGCTTTAATTGTATTTAGCTATATTTGTAATATTGTGACCTTTCGGTATAGTGAGTTGAAACTTTGGTTGCTCCTGATGATGTTTCTCATTAGCTGGCAATCCATATTTAATCAAGGAGTTGCGAGCACCCTGTTGCACTTTTTTGATATTCTTCATCCGCTCAACTCTTTTTTATTGGTGTATAGTTCTCTGTCTATTATCTTTCTGGGAGAGAAAATAGGAGAAGAACTGTTGAGTGTGTCCTTTGTGTTGACACTAATCACCATTAGTTCATATCTGTTAAGTCCTTCAATTTTTCTATTTCTGTCCTTGTTTGCGTCTTTCTTTTTAAACCTTGTTCCCTTGATTTTACTGATTTTATATCATAAAGAGTTGAAAAGTAAACTCAAGTATCAGAGACGAAATTTGTGGATATTAGCTTTGATATTGCCTCTTTCTTATTTCTTTTTGTATATCAATACGAGGGGCTCAGGAGTGATGAACCTAGTCTGGTATCTAGAAATTCTTGGTATCTTAGCTTTTTTACACTTCAAAACAATTATCAGCTCTCTTCAAAAAAAGGTATCAGAGTTAAAATTGTCCTATATAAAAGCTTTTTCACGCTTGTTTTTACTGGTTATGTTTTTGTTAGTAGGCATTTTCATCATCTTTCGTCTAGATTTAAACACGAGCTTTTTGGTCTTGAATATCATGTTACTATTGTTCGGGATTTGTTCGGAAGAATTGATTCGCCTCTTTCGTTCTGCTGAAATGCTAGATTCTGGGGATTATGTAAAAGTTCTCTTTTTAAAGCGTAACCGTATGGTGAAAAATCTGCTGGCAAATGAAGATACAGAACAACAGTTCTCCGAATTTCTTCACAATGAAATCCTGCAAAATGTTATGGCAATAAAAAATTTCAATAAATATAGTAGCAATCAAGCTTTTGGTGAACAGATCAATCTGGTAACAGAGGAGTTGGTTCAGCGGATTCGTGAGCGGATGGATTATTATCAGCCAATGGTAGAAACAGACGAGCAGTTAGACATCCAGTATCAAGGGCTGATTAATCGGATTGTCAAACGCTATCACGCAGAAAATGAAGTAGTCACACAGTTTCCTGCCCACTTTAGGCTTTTATCTCCTTACGATAAAATTGCCTATCGTCTGGTTGAGGAGTTGGCGACCAATGCCGTTAAGTACGCTAGTGGTGGAAGGATTTCTTTGAAGATTGATGTGCATGATGACGCTATTTTTATCATTTCTGAAAATGACTGTCTTCAAACAGAAAAATCCTTAGGTTATGGCTTGAAAAATATGTCTAATAAAATTAGTGTTTTAGGTGGTCAAATGCAGATTTTTGAAAATAATAAGAAATTTCGTGTAGAAATTACTCTCCCGATTGATAAGGAGTTGTGTTATGAAAATTTTGTTAATTGATGATCATAAATTATTTAGCCAAAGTATCAAGATGATTTTAGAGTTATCGGAAAACATTAAAAAGGTCCAGTTAGTGGATAATTTTTCGACTATTTCGGAGATTGCTTTTAATGACTACGACATTATTTTGATTGACATCAACCTGACGAGTCTGTATCAAGATGATGGGCTGACCTTGGCACAAGAGATTATCGACAATGGTTGTTCTAGTAAGGTTGTGATTTTGACAGGTTACAGTAAAAAAATGTATGAACACCGAGCTAAAGTTATGGGGGCTTATGGCTTTCTGGACAAAAGTATGGACCCAGATGAGTTGGTGAAAAAACTGGAAAAGATTTATCTAGGTGGTAAGGTCTTTTCAGATGAAGTGATGGTAGAGGTGCTAACACCACGAGAAATCGAGATACTAGAACTGGTTAGAAATGGCTTGACCATTGATGATGTCTGTGACAAGGTCTATGTTAGTAAACGTACAGTTTCCAATCACTTGGCCAATATCTTTTCAAAATTGGAAGTGACTAACAGGCAGGAGGCGATTCACATCGCTGAGCAGTTGGGTTATTTTCCACCAGATTAAAAAGCTGCAGAAGATGTAGCTTTTTTATTTTAAAAATTTTCAATTACAGTATAGCACAGGAAGTGATTTTTTGCGCTTTTTTCTGCTTTTTTTCAAATAAAAACACCTATTCGGTAAAATAGGTGTGAATGATCTTATTTATATCCATATTGTTTTAGAGCCTTCTTATACGCTTCGCTACCTTTAAGATAGTAGTCATGCTTAACTCCACTAATATCAACAGAAAAGACCCCATCTTTAAATGAATATTCTTCTGTTCGACTTGCAATATTTTGTCCAGTTAATTCGATCGTATTCTTTTGTTTGTTAATGGTAAAGCCGTCGGCTTCTCCATGCTCAATGGAAGCATTATTTCCTTTAATAGTAAACGCTAACTCGTTTCTTTCACTTGAGATCCAATAATACTCCCCATCTAAAGATTGGTAGTTGTTTTTAGAGCAAGCAATTAACGTAATTATTGATAATGAAAGTAGTAGTATACCTATTAATTTTCTCATAATCTGTGCCTCCTTCTATAATTTTAATTATACCAAAATAATATTACAAGAGTATGTCAGTGTCTGTTATAACGGAAAAATGAAGAAATGTCTATTATAACCTCAAATAACTATTCAGAATATAATTTCAAGCAAAGTCAACGAATCCATAATGGGTTTGGCCAATGTTCTGACACACTTGAAAGCTTATTTGATTAAAACTCCATAACTCTACTAGGGCGTTTACACAAAATTATTGACAGTATCAAATAAAATCAGATAGATTGAACTAAATGATTACCCAGAAGTAACTTTCATAATTCTTTTCACACTATCATCTTTGTCAACTAGAAGGCAATCTGGAAAAGTCATCTGCTTCCATTTTTTATAATCAAAATTTGGATCAAAATGATTGATTAAGATTCCTAGCAAATTTCCATGAGAACTCAGTAAAATGGTTTTATCTGAATACCTTTCTTCTAAATCCTGCAATAAATCTAAGATTCTCATTAATGCTTCTTGATTAGATTCACCTCCAATAAGTGATTTATCTGGATTTTGCCATAAATATTGAATCGTTTCTTCAAACTCAGAATCTTCAATAAATCTTGAAGATAATTTTCTCTCACGCAAACGATCATCAAGCACTATCTTATCAAATTGTACAGGAGAACTATTTACTGTCTCAAAAGCTCGCTTATAAGGACTAGAAAAATAGTAATCAATATTAAAAGAATTCAAAAACTCCAATTGCTTTAGAGATACAAATCCTTCTTCCGATAAAGTTCTATTAAAATCATCACTCGAAAATCTCGAATGAGCATGTCTAAGTAAAATATAAGAATTGTTCATGAATTATAATTACGCTGAAAATACATATAAGGAGGAAAGTTGTTTTATAAGCTCATATTATCTTACTTAACTATTAATTGTCAAGTAGATTCATTCATTTTACTCACACCCCCCCCACCCAATGGGCAGGTTTTATCTGTTTTATTCAGCTAAATTAAGCTCTCAAAAAAGCTGATGAAATATAAATTCATCAGCTTTTTTGAGAGCTTAATTTGACTATTAGCTTATGTTGATAGTTAGATTTTTATTCAGAGCAAGTGCAATTTTGCTCATTGTTTCAATGCTTGTGTTATTTCCACGTTCAATGCGAGCAATGGTAGACTGTGGGACATGAGATAGGGAAGCTAGCTCTCTTTGGGTGAGACCTGCTGTTTGTCGTGCGTCATAAACTGCAATAGCACTTTCCAAAATAGCTTTTTCAGTTAAAAACCCTTCTTTAAATTTATTGTCTGCTAGTTCGTTTTCTAAAAAATCATCAAATTTAATTGTGGTCATGGTTGTTGTCCTCAAATTCTTTCTTTAAATCCTTAGCGTGTTTTATCTCACTCTGGGGTGTTTTTTGTGTTTTTTTGGTAAAGCCATGGGTGATGATATAGCGTTCATTGATAACATGAAAATAAAGTGCCCTTTGAATGTTAGAAGCAACCTTTGAGCGGATTTCAAAGATGTCGTCATCTAGCTTTTTCACCCATTCCATACGTTGAGCAACTAAAAGACCATGCTCTTGTATAGTGGCGATAGTTGCCAGTAATTTTTGTTTGTCTTTAATTGGTATAGTTTGTAAAAATTCTAGGAACTCGGTGTGTCCATTTAACCGAGTATAAAACTCAAATTTTGGCTTTTTCATTGTACCTCCATGATAGCATATATTGTTCTTTTCTTCAAGAATAATGGTGTGAACTTTATCCAAATGCTATGCTACAATCATATAGTCATTATGTATTTTTTATTCTTAATCTTAGTTTTGGTTGTGAAAATAGTAGTAAATTTATTCCATCTATTGACGGTTGAGATAAACTCTAAGTGACATATATGTATGCCAAAGGAACATTTTGGGTATTTCTTGTAATTTTAGATGAATTTCTATATTAGGATAGTGTTGTATCATGTTGTTAAAAAATTGAAAAGATAAATATCATAGATTCGATTTGGTATAATAGTAATTGAAATTGATGTGCAGTAATTTTTGTTTAACTTGAGAATTGTTTTATAAGTTAGAATGGGATCATAATGTCGAAAATCACATTTCATGATAAAAACATGATAAAAAAATTTTTTAATGAGGGTGGATATGTTCTAGATTTTTCAAATCGTACTTTTGATAAATTTACTTATCACTCCATTGGTGTAAAAATTCAGGAAAAGTACGGTTTGTCAAAAGGAAAGTCATTTGAAGCATATATAGATGAAGCTCTTGATAACGATATTATTAAGTTGGTAAGGGATTTACTAACTTATTATGATGACCTTCCAGATAGTAGTTCTGAAAAGACTGATATTAAGAATAAACAAGCAGAGAAGTTAAAAGAAATGCTAAATTCCTATGCCCATATGGGGAAAGAAATAATAAAAACTGACGAGTCCTTTCTCACTAAAGGTGGCTTTGCTGAAATTTATTTACAAAAACATTCTCAACGGATTGTGAAAAAGTTGAAAAATGAATATAAACAGAACTCTGCTCTAAAAAGTCGCTTTAAAAGAGAGTTTGAAATTATGCAGTCTCTATCGCAAGTAAATGGGATTATTAAAGTTTATGAATTCGATGAGTCAGAGTTTAGCTATACGATGGAGAAAGCTGATTTTACTTTAAATGATTATATTGTAAATAATGAATTAAAATTAAACCAAATATTTAATCTGTTGTTTCAAATATTGACAATAATGGCTGATGTTCATTCTCGAGGTATCTATCATAGAGATTTGAGTCCAAGCAATATTTTTCTATGTGATGGGCTTATAAAGATATCTGATTTTGGATTGGCTAAAGATTCTACTGTCAATCATTCTCATTTGACTATGAACACAAATAATTATGGGCAGTTTTATTATTGTGCGCCAGAACAGATAACTGGTCTAAAAAATGCAACTAAAATGAGTGATGTCTATTCATTAGGAAAGGTGGTTAATTTTTGTTTAACTGGAAACCCAACTAACGAAAAACATGTTCTACGAACTTTTGTTCAAAAAGCCACCTCTTATCAACCAGAATTAAGGTTTAGAGATGCAGGGGAAATGCTTGAACAACTAAGTTATCACCTGCGAATTTTTCATCAAAAGGATTCAAAGCAGAAAATATTAAAAAAAATTCAACAGAGAGAATATGATGAAACAATAACGATATATCTTAATAATATTTCGAATGTGGATTTGTGCCGGGAACTTATTGACATAGGAGAGAATTACAAATTGGCTTGCATTAAATTTATGAAAATAAGCCCAGAAAATGCACTATTCTTGATTCAAAAACTTTTTCCATCATTAAAAGAAGTTGCAACCTCTTTTTCTTCAAATGATATTTTTGCATCTCTTGCATTTGATGTATTAAAAGATGAACATTTTGATTACTTGAGTAAAGAAATGGCTGCAAGGATGTTATATTATGTAGCTCGGGAAGTAAATCGTTTCTATGCCCAGAGGCTTATAGAGGACTTGAAACATAGTTCTATCGAACCAATGTTAGAAAATATTTTAGATGGTGAGTAATTATGTAGATTTGGCTTAAGTTGGGAATAAGATCTTGAAAAGGAATAATGTTTAGTGTACAAAGTGTTGATTTTGCTTTTGTATGTAATAACTCCTTTGATGACTTTGAGGTTATACCATATGATGAACCGATAACATATACTCGAAGTGGAGAAGCATTCAAAAATTATTCTAATGGAGAGCGTAAATACATAAATGCGATTATAAGAACTTTATATAGGATTTTAACTCCTGGTAAACCATTTAAAGGTTTAATAAAGTCAAGAAAATCCCCTCTAAATTTTGAAAGAATAATTCATGTCTTATCAGAAACCGATGTAAAAGAGTTAAAGATAATTTGGGAATGATATCTCCAGATGGTGTGGACTTTTGGTAAAATTCTAGCTCAATTAGTGTATTTTAAGGTTAAAATTCACACCATTCAGATGAAATTAGTTGAAATTGAATGAAGTAACGCTTTCAGAAAAGTCTAAAAGCACTTGATATTAAAGGCTTTTGAGATTTATTTAAACAAAAGTTGTTCAAACCAGGTCATACGATTTGTAAGAAAAAGAACACATAACAAAAAGAGGAGCTTCACAATAAAGTTCCTCTTCTTTTAAATATCCGAATCATTACTCTTATTTCAAAAAAGGTAGTGAAAAAGGTAGTGATTCGGTTGATTTATATTGCAATGTAGTGAAATTTAGAATTTCAAGAATCGCTTAAAATCAAGGTTTCTCACATCTATTGACGTGTAGTGAATCCCTATTTCACCTCTGTAAACACAACGTGTTTGCGAAGTTTTGGTGAGTATTTCTTCAATTGAAGACGGTCTGGAGTGTTACGTTTGTTTTTAGAAGTAAGGTACAAGCGTTCACCAGATTCTTTGTGTTCAAGTGTAATATTTACGCGCATGGTATCTCCCTTCTATTATTCAGCTGATGCAGCTTTAGCGATCTTACGTCCTTTGTAGTATCCTTTAAGTGATACACGGTGAGAACGTGAGTAATCTCCAGTTGCTTCGTCAAAGTTTACAGATGGAGCTGTTACTTTGTAGTGCGTACGACGTTTGTTTTTCTTCGCTTTTGATGTGCGACGTGCAGGTACTGCCATTTTGATTTCTCCTTTTAAGATATAAATTCAGTTAGGTTTGATTTTCATCAACTTTAATAGTATATCAAAACTTTTTTGTAAAGTAAAGTTACTTGACAAAAAAAGATAAAAAAATTTTCCTATCCAATCTTCTGGATAGGAAAATAAATTAAATATCAATCTCGAAGGGTTCATCAATGGTTTCTGGGATGTATTTCCCGTCTTTTTTACGTTGCTTGACACATTCTGTAAGGAGATATTCAATCTGCCCGTTAACTGATCGGAAGTCATCCTCTGCCCATGATGCGAGTGCAGCATATAACTTTGCCGAAAGTCGAAGGGGGATTTGCTTTTTTTTAGCTTCTGCCATTTCTAATAAAGGCTTCCTGTATTGACAATTGGTTGTGCATCATGATTGCCACAGAGAACTACTAGAAGATTTGAAACCATAGCAGCCTTCCGTTCTTCGTCTAGCTCTACAATCTCTCCTTCGCTCAGGCGTTCAAGGGCCATTTCAACCATTCCTACAGCGCCGTCTACAATCATCTTACGTGCATCAATAATGGCTGATGCTTGTTGACGTTGAAGCATGACAGCTGCAATTTCCGGTGCATAAGCTAAGTAAGTAATACGTGCTTCAAGAATTTCCAAGCCAGCATCCTCTACACGATTTTGAATTTCCTCACGAATGCGACTAGCTACAATTTCACTAGAACCACGGAGGCTTCCTTCGTCGGCTTGTCCATCACCTGTAGTATCTACATTAGGAGACACATCGTAAGGATAGATGCGGACAATATTACGAAGGGCGCTATCACACTGCAATGACAGATATTCTTTATAGTTATCAACGTTGAAGACTGCTTTTGCCGTATCAACTACACGCCAAGTAACGGCAATACCGATTTCAACAGGGTTCCCTAAGCAATCGTTAATTTTTTGGCGAGAATTGCTCAAAGTCATAACTTTGAGAGAAATCTGCTTTTTGCCAATTTCAAGATTTACGTCATTACCATTTGATGATTTAACTCCTGAAAAAGGAGATTTCGTGCTAACATCCCCACTTTGACCAAGTCGAGTGTGGTTTGCAGGATTGACTGCTATACTGAAGGGATTGACAAAGTAAAAACCAGGTTCTTTAATGGTACCCGTATAGTTACCAAAGAGGGTCAAAACCAGAGCTTCCTGAGGTTTGACAACTTTTAAACCAGCATGAGCTAGACCTGCAATTAAGCTTAATAAAAGTCCGATAATAATTCCAAAAATGTTTTCTGAACCAGCACCCATTATAAATATAAGGAAACCAAGTACGAGTGCCAACTCAATGAGTACCAATGCTACTACACCATTTGGTTTTGAATTGATTAGTTTTTCAGTCATCAGAATGACCTCCTGTATTTGATATCTAAATGATATCACTTTAATTTTAAATGTCAACAAAAATATGCAATCTTTTTTAAGAAGATTTCAATGGTTTGAATTGTCTGAAAATTCAAGAATTTTCTTCTGTTCATTGTTTTTAAAATGTGCTATAATGGTAAAAACTGAAATGGGAGGGAACTTAATGACAGAATTAGATAAACGTCACCGCAGTAGCATTTATGACAGTATGGTTAAATCACCAAACCGTGCCATGCTTCGTGCGACTGGTATGACAGATAAGGACTTTGAAACACCAATTGTGGGAGTCATTTCGACTTGGGCAGAAAATACACCATGTAATATCCACTTGCATGACTTCGGTAAGCTTGCAAAAGAAGGTGTCAAATCTGCTGGTGCTTGGCCGGTTCAATTTGGAACCATTACGGTAGCAGACGGGATTGCCATGGGAACGCCTGGTATGCGCTTCTCTTTGACATCTCGTGATATCATCGCGGACTCTATCGAAGCTGCTATGGGTGGTCATAACGTAGATGCCTTTGTAGCTATCGGGGGCTGTGATAAGAACATGCCTGGTTCTATGATTGCCATTGCCAATATGGATATCCCAGCTATTTTCGCTTACGGTGGTACTATCGCCCCTGGAAAACTGGATGGCAAAGACATCGACTTGGTTTCTGTATTTGAAGGAATCGGTAAATGGAACCACGGTGATATGACAGCTGAGGACGTGAAACGTCTCGAATGTAATGCCTGCCCTGGGCCTGGTGGTTGTGGTGGTATGTATACTGCCAATACTATGGCGACTGCTATCGAAGTTTTGGGGATGAGCTTGCCAGGTTCTTCTTCTCACCCAGCAGAATCTGCTGATAAGAAAGAAGACATTGAAGCAGCTGGACGTGCTGTTGTTAAGATGCTGGAGCTCGGTCTCAAACCGTCTGATATCTTGACTCGTGAAGCCTTTGAAGATGCCATTACTGTGACTATGGCTCTAGGTGGTTCTACAAATGCTACTCTTCACTTGCTCGCCATTGCCCACGCAGCTAATGTTGACTTGTCACTTGAGGACTTCAATACTATCCAAGAACGTGTGCCTCACTTGGCTGACTTGAAACCTTCTGGTCAATATGTCTTCCAAGATCTTTACGAGGTTGGTGGTGTACCTGCAGTTATGAAGTACTTGCTGGCAAATGGATTCCTTCACGGAGACCGCATCACATGTACTGGTAAGACTGTCGCTGAAAACTTGGCTGACTTTGCAGATCTTACTCCAGGTCAAAAAGTCATCATGCCACTTGAAAATCCTAAACGTGCGGACGGTCCGCTTATCATCTTGAACGGTAATCTTGCTCCTGACGGTGCAGTTGCCAAGGTGTCAGGTGTTAAGGTTCGTCGTCACGTTGGTCCAGCCAAGGTCTTTGACTCAGAAGAAGACGCTATCCAAGCTGTCTTGTCAGATGAAATCGTTGATGGCGATGTTGTCGTTGTTCGTTTCGTTGGACCTAAGGGTGGTCCTGGTATGCCTGAGATGCTATCACTTTCATCAATGATCGTTGGTAAAGGCCAAGGAGACAAGGTTGCCCTCTTGACAGACGGACGCTTCTCTGGTGGTACTTATGGATTGGTTGTTGGACATATCGCTCCTGAAGCTCAGGATGGCGGATCAATTGCCTACCTTCGTACAGGCGATATCGTCACTGTCGACCAAGATACGAAAGAAATTTCCATGGACGTTTCCGATGAAGAACTTGAAAAACGCAAGGCAGAAACAACCTTGCCACCACTCTATAGCCGTGGTGTTCTTGGTAAGTATGCCCATACCGTATCTTCTGCATCACGTGGTGCCGTTACAGATTTCTGGAATATGGAACAATCTGGTAAAAAATAACTAGAAAATAAGCAGTCGCTAAATGACTGCTTTTTCTAGTTATTTGTATTTTCTCATAGAATGTTATAAAATCTTTGCTCTAACTATGATTACAAAGGAGAAATGATGTTTTCACAAAATACAGGAATTATGCTCTACGTAGATGATGTAGCAGTGGAGAGAGACTTTTGGTTTGCCATTGGATTTGAAGTTTTTAATCAACCAGAAATAATGGAATTTGAAACTTTTGAGATGAAACCTCACGCTGACAGTACGCTGACTTTCACTATCTATGCTAAGGATTTTATTCGTCAAGTATCACCGGAGGTAGTCGATATGAAACCCAGCCTACTCTTTGAGTCAGCAGACCTTCACGGTCTTCATCAACGCCTAGCTGCAGTGACTGATACCACTAGTTCGATCAATACTCAGCCTTTCCCTAACTTTAACTTTGCAAATCCAAGTGGACACTATTTTGCAGTTAGAGGAATCTAATAACAAAAAGGAGCCTGGGACAAAAGTCCTAGCCTCTCAATTGTCTTTGGATTGTCGAGCAAGACGCAGTGGTTGAGTGGGCTCTACTACGCTGATTTCATCAGCTTTTACAGCCCTACTCAACTGTGCGGAGGTGGGACTACGAAATCGAATTCTATCGAATTACCGATTCCTGTCCCACTCTCTCTTGTTTTTTAGCGCGGTGGTAGTCCAAGTGCTATACGTCCATAGCGACTGATGCGTGTAATCTTCCAGGCAGGTGACCAGGTAACTTTAACCCTAACATCCTCAATTCCTTCAATCTGTTTCAGACCTGCCACAATTTCAATAGGTAAACTTTCTGCACAGTCACAGGCTGTATCGGTGAAGGTCATGACAATTGTACAAAGACCAGCCTCGTCCAAATGAATCTCGTAAATCAAGCCAAGATTATAGACATCTAATTCCACATCTGTATCGTAAACTTTTTCTAGCTTGTCAATGATTTGATTTCCTAATGCTAAAGCACGGTCATTAATCTTGATGTCTTCTCTCATTGCATTCCCTCCATTTTCTGACTGCACCTATTTTCTCATAATTCTGACAATTTGGCAAGCTTTTCCCAATCAAGACGTGATCCGCCATAAAAACGAAAGCCTAGAGATTGCCAGAGTTGGGCCAAATCACCCAAAGATCTAACAACCTAGAGTAAGACGATATTGCCATAAGTTAGAGAGAGAAGCTTAGAGAATGAATTATTTTCTAAGAAGTACTTTTTAAAAAGAAAAAGTAGAGAAAGGTCATCTCTACTTTTTAGATATTATTTTGACTTCACAGGCTTATCTGCCAAGGCCTTGATAGCTGATGCTATCGTTTCTGCGTAGAGCTTAGCACCCTCTTCTAATTTGGTATTATCACTTCCAAAGTGAACCTGGTCCGTTCCTTTCCAGATGTCTGGATGATCTTTAGACACCTGATTCCAGTCTGCAACCTCAATGTAAGGATACTTTTGAGCTACTTCACGCACATAGCTAGCATACTGTTCTACATAAGGCTGAGTTGCTTGAGTTGTATCACCCTCATAAGGTGTCACAAGTACAAGCTGATGTCCCTTAGGTAGATTTGTTATCAAAGAATCAATATCAGCCTTATAATCCTCAGGGTTATTCACTCCAGTAGCAATAACAACTATTTTAGGGAGGACTTTATTCTGACTGTGGTTGAGCATAATAGCATTGGCTTGCTTGGTATTTCTGCTTACTTGACCATCTGTCTGAGCGTCTGGTAGAACCTCTTTAAGTCCAGGTGTTGCACGCAAGGTTACAGAATCTCCGATAATGGATACACCTTCAGCAATATTGTAGCGACTGGCTTCTGCTTGATCCGCCATGGTTTTTGTACGGGTAATATTGGTTTGAGCTTGATTGAGGCCATTTACCATCAAATCCGTTTCAAAAGCACCGACTTGGGGAGCTATGAGCATCACAATCAGTGTCAGCAAGCTAAGAAAACCGACGCTACCCGCAAAGATTGGTTGAATATGCGGAATTTCTTTTACCCTTTGCAATAAGCTAGTGTTCTTCCCGGCAATGAAAGGTTCAATCACATAGAAAGAAAGGCTTGCAAAGAGATAAGAAAAGATAGTGGTGAGAATCACTGCCGGTAGATTGCTCATCAACTGAGAGAAAATGATATAAAACGGCCAGTGGAAAAGATAAACGGCATAGCTCGTATCAGCTAAGAAGCTAATTACCTTGGGTTCTTCAATCGTCGGAGTTTTCTCATGTAAAACTCGTGCTGCAACGATCATCAAAAGGGCAGCTAAACTTGCCAACAAGAAGCCAAGCAAGTAGGCAAAGAGATAATTGAATTTCACAAAGAAGGTCAATAAGAGTAAAACTCCGAGACCAGCCCCAAATACTAGCAAGGTCTGTTTCAAGTCTAGGGTTTGATTCAAACGTTTGAGAAGAGGTGTCGTATGACGAACTCCTATCAAGGTCGCAAGCACACTTCCTAAAAAGAATGGATAAACATGAGTCAAACTTGAAAAGTAAAGCGTTGAGTATGAGCTAACGATAAAGCTACCAATAAACATTGAAAGAAAGCTAACGACGAAGGTAGCTGAAGATAGTAGAAAGACCATTCCCCGTAGTTGCCCACCTGTTTTGGCTTGCTTAGACATGAGCCAAACTGCCAAGCCCCACAAGATATAGTAATGAACTTCAACCGCTAAACTCCAGTTGTGAACAAAGAGGTGAGGGATAAATTGAGATTCATAACTTCCTCCTGTCAGCATTTCATAGAAGTTAGTCATAAAACCAAGGACACCAGCAATCTGACCACCGATTCCTGCCACATAATCCTGTCGAACCAAGAAAGTAAAAGGCATAACAACCAGGATCATCAAGACGACTGGGGGAAAAATCCGATAGAAGCGTCTCCTGAAAAATCCTAAGATATCGATTTTCCCTTTTTGTCCAAATTCTTCTAACAGGAGTGACGTAATTAGGAAACCTGAGAAGGTGAAAAAGACATCAACCCCGAAGAAACCTCCTGGAAAAACCGTCTGAAAGAAATGGTACAAAAGCACCAAGAGTAAGCCTGTAATCCTGATCAAGGAAAACCATTTAATACGCATACGAGTTTATTCTCCGTTCATTAGAGTAGTTAAAAAACCATCTAATGTTCATTCCATATTACCTTTATTTTATCAAAAAAAGAAGAAAAATCCTAAGAGAAAACTTAGGATTTCAGCTTTAGATTGATAATCTTAGAAATTACGACCTGATTTATTGTAGCCATATTTTTCAACAAAATGCTCACGGAATTCCAAGAGATTGTCATCCATAATAGCCTGACGGACCTGCTTCATGAGATTGAGCAAGAAGTAGAGGTTATGGTAACTTGTCAAGCGGATACCAAAGGTTTCGTCAGCCTTGAGCAAGTGACGAAGGTAGGCACGGGTGTAGTTCTTACATGTGTAGCAATCGCACTCAGGATCAAGTGGGGTAAAGTCCTCCGCAAACTGGGCATTCTTGACAACCAAACGTCCTTGGCTAGTCATACAAGTTCCGTTACGAGCGATACGAGTCGGCAAGACACAGTCAAACATATCAACCCCACGAATAACCCCATCAATCAAGCTATCTGGTACTCCCACTCCCATCAAGTAGCGAGGTTTGTTTTCAGGAAGGAGTTGAGTGGTGAAGTCCAAAACTGCGTTCATCTCTTCATGAGTTTCACCTACTGCCAACCCTCCGATAGAGTATCCTGGGAAGTCCATGCTGACAAGGTCATGAGCTGACTGACGACGAAGATCTTCAAATCCTGCACCTTGTACAATCCCAAACAAACCTTGGTCATGTGGACGACGATGAGCTTTTAATCCACGCTCAGCCCAACGGCTGGTACGTTCGATTGACTTCTTCACATAATCATAAGGTTGATAAAATTGAGGACATTCGTCAAAGGACATCATAATGTCTGACCCTAGATTGTTTTGGATAGAGATGGCTTTTTCAGGTGATAGAAACATTTTAGAACCATTGAGGTGGTTCTTGAACGTTACCCCTTCTTCTGTGATGTTACGACTATCCGCTAGAGAGTATACTTGGAAACCGCCACTATCTGTCAAGATAGGCTGGTCCCAGTTCATGAACTTGTGAAGACCTCCAGCACGGGCAATGAGTTCATCTCCAGGACGCAGCCACAAGTGATAAGTATTAGATAGGATAATTCCTGACCCCATCTCTTTTAACTCTTCTGGTGATTGGGTTTTGACCGTTGCTTGTGTCCCAACTGGCATAAACATAGGAGTTGGGAAGGTTCCGTGTGGCGTGATAATCTCACCCAGACGAGCTCCCGTGTGTTTTTCTTTTTTAATCAAACGATATTTGATTGGTGAATCTAACATTTTTTACCTCCGAAGCTGGGAAAGACAGTCCCAGTTCTTACTTTGTGCCCAAGGGCATACTGTATGATTCTATCAAAAAAAACAGGAACTGTCACGAACTATGGTATAATGAAAGAATGAAATACCCAAAAATTGATTTAAAAGAAGTTCGTCAACAAGCTAAACAGTTTCAAGCTGAACATCCACGTTTATTGCTTGTCTTTTTATTACCAAGCATTTTCTTGATTCTATCCAGCTTTATCAGACCTTTATCCCTACTTGATGAGGGAATTCTTGAGCAATCCTTCTTTACTTTTTTGATGAGCTTGATCCAGTCCTCACTCTTTCCTCTAGCAGTTGGATTCACAAGTGCTATTATCCTAGCTGGTGCTCTTTTTACAACCATTAATCTTTACAGAATTTCCGAGATAGAGCTTTCTTTTAAAGATAGTCTGTCCTTACTTGACAATCGCTTCTTCACCCAGACCTTTCTGACTCTCTTGCTCAAGCGTTTCTATCTCTTTTTGTGGAGCATCCCTAATCTTTTTGGAGTTTACTTGCTCTTTTACAGCAGTGCTATGGCTCGTAAATTTGTAGAACTTCATCCCGAATTTCCAGCTGTCGACGTCACCAATTCAGATATCGAACACTTCCTACTTACTTTTGCACTTTACTTCTTTGGTAGCGTCTTTCTGATGATTTTGGGAACCATTGCCTATCTGCCGCAATACTACGCTTATTCCCAAGTAGAGCTACTCCTTTGTGATACCCTTGCAATTGGAATTGCCAAGCCAAGTCGCGTACTCAAAACCAGTCGCTTCCTTATGAAAGGCTATAAGTTCCAACGCTTCGTACTTGATTTACAACTCCTACCATGGTATCTTCTTATCTGGATCAGCTTTGGAATTGCGAGCATCCCTTCTTTCCCTTATATCTATAGTAGTCAATTCTTCTTCTATCAAAGATTACTCGAAATCAAGCGGAGAAAAGTTTAATGTGAATGATTAAAACCAGCACCTTCTATGGAAAGTGCTGGTTGTTTTTATTTTAAGAAAAGGATACTCAAGAGTGCTAGGATTGCTGGTCCGCCTTGCTTGAGAATGTTTTTTTTATCTGCTGTTAAGGCACCATAAGTCGCTGCTCCTATGACAAACAACACAAAGATTGTTACGATTTCTAAGCTATGTGAGAAATAAATTCCGTAAATAAGAAATACCCCAATCAAGGCATTATAAATTCCTTGGTTTTTAAACAGTGAGGTGACAGATGGTCGAGTCAACTCTTCCTTGTCCATAATAAAGACACGACTGGTTGCATCTGATTGGGTTGCCATACTCTCCAAATAAAAGATATAAAAATGCTCTAGAGCAACAAGGGTTGCTAAAATAGTAGTAATGGTTGACATCGTTTTCTCCTTAAAATTCTATTTTTTCTAAACCTGAGACTAGTTTTGTCAGTAAGGTTGTCAGTTCTTTTTGCTCACCAGTCGATAAGATGCTCTCCATCTGTTCCTTCACCTTCAGGTGACGTTGAGGCGGATTAACCAAGAGTTGATTCTTGGCTTCTTGGGTTAATTCAACTAAGACTTCTCGCTGATTGGCCGGATTACGCTTGCGACTGACATAGCCCTCTGACTCTAGTATCTTAAAATGACGGGTCAAGGCCGCCTGGTCAATCTTTAACTTCTCCTGAACGGCAATCTGGTTGCAGGGTGACTGTTGCAGTAAAAACTGCAGGATTTGATAGCGGGTCAAACTAATTCCCAATTGTTTCTTAAAAAGTTGAGTGATCATCTGATCTGTTAAATGGAGCTGGTACAATAAGTCGTTAATTTTTTTCATTTCTACCTCCCTGCGTAAACTTGATTTGTCAACTATTGACTTATCAAGTATATTGCAGAAAGATTAAAAACGCAACTATTTTGCTTACTCACGAAAAATAGCCTCTTGGTTTCAATCCCAAAAGGCTATTACTTCTATATTCTAGATAAAATCCAGCACTAACCTACCAAATCTGCTCGAAGGATTTCTCCCTCTTTATCAATGACCACTTCGATGGCATGGCCTGCAAAAATTTCTTCACGATCATCATAGTAGAGGGTCAATTCTCCATCTTCGTTGATTGATAGTTCACTCAAGGAAAGTGAGTTGGTAAAATACTCTTCTGTTAACACTACATCATTTTCATCTGAATCTATCCAGTCTTGAGCTGTTTCCCACAGTTCTTTGACAATATAGTCTTTAATCCGAGTATCTTGAACTTGGAAAGTTCCCATAAATTTCTTTAGATCATCAAAAGAACTTGGTGGGAGACTTTCATCTGCACTCGCAGCAAAGATAGCATGAATCTTACCACCCTCGTAAGTGATAAATCCTTCAAACCAAGAATAGGCTCTGTTTAAGGTGAATTCGCCAATATCGTCTTGAATGATGACCGGTTTTTGATAGGTTTCAATCAAGGTCTCTAACCTAGAGTCTGTGGATTGGTCATCTAGGTATTCCAGCAAGTGGTAGCAGTTATTAGCTACTTCTGACATATATGGCTCTAACTCCATGAAGGGGCGTTTTTGGCATTTGATATGATGAATTTTGTAGGGTTCAAAACTAAAGCCCCATCTCTTTTCTTCAAATTCCTCAGGAGTCAATACCCATTCCAAACGTCCCTCACGTTCAGAGAAGTCCTGAGTTTCAACATTGACACTAGCTTTAAAATGAACGGACGGCATTTTACAGCCATCTTTTAAAGAAGCAGCCCCATTTACATTTTGGAGGGTAAAAATCAAGAGTTCAACGATTTCTCCAGTAAATTCCTGTTCAAAATCATCTCTTGTTTTCTCAAATGGAGTTTTTAATCGGTTTGTCATCCTTATCACCCTTTCTCTCTATGCTTAAAATCGTTAGCATAACCTTGTATCCGCTTACATTATATCGTGTTTTAGATTTTATTTCACTTATAAAGTGTGTCATAACAAAAAAAGAAGCGGAAACTCAAGTTCCCAACTTCTCATTATTCTTAGTTCATCGATACGTGTACGTGGTCATAGTGGTTTTCTGTAACGCTTCCACGATCTGGCATTGGATTCCAAGTGTAGGCTGGTCCGTATTTGCTATCGAATGGTGCATAGAAACGTTGTTTCCAGATGATGTAGCTGATGCCACGGCTAGCCATATTTTGGATAGCATAATCTGCAATTTGGTCCCCAAGAGCAGAGCTTACTGGAACCATAAAGTCAATGGCAAGACCTTTTCCGTGGTCGCCACTATCTCCTGGACGGTAACCACTAAATGACGTGATTCCGAACAAATTAGCTACTTCCTCTTTAAAGGCAGCCGTTTGTGGCTGAAGACCTGCATTTTCTGATTTTGAAGCTGCAATACTTGCATAATCAGGTGCTGCTGGTGCTGCATAAGTCGCTGATGAACCTTGGCTTGCTTCAGCTTGATAAGTTGATGGTGCTGATTGAGTCTCTGTTACAGTCTCTGTAACTGGTGCTTCTGTTGTAGTCGTTTCTTCCACTACAGGTGTTTCTGCGACCGGCTCTTCTACTGGTGCTGAAACTTCTGTAACGGCTCCTGTTGTTGTTTCTGCTGCAGATTCTTCTGCTGGTGTTGCAACTTCTGTAGTGGCTCCTGTTGTTGTTTCTGCTGCAGATTCTTCTGCTGGTGTTGCAACTTCTGTAACAGCTTCTGTTGTTGCTTCTGCCACTGGCTCAGCTACAGTTGTTTCTGCAACTGGTTGAGTTAAATCTTCAACCTGTACAGTTTGGTCATCTACAGTGACTTGGTTGGTTGTCAAATCTGCTGTTGCAGTTGTACCTTCGCCTCCTTGAACTGTATCAGGGGTTTGAATTTCAACCTCTGTCACTTCTTCTTTTTCATTTACAGTTGTTGTAAGGACTGTCTCAGGGAAGATCAAATCAATATTGCTGATCTTGTTCAAGTTAGCAAGAACGGTCACATCCACTCCCAAAGCTTCGGCAATGGTACTTAAGGTATCACCATACTGAATCGTATAGCTTGTTTTATTCTCACTCTTGGTAACATCGTTTTGAATTTGCTCAACACTACGCGCTGTCCACACTAATTCTTCTGCTTGAGTTGCCAAGGCAGGGGCAAAAGATAATGCTACTGTTGATGCTAAAATAATTCTTTTCTTCATACTATTCAAACTCCTTTTCAAATGTAGTACCTGTCTATCATAACACAAAGAAAATAGAAAAAAAGCCCTTTTGGGGCTATTTAACAGAACTGTACATTCGTTGTAACAAATCACATTACTTGAAATAGTTTGTTAGTTTCCTGTCATCAGGCTGACACATTCTTCTTGAAGAAAATTCTAGAAGGAAAGCGAACTAATATCTTCTAAACGCTCTATCTGTTGATTACAAGTTGCAGGTGAGGCAAGAAAATTGATACTCTGAATCCCACTATTTTGAGCAAATTCGATATCCAAAGTCCGATCACCGATATAATAAGTTTGCTGAGGATCTAGTTCATACTTATCTATAAGATAAATCGCAGCTTCTGGACTAGGCTTCCGAGAAAAGCCACTTTGATTGGTTAAAATTTCTGTGAAATAGTGGGCCAAACCCAAATTCTCCAAAATTGTAAAAGCATTGTCCCCTTTATGGGTATAAACAAACTGCTCAATCCCTTGCTGATCTGCCCAAGCTAAGATTTCACGCGCCCCTGGCATCAGAACAACTTGAGCATTCTTCTCAGCCAAGCTCTGAGCACGAACCTGATTGAGCATATCTGCATCCAAGCCTCTTTCTTCTCCCACCTTTTCCAACAGATCTTGAACGGAAGTTTGTAGAATAAAGGCACGAACCTCAGCCTTATCATAAGGAATGTCAAACTGGTCAAAAGTCTCTTCGATTCCTGCTAAAATAGCCTCATAAGATTCCAACAAGGTCCCATCTAAATCCCAGATAAATCCAATTTTTTTCATATGTCATCCTTTCAAAGAGATATATTGCTTATAACGATAGTGCAGGAAGAACCAGCGAAAACCATTATCCAAAAGCGTTCCTGCCCAAATACCAGGCAAGCCCCATCCAAGAACAATTCCCATCAGATACCCTGTTCCGATACGGATACACCACATTCCGATACTTGTCGCATAAAAGGGGAGGCGTGCATTTCCCAAACCCTGCCAGACAGCTGTATAAATGACTGTTCCCGTCGTCATAGGAGTTCCTAGTAGAGAGAACAGCGTCACCATAACACTGGCTTCAATAGCCACAGGATTGCTGGTATAGAGGTGACTTAGGGGCGTTCCGAGAGCATAGATACTAAGAGTTAAGGGCAACATAAGAAAGAGGGATAGCCAAAAAGTTTGCTTACTTAAGTTGTCTACCCTTGCCCAATCATCTTCTCCAACTGCTCGAGCTACCTGCATGACTGTTGCTGTAGCAACACCAAAGGCTGGCATATAGTTAAACTGAGTCAAGACTTCACCGATAGCATTTCCTGCGACTGCCTCAGTTCCGAAAGAAACAACCAAGGCAATAATGACCACATCTCCAGCTCGCATCATGAGACGTTCTCCCGCTGCAGGTAAAGCCAAAGTCAGTAAGTCTTTGTCCAGTCCAAAGCTTGGTCTCGTATATGGAAGTTTTAATTGTGACCATAAAATCACAACCCCAACCAAACGAGATAGGATGGTTCCCCAGGCTACACCAGCTATGCCCATATCAAGGATGAAAATAGCTAGACTTGAAAAGAGAATATTCAAGGCATTGGATAAAAGACTCACATAAAGGGGAAGACGCGGATTGTGGGTGGCACGAATCAAGGCACCCAGACTAGTCATCAAGCCCAAGAGAACAATTGTCCCACCGACCAAAGCTAGGTATAGTCCTCCACTCTCAGCTACAGACGCTTCTGTCCCCAAAAGACCAATCATCTCTCGACCGGCAAAGATGGACAAGAACCCTAAAATCAAGCTCAAAAGCAAGGTTATCTTGAGCGCTTCTGTCACATGGTAGGCTAGTCTAGACTGGTCCTTCTGCCCCAAACTTTTTGAAATGACGCTGGAAATAGCTGCTCCCAAAGCAATAAAAATAGCCTGGTAAATGGTGATGATATTACCCGCTACAGACACACCCGAAATGGCGATTAAGCCCAGATGGGCCACCAGATAGCTATCCACCATGCCCATGAGCATCTGCAAGAAATTTTCACCCATGGCTGGCAGGGCTATGTTGAGAATGTCTTTATTTTTCTTAAACAATCCTTCCTCCTGATGAAAAGAAACTCAGTTAGTTGCCCAACCGAGTTTACTTCCTCTGTTTTAAAGTCCTAGATAAGATTCTACTGCTGCCTGCATATCTGCCGCTGCAACAGTTGTCTTGTGACGAACCGGAGCTGTTTCGAGGCCATCAACTGCTGGTGGCACTGCCACTCCTGAAATTTTGTGCAACTGAGCCAAAGCTTCAAAGTCGGTCAAGCCTGATTTCCCTGTTACAGCTTCTACTGCAACTACTGGGAATTTATATGGACTAGCTGTTGAAGCAATTACGGTCTTAGCCACATCACCTGTCCCCGCTTGGTATTTTTTATATACGGCCGAAGCAACTGCTGTATGAGGGTCCTCAATATAAGCATCTGACTCATAAACACGCTTGATTTCTGCTGCAGTTTCTGCTTCCGTCGCATACTCAGCTGCAAAAAGGTCAAGGTTTTCTTCATCAAAATCTGTCAACTCATACTGACCTTGAGTGTTCAAAGCATTCATAAGTTCAGCTGTCTTAACCGCATCATTTCCCAAAAGATGGAAAATCAAGCGCTCTAAGTTTGAAGACACTAAGATATCCATAGATGGACTAGTGGTTACCTTAAACTCACGCTTCTTGTCATAGACACGAGTTTTAAAGAAGTCTGTCAAGACATTGTTGTCATTTGAAGCACAGATCAACTTGCCGACTGGTAGGCCGATTTGTTTAGCGTAAAAGGCAGCCATGATATTTCCAAAGTTTCCTGTCGGTACTGTGAAGTTTACTTTTTCACCAGCATTAATTTCGCCAGTTTTAACAAGCTGAGCGTAGGCATAAACATAATAGACAATCTGTGGTACCAAACGACCAATATTCATAGAGTTAGCTGACGAGAACTGGAGCTTGTTGGCTGCCAATTTCTCACGAAGAGCCACATCATTGAACATATGTTTCACGTTTGTCTGAGCATCGTCAAAGTTTCCATCAATGGCGATAACATGGGTATTTTTGCCCGTTTGAGTTGTCATTTGCAACTCTTGTACCTTGCTGACACCGTCTTTTGGATAAAAGACGATAATTTCAGTACCTGGAACATCCGCGAATCCTGCCATAGCAGCTTTCCCAGTATCTCCAGACGTCGCTGTCAAGATGACAATCTTGTTTTCCAAGCCGTGTTTCTTAGCTGCCGTTGTCATAAAGTAAGGCAAGATAGACAAGGCCATATCCTTGAAGGCAATGGTTGAACCGTGGAAAAGTTCCAAGTTGTATTGGCCATCTAGTTTCACAAGAGGAGCAATGGCTGGCGTATCAAACTTGCTGTCATAGGCGTTGGTGATACAGTAGTCCAACTCTTCTGCTGTAAAGTCATCCAAGAAAGCTGACAAGACAAGCTTAGCTACTTCTTGGTAAGAAGCGTCCTTTAATGTTTCAAAATCCAAATCAACCTTTGGATAGCTAACTGGAGTAAATAAGCCTCCATCTGTTGCCAAACCTTGCAAAATCGCTTGGCTGGCTGTTACTGTATTTTTCGCATCACGCGTTGATTGATAAACTAATGTCATAAATCTCTATCCTTTATCTATAGTCTCATCCATTATAACATGATTTTTCAGAAAATTCTCCCTTTATAAGAAAATTATAGAGTCAATTTTTCTTTCAAAGGCTCTAAATAGGTCATTTCTTGCTGATCTCTCATCTTAAGACCTTGCTCTGCTATAGCTAGCAAGTCTTTTGAGAACTGGACAATCCCAGCTGTTTCTTCATCTGTGAGGTGTTTCTTTGAAAATTGTCTTCTCAAAGACTTGTAGTCACGACCAAATATTTCAAAGAAAGGAGCTGTTTCTAGGTAAATTTCAAGCTTGTCTAGATTTACCAGCAAGCCTAAATGAAAGGCTGCCGAAGAAAAGGTTCGATCTAGTGGCTGTGTACAAACACTACGAAATTCGACCGTTCCTCGAGTTGTTAAGTCTTGGAATTGGTAACTACGGTGCGTTTGGAAATCCTTCTCTTGAGGAACAAGCAGAGTTTCTTTTCCATTTAGAGTATAGGCAGTAATCTCATCAGTATCTAAGTAATCTCTAGCCCGAATTGGAGAAAAATAGTAGGTTTCCCCATAACGTTCTGCTGTAAAAATCGCAGAGTGGTCTAGAAAATCAAAGAAATCATCCTCATCTTTGAAGAGTTTTGAATTGACACCGACATTCTCTGGATAAATTCCATGCATGGAATTTTCCCAAAAAATATCTCGTGAAATCAAAGTATCCCATTCTGCTCCCGAAAACTCAGAATTGGCAAACAGATAAGCTTTGGCTGCCTCAAGCTGAGTGAAAGCATTGATGACACGTAGGTAGTTAGATTTTGAAACATCCAACTGAACTTGACTCCCACAGATAAAGGCTCCATATTGTGGAAAGTCATGTAAATGCGCACTCTCTTGGCGACTCCCCATACGCAGATAATCCATCAGCATCTGGTAGCGTGGATAGGCCACAGGTCGATTGTCATTACTATCCCAGTTCGGGTGAATCCCCCAACCCTGGATAGCATGATCCTTTTCGCCTAGTTTTTCCTGAATGACCTTCATATAAGCTTGAAATCGACCTTGGACCTCTTGGATTTTCTGGGCTCTGCCAAAGGCAAACTCCAAGGTCGTGTAAGAAACCTCAAACAGAATCCGATCCTGACTTTTTGGTTCTACAAGTTGTATTGGATTGCCATCCTGGTCCTCCTTTTCAACTTTCAGACTGAGAGCATCCACCAAAAAGCGCATCAAATTCTTGCTGACTTCAATATCTGTAGGTTTCCCTTTCGTATGTACGATAGGAAACTCCAACTCAATACCAATGTAGAGTTCTGGATTTTCTTTGATATTTTTTAGATAACGATTTTTCAATAACTTGATAGAAGGGGACATAGATACCTCTCACTCTAACTTCTCTTACTAGAATACTAGAAACGATAATTGCTTTCTATATTATACCAAAATCCCCTCAATAAGGAACTCAGAAAATTTGCTGAAAATCTTAAAGAGGCGATCTAAAGTCAACTTTTCTAGCATTTATAGTTATTTACTCGCCAATGCATCAATCTTACTTGTTCAATTTTCACAGTCTTATCAACCGGTTAAGCGATTACATAGTTTTTTACCTCAAAACCATTGTACTATAGTAAACATCGTGATATACTTCACATATAAGTAAATAAGAGGGCAGTTCAAATTCGACTTCACTTGAAATCTTCTCAAGCCAAGCCCCTTTTCCTCTGCACCTCAACGACTAATCAAGGAGGATAGCTATGAAAGCTGTTGTTGTAAATCCAGAAGGCACTGGTGTTGCTATTGAAGAAAAAGTTCTCCGTCCACTCGAAACAGGGGAAGCTCTTGTAGAAGTTGAGTACTGTGGTGTCTGCCACACTGACCTCCACGTTGCCCATGGTGACTTTGGTAAAGTTCCAGGACGCGTTCTCGGTCACGAAGGTATCGGTATCGTAAAAGAAATCGCCCCTGATGTTAAAAGTCTCAAAGTTGGCGACCGTGTCAGCGTAGCTTGGTTTTTTGAAGGCTGTGGTATGTGTGAATACTGTACAACTGGGCGCGAAACTCTTTGCCGTACAGTAAAAAATGCTGGCTACTCAGTAGATGGTGGTATGGCAGAACAATGTATCGTAACTGCAGATTATGCCGTTAAGGTTCCAGAAGGTCTCGATCCAGCCCAAGCTTCTTCAATTACTTGTGCCGGTGTTACTACCTACAAGGCTATCAAAGAAGCAAAAGTTGAACCAGGCCAATGGGTTGTACTCTATGGTGCTGGAGGACTTGGTAACTTAGCTGTTCAATACGCTAAAAAAGTATTTAACGCTCACGTTATCGCAGTAGATATTAACAACGATAAACTTGCCCTAGCTAAAGAAGTTGGTGCTGATATCGTGATTAATGGTCTTGAAGTCGAAGATGTCCCAGGCCTTATCAAAGAAAAAACAAACGGTGGGGCTCACTCAGCTGTCGTAACAGCTGTATCAAAAGTTGCCTTCAACCAAGCAGTTGACTCTGTTCGTGCAGGCGGTCGTGTAGTAGCTGTCGGGCTCCCTTCAGAAATGATGGATCTAAGCATCGTTAAAACAGTTCTTGATGGTATTCAGGTCATCGGTTCTCTCGTTGGAACACGTAAAGATTTGGAAGAAGCTTTCCAATTTGGTGCTGAAGGTCTGGTTGTACCAATCGTTCAAAAACGCCCTGTCGAAGATGCCATTGCTGTCTTTGATGAAATGGCTGCCGGTACCATCCAAGGTCGTATGGTTCTAGACTTTACTCACTAAGATAAATAATAAATGCCAAAACGAGGTCGGGACAGAAGATTCCACCTCGTTTTTTTGTAATAAAATTTTGACACGACAACTAATTGAACTTGGGGCATTTTTTAGACACCCAAGAGCACTACTGACGTAAACTTTCTAGTCCCTCTGCTTTTTTATATTAAATTTTTTTACCATTTTATAGACGATTTTATAAAAAATTGATATATCAATATTTGTAAAGATGGGGATTTGAGATTTTTTTCACTCTTTATTATAATTAGTTGCTTTTTTTCTGAAATCGATTTATACTTAAGGAGTCTTAAAGTTTTCTTAAACTACAAGTCAAACATTTTATAAGGAGGAATGACAATAATGAGTATCGGAATCATTATTGCGAGCCACGGTGAATTTGCCGCGGGTATTCATCAGTCAGGATCTATGATCTTTGGTGAACAAGAAAAGGTTCAAGTTGTAACCTTTATGCCAAACGAAGGTCCAGATGATTTATACGCCAAGTTCAACAATGCTGTGGCTGCATTTGACGCAGAAGATGAGGTTCTAGTCTTGGCTGACCTTTGGAGTGGTTCTCCATTTAACCAAGCTAGCCGCGTAATGGGAGAAAACCCTGAACGTAAATTTGCCATCATCACTGGACTTAACTTGCCGATGTTGATCCAAGCCTACACAGAGCGCCTGATGGACGCTGCTGCTGGAGTGGATAAAGTCGCTGCGAACATCATTAAAGAAGCCAAAGATGGTATCAAGGCTCTTCCAGAAGAGCTAAACCCAGCTGAGGAAGTTGCAACTGCTGCAGCTGCTCCAGTTGCCCAAGCTGCTATTCCAGAAGGAACTGTTATCGGAGACGGTAAATTGAAAATCAATCTTGCTCGTCTTGACACACGTCTTCTTCACGGACAAGTCGCAACTGCTTGGACACCAGATTCAAAAGCAGACCGTATCATTGTTGCTTCAGATAACGTAGCAAATGACGACCTTCGTAAAGAATTGATCAAACAAGCAGCTCCTAACGGAGTGAAGGCTAACGTTGTACCAATCAAAAAATTGATTGAGGTTGCAAAAGACCCTCGTTTTGGTGAGACACACGCCCTTATCTTGTTTGAAACACCTCAAGATGCTCTTCGTGCTATCGAAGGCGGTGTGCCAATCAAGACTCTTAACGTTGGATCAATGGCTCACTCAACTGGTAAAACAATGGTCAACAACGTATTGTCAATGGACAAAGACGACGTTGCTACATTTGAAAAAATGCGTGATCTTGGTGTTGAATTTGACGTACGTAAAGTACCAAACGACACTAAAAAAGATTTGTTTGACTTGATTAGCAAAGCTAACGTTCAATAATTAACATTAAATAGAAAAGGAATAAAACCATGTCAGATATTTCATTCATTTCTGCTATCTTGGTTGTAGTTGTTGCCTTCTTCGCAGGTCTTGAAGGTATCCTCGACCAATTCCAATTCCATCAACCAATCGTTGCATGTACCCTCATCGGTCTTGTAACTGGTAACCTCGAAGCAGGGGTTATGCTTGGTGGATCACTTCAAATGATTGCCCTTGGTTGGGCTAACATCGGAGCTGCCGTAGCTCCTGACGCTGCCCTTGCCTCTGTTGCTGCTGCAATCATCATGATCAAAGGTGGTAACTTTACTACTGAAGGTATCGCAGTCGCAACTGCAACTGCAATCCCTCTTGCCGTAGCTGGACTTTTCTTGACTATGATCGTTCGTACAATCTCAGTTGGTTTGGTTCACACTGCAGATGCTGCTGCTAAAGAAGGAAACATTGCTGCTGTTGAACGCGCTCACTACTTTGCCCTTGCTCTTCAAGGTCTACGTATTGCTATCCCAGCTGCACTCTTGCTTGCAATGCCAACTGAAGCCGTTCAAGGCGTATTGGAACTTATGCCAGAATGGCTTAAAGGTGGTATGGCTGTCGGTGGTGCCATGGTCGTTGCCGTTGGTTACGCTTTGGTTATCAACATGATGGCTACTCGTGAAGTATGGCCATTCTTTGCTATCGGTTTTGCTCTTGCAGCAATCTCTCAATTGACTTTGATTGCCCTTGGTGTCATCGGTGTTGCCCTTGCCTTCATCTACCTCAACCTTTCTAAACAAGGCGGAAACGGTGGCGGAGGAGCTGCAACTTCTAACGATCCAATCGGTGATATCCTAGAAGACTACTAGAAAGGGGAACAATCATGGCTGAAAAAATTCAATTATCAAAATCAGATCGCCAAAAAGTTTGGTGGCGTTCACAATTCCTTCAAGGTTCATGGAACTACGAACGTATGCAAAACTTGGGTTGGGCTTACTCTTTGATCCCAGCTATCAAGAAACTTTACACTAAAAAAGAAGATCAAGCTGCTGCTCTTGAGCGCCACCTTGAGTTCTTCAACACTCACCCATACGTAGCTGCTCCAATCATGGGGGTTACTCTTGCACTTGAAGAAGAACGCGCAAACGGTACTGACATCGATGACGCTGCTATCCAAGGTGTTAAGATTGGTATGATGGGACCTCTTGCTGGTATCGGTGACCCAGTCTTCTGGTTTACAGTACGTCCTATCCTTGGTGCCCTTGGTGCATCACTTGCTGCGACTGGTAATATCGTTGGACCACTTCTCTTCTTCTTTGGATGGAATGCAATCCGTATGTCTTTCCTATGGTATACACAAGAGTTTGGTTACAAGGCTGGATCTGAAATCACTAAAGATATGTCAGGTGGTATCTTGAAAGACATCACTAAAGGAGCTTCTATCCTTGGTATGTTCATCCTTGCCGTTCTTGTACAACGTTGGGTATCAATCAACTTCACTATCAACCTTCCAGGTAAACAATTGTCAGAAGGTGCCTACATCGTCTTCCCAGAAGGTCCTGTTACAGGTGGAGAATTGAAGGGAATCCTCGGCCAAGCACTTAGCGGATTGAGCTTGGATAGCGTTCAACCACAAACCCTTCAAGGACAGTTGAACTCATTGATCCCAGGATTGATGGGACTTCTCCTTACTTTCCTTTGCATGTGGTTGCTTAAGAAAAAAGTATCTCCAATCACAATCATTCTTGCCCTCTTTGTAGTTGGTATCGCAGCTCGTTTCTTCGGTATCATGTAATCTCGGTGAGAATTTACAAACAAAAAAAGAATCAGGTTTATCACCTGATTCTTTTGGCTCTTTGTCAAATAGTGTTGATGAAGAACCTAATGAAAAAAGAATCCAACAAAAATTGGACTACCTGTCTCCGGTTGGATACCGAAGACGGTAGCCCTAGGGTGTTTTTATTAAATTCTCACTTTTTGGGGTCAGTCCCTAAGCCTGATAGTAATTTTTTGTTCATACTATTCCCCTTTAGTCATTTACTACTTTAAGTTGCATTGCTTTAGCTACTTCTTCTGCCTTTGATCCCTTAGGTGTATGGATTTCTACATCTGGGTTACAGTTATCCACAAAATAGAAGTATTCTGTAATTTCTGTTACACTTGCTGGAATTGTAATAGATTTAATTGATGATGTCCCCCAGAATACTAATGTTCCAATACTCTTTGTTCCTTCTGGGAATACAACTGATTCTAATGAACTGTCAGAGTTGAAAACATCATCTTCTACTGTTTCTATTGACTTACCAAAGTGGACATACTTTAGAGCTTCATCAATCGCAAATGCAGTTTTTCCAAGATACCGTACTGTATCTGGAAAAACGATTGCCTCACAATGTTCCAAGTTCGCAAGACCACGTTCTCCTATTGCGATAACAGGTTTACCCTTAATTTCCTTTGGTACACGAACAACCTTATCGTCAGAAGTACAACTATAGATAACATAACCTTCTTGCCATTCATCATATGTGAAGTACTTTTCATCTGTCTCTGGGAAGTCTTTGAAGTTCTTCTCTGTTACTTCAGAGTTATTTGTTGTGTTATTTTTTGTTTCTATTGTAGAAGTACTTGTTGTGGTATCTTGTTTTGACTCCTTAGGTCCGCATCCTACTAAACCTGATAAGAGTACTGCTGCACATAAGCCTGATAATAGTTTCTTGTTCATTATTTCTCCTCCTAATATTTTATGAATATATTAACACCTGTATTGTTATAAGATGTAGATATTGTTGCTAATATCAAATATTTCTATTTAATCTTCTCATAAATATATACATGTTAATATGTTGAAGTCTTTAAGTATTTATAACTTTTATAACTATAGTTCCTTAATTTTTCCAGTAAAAAAACGAAAGGCACCACAAGTTATTTATGTATTTTCTTTAAACGATTCATGTACTTCTGTCGCAACTTCTCGCCCGCCTTTAATTGCGGTTGCGATAGATTGAGGACCTAAATATGCATCACCTGTTATTATTTATTTCTATTGTTTTCTGATGTTGACCGAAAGTCAAATTTTTACCTTTCATCTAGAACACTAAAGTATACTTTTGTTCAATTGCTGCAACGACAAGGTCACATGGAATAATATGTTCACTACCTGCCACTTCATGCGTTGATCTTCTTCCACTTTCATCTGATTCACCAAGTTCCATTGTAATAACCTTTACACCAGTTACTTTCCCACTCTCATCACGCAATACTTCTTTAATATTCTCTAAGAAATGGAATGTAACACCTTCATTGTGTGCATCTTTGATTTGTAGTGTAGCTTCTAGTATATTGTTCATATGGTCATTATCCTTTTGTTTTAGGTTTAGGCGCTTTTAATATAATGGATGTTGGCCTTTTTGTATACACTAAAATAGGGTTGGTAGAAAATTTCCACCAACTCTAAAAATTATAGAACCACACAAAACCCTGACCAGAGATGGTCAGGGTTTTGTATTTCAAAAATTATTCTGTAAATTCTATAGTTACTTTTACTTCAGAATCCATTGAAGAAAATATTGTTTTATAATAATTGATTGCAGATTCTTTAATTTCACTCTTAAATTTATCTAAATACTCTGCTTGTTTATCACTAGAAAGTTGGTTTGTGACCAATTTCCCAGTATCAACATCTTCTGTAGTCCCACTTAACAACTCTCCATGATCATCATACAAATTGTAAGGATTATCTTTTGAAAGTTCCACACCAATTACTTCAAATTTTGGAACAATAACCTTATATTCTTTTTCACCTATTTGTTCAATCTTTACACTACTTTTAATCCCAAATTTAGCTTTATAATTTAAAATTACTAATGCTGTTTTTTTAGAGAACGGCACATCAAACCCAAAAACTTGAGTTGTTTTTGTTTCAGAAATAATTTCATTAATTCCCGCATTCAAAAATACAACTTCATTCACTTTTTCAATACTTTCGATATTAATTGACGATTTGACTTCTGATTTATGTTCCTTAGGTAAGAAAAATAGCACTCCAATAGCTATAATAGCTATTAATACCAGATTCAATAGAACACTAAACTTATTAAATTTCTTCTTTAATATAGACAAGATAAAAAAACCTCACTTTAAATAATCTATCTAAATTTTACACATTCTAAAGAAAACAGTCAATATTTTTTCGTACTATCTTCTAAAATTAATTGTGCCTATTAAAAATGAAATTAGTTTGTTGCATTTGATTATATTTTTTGAACACCAAATCCATTTAAAATTGAGTGCTATTTTGAGCACTAAAAAAGGGCTCTTTGTCAAATAGTGTTGATGAAGAAATTTAGGAAGGGATTAAGCAACTAATTGTTGCTTAATTCCTTTTTGTTTTGGGCCAAACATTTTTGTTATTAAAATAATCCTATTTCTAAAATGGTAATAGTTTCTAAAGCCGTAGGCATTTCTTTTAAGCACTTTTATTTTATTGTTTATTCCTTCAATAGGGCCATTTGTTCTAGTTGGATACTCACAAGTATTTTGAATATATGGCAAGTAAGTCATAAGAGTCTTTAATACTCTTTTTAAACCAGGAGATAGGTCTAATTGCGTAGCTGCTTCAATCGTTTCCTTGAATTCTATATAATCTCTATCCTGTATACATTCACGAAGTGAATGTACAACCTCATAATCATTTTTAAGAGATGGATTTTTTTCTAAGATATAATCTACGATTCCTTTACTTGTTATGAAGCTTTCAAAAAGCTTATAACGATTATATTTATAGTTCTGAAGTTCATTAGGGTTCTTTAAAATTAACTTCCAATAATGTTTTAACTTTCGATATAATTTAGGATTTTTATAACGATGCTGATTCATGATACGTACCCGAGTTCAATTTAATTCTCTATTCAAGGCTTGTACAATGTGAAAAGGATCAATGATAATTTTTGCGTTAGGAAACATTTCTTTTATTAATTGAATGTATGGCAACTACATATCGATGGAGATAGTTTTCACCTTTAATCTAGTCTTAGGCTCAAAACGATAAAAATATTGTTTCAAACTGTAAGATTTTCTATCTCGTACAACATCGACCAACTTGTGTGTAGTGCTATCACAAATAATGAAGCTCATATTGCTATCGGAAGATTTAACAGATTTAAATTCATCAAAACACAAATGCTCAGGTAAATCATGTAATGGTTTAATCGTTAATAATCGTGCTGTATCATCTATGATACGTCTAACGGTATGAATTGAAACATTTGTTTCTTTGGCAACATATGTTTCAGATACTGTTTCACTTATTTTGCCTTAATTTCATTTTTTAATCGTTTCGAGATATGACAGTATTTTTCTACAATTCGACTAGTATCTGCAGTAAATGAAGAACCACATTCTCTACAGAGAAACCTCTGCTTTCGTAGCTTTAAGTAGGCCGGAAGGCCTGAAACAGAACAGAGAGTGATACGAGATGTTTTCGTGCCGTTTTTAACGATATTATTATTTCGGCTAACACACCCACAAACGGTACAAAATTCTGGTTTATGCGTATAAGTAGCTGCATAAAATAAAGATTTTCTCTTTTTAAATATCTTCTCTTGAACTTTATTATCCCAAATAATGTTTTTATCTTTGATTTGTAGTGTAGCTTCTAGTATATTGTTCATATGGTCATCATCCTTTTGTTTTAGGTTTCAGCGCTTTTAATATAATGGATGTTGGCCTTTTTGTATACACTAAAATAGGGTTGGTGGAAAATTTCCATCAACCCTAAAAATTATAGAACCGTTCTTTTTATATCTCATTTATTCAGCCAAGGCACCCATTGGATCCCATGGTGCAAGGACGATTGGTTCTGCTTCATAGGCAGCTTGTTCTTCTGCTGTTAGTAATTCTTTACGAACAACGATTTGGTAAGTGTATTCGTCCATCCAGGCATCTGAGGCAACAAAGTAACCATCTGTCCCAACCTTGTCTCCCCAAGAGTTTTCAACTTTCCACTTGATTGATTTACCATTTTCATCCAAATCAACACCTGTCAAGACCATGGCGTGAGTCATCAAGCTTTCGCTGTAGTCCAAACGTCCTGCCTTGTCTTGAGTGAGTTGAATGTCCATGCTTGATTCAAAGTCATAGACATCTGTCGCAAGGATTCCGGCTTTACGGTTGCTGAGCTGGCCAACATCTGAACCAAACCAAACAGTTTCTCCTGTCTGCATTTGGGCAATCGCCAATTCTTTCAAGCGTTCCATCGGTACATTGATGTAACGAACCGCACGGCTACCAACGACATTTCCCAACATCTCAACTGTGTAAGATTTACCGTAAGGTTTGTCAGCAGTTGGAGCATTGATCACAGAAACGTAGTCTTCTAGTGGAAGGTCAACGTATTTCTTGTAAAACTCTTGTGGCGTGATGCCTTTTTCGCTTTGGTAGTTGTTGTCCTTATCACGATAAGCAAAGTCAAATTGACGTGGTGGAAGACCTAGTGACATAGCAAGGAAGTTAAAGATTTCTTGCAAGAGGTCTTCTTTCTTAGCTTGAACAGTCGCTTGGTCTGCACCAGAAGCGAGCAAGTCACGCAAGATTTGAGCATCTTGACGAAGCAATTTGTTAAGAATTGCATTGAGCTCACGGCTGTTGCTAGATGAAACTGACTCAGGATAAACAGACTTGGGAACGACACCGTATTTCTCAAAGAGGGCAACCACCATATCCCACTGTCCACCGTCTTGTTGAGGGGTTTGAAGTAGGAAGCTAACCTTGCGGCTTGTCAATTCTTGGTCTGCAGTCGCAATGACTTGCTCCAAGAACCAGTTTGATTTTTCATACTTGTCCCAGAAGAAGGTGTGGGCTTGTGACAATTCAAAGTTTTCAAGTTTGTATTGAGAGATGAGTTTGTGACGGAAAGTGTTGAGGGCCGCAAACATCCAGCAACGACCAGAAGCCTTCTGGTTAGTGACCTTGTCCTTTGTCAAATCAAGTGAGAAAACAGGTGTGTTATCTACATGGCTTTGACGACGCTCAAGGGCTGAAAAAATTCCATTGTGGCTGGCAGCATTTTCGATAGCTTGGTATTTGACATTTGCTTCATAATTAGCAAATAATTTATCTGTAAATGATTCTTGAATCGCGTTCATAAAATCCTCCTTTTATTCTACAGTCTATTATAACTCTTTTCACAAAGGAAGCAACCAAAAACTGAAAAAGGTAAGGATATTTTCCTCACCTTTTTCAAAGATTACACAGTTTACCCAACACTTTCGAGCAAACCTTCTAATTCCTCTGTGGTTAAGCGACGCCATTCTCCACGTTTCAAATCCTCATCCAAGGTCAAAGTTCCCATGGTCAGACGTTGCAAGTCCATCACTTCCTTGCCACAGTAGGCTACCATTCGTTTAACCTGGTGAAATTTCCCCTCGGCAATGGTTACACGAACCAGACTTTGGTTTTTTTCTCTATCAAGAGACACAAGCTCCAGCTTAGCAGGTTGGCAGGTAAAGTCTTTGAGCGGAATCCCTTGTGCAAATGTCTCAATGTCTTTATCCGTCATGATTCCCTTGACCTGTGCCAGATAAGTCTTATCCACATGGCGTTTTGGTGAAAGAAGAGCATGAGCCAACTGGCCATCATTGGTCAAGAGTAAGAGTCCATGCGTATCAATATCCAAACGACCGACAGGGAAAACTTCCTTTGAACGAGCCAAGTCATCCAACAAGTCCAAAACAGTCTTGTGTTTAGGATCTTCAGTCGCTGAGATAACCCCCTGGGGCTTGTTCATCATATAGTAAACAAACTCCTCGTAGTCTAGCTTTTGCCCGTCAAAACAAATCTCGTCTGTCTCTTCATTGATTTGCAGCTTGGCAGATTTTTCCTTTTTACCATTGACCATCACGCGACCAGCCTTTAGAAAGTTTTTTACTTCTGTCCGACTTCCTACAGCGCAGGCAACTAAAAATTTATCTAATCTCATAGCACTATTATACCATGAATAAGCTTAATCTTATACTCTTCGAAAATCAAATTCAAACCACGTCATCGTCCCCTTGCCGTACTCAAGTACAGCCTGCGGCTAGCTTCCTAGTTTGCTCTTTGATTTTCATTGAGTATTAGTACAAAAATAAGCCGCCTGATTGGGCGACTTTATTTTATAGGGAGATTATTATGAAAAATTTTTAGGAGTTAAAGTTAAGTTCTTCTTAACTTATGCTTACAGTATAAACTAGATTCCTAAAAGTTTTCTTAAAATTTTCTCATCAAACTTAAATTTCTTTAAATCTTCACTGTTAAAATCAAACGTTCTATCAATACAGAAAAAGATTAGTTAAAAGTTAAAACCATAAAGAGGAGCAACAACACAAATAGTGATAAGCTAACGAGTAAGGTTAAGACTTTAACAAGCGTATTGCTTTGCCAATAGCTGGGCTTTCCGATATTACTAGTAGCATCCATAGAAAAAATTTGAGTTTGCCTTGGTTGAATGGTCACAAGGATGATTAAGACAATAGCTAAAATAATGGTTAAAATTATCAATAATTCTGTCATTTAACTACCTCAAAAGTCCTATCAAAGTAAATAATAAACCAATCAAAATGATGAATCCTATCAAGAAAGAAAATGTCTTACTAATTTTTTCACCACGTGTAGATTTTTCTTTTTTGATGGGTTGTTGTTTCATCTCTTCCATGCGACCTTCAACATCTTGATAAAATAGATCTTTTTTAGTCATGGCTTTCTCCTAAAATGGTTTCCATCCGCTCCTGATACATAATTGGATCTACATAATTGGCATGGTACCCTTGATCTCCAAGAGCTCGACCCATCTCTTTGACATGAGAAAGGGCTAACTCAATGGTATGAATCATGTCATCAACTGCTTCCTTAGCGAAAATATGATTTGGAGCTGTATAGCGGTGATTATGGGCTGTTTCCTCAAAAGCTAGGACCAGTTGGTTGTGTTCAAAAGCCTGTCGAACAGCCTGAAGCAGTTCATTCCCATAGTTGATATCCAGGTAGATATCTGATAACTGATAAAGCTCCTGAATCTTTTGGGGACTGGCATTCTGATAGAGCACAACATTTGGATAGCGGAGCATATCCAACAACTTAGATGACATCTCTGTCACTGCTGCGATTCGGAAAGTAACCCTTGGTAAACTCTCCACCAGTTTTTCGATTTGCTCTAGTTGGTCCGAATTGGTCACTATCAAGGCATCAGGACGAACAAAATTATCGCGCTTAAAGTGATAATGATAGCCTAGATGACTAAACTTATGATGGAATTTTTCATCCGTCAATTGCAAAGCACGTTCATAAGTCGCATAATCTGGAATGATAATGGTCTTAGCTCGAAGTTGGTCATTCTCCAAGATCAGTTGCATATTTCCCGGAATATGATCCTGCAATGGTTCTTGCCAAACTAGGATATCTTGACCTGATTTGTCTGGGAAATGGAAGGAAGTCAAAAACGAGGTAGATAGGGTATTAAAGAGAATGTGATCAAGATTCACTTTCAAACCTTGTAAGAAGTCTATAATAAAGGCCACTCGACCAGAAAAATGGCGCAATCCTTGACCTTCCAAGGTCAGCAGAATATCACCTGTGACATGGTTTTCTAAAATCACTTCCTTTTGATCTACGTCCCGATAAGAAGTCATAATAGCTTGACCAGATCCATCAAAGGTGGTCTTAGCAAAGCAAGCTCCAAAACGATTGTAGTGATCTACTTGAAAGATGCGGCCTGCCGGTGTCTTCCATTCGACTTTTTTCACCAAACGAGCCTGTAAGCCATCTGCAAAATGAATCACTGCTCGTTCTTGATTGAGATCATTGATAGTCCCAAATTGATTATTACCAGCAATCTCCCAAAAGTCTGGGACGGGAACTTGGTTAAAGTACAAGGGTTTACCACTGTCATAACCCAAATAATAGGTGAAGGGTGAGACAACTCCATCTGGTAAAAATCCATCTGGTTCAATAACCACAGTCAAATCAGACAGTCCTGCCGCAGTCAGACTATAATGCAAATCTTGGCTTTCTTGATTGTATACATCAAATAACTGAATCATCCACTACCTCCTTGATTGTTTTTTCCCATTTGTTCAAAATCTCTTGAGTCAAGAATTTCTCAGCAATCTGATAGGATTTTTCTCTCATACTTTCCAAACGATTTTCCAAATACAGTTGGCAGATTTTTTCCGCATAAGCTTTCTTGATTTCATCTTCGACATGGTCAGATGAGCTTGGAATCAAATATCCATTTTCGCCATCTTCGATGAAGGTTTGATTTCCATAAGGAACATCAAAACCAATCAATGGCAAGCCTGAGCCAATTGCTTCCATGAGTGTCAAACCAAATCCTTCACTTGTAGAAGCAGTTAGATAAACTTCATACTGTGAATAGATTTGGGAGAGTTCTGCATGACCCTTGAGTTTAATATACTCTTCTGCATGACCTGCAGCGATAATCTCATGAAGACGTCCTTCCTCACCACCACTACCGTAGATATCAAAGGTTAATTCTGGCAATTCCTTATGAGCCTCAATTACAGCCTTGACAAGCCAATCAATGTGTTTTTCCTTGGCTAGACGCGAAGCTGTAATAAGAGAAAATGGTTTCCGACTCTTTTGTGGTTTTGTTAATTGGTCAACACTTCCAACTGGAATGGTCACAATCTTAGGAGCATGCGAGGTATAGCGAGCAAACTGTTGCTCTAGAACTTCCTTTTGACGATCCGTTGAAACGATAAAGAGATCGACCTTATCTGCATTGGTAAACTGGTAGTCATAATAGTTGTTCCAAAGGATATAATCATCATTGGTCGCATTTTCACTATAGTGCTCAGCGTGAACGACAACAGCAAGGTGAGCTGCACGCGCTTCTTCAAAAACCACCTGACCAATCCCTGTCTCACGATCCAAAATCACTAGATCTGATTTACTTAACTGAAGTGTCTGCATGAAATAACGGATCAAGGCAGGCTTCCCGTATAAGATTCGATCCTTGAAACGGTAGACTTCCTCAGTCCCTTGATTCATGAACATCTCATAAGCTGGAGTCCCATCTTCATTGTAGAAGGTTCTTTGGTAGAGTGTCGCTACATTATCTTTAGGAGCAAAATACTCTGTGCAGTAGCGTATATATGAGAAGTAATCCTTGCGGATCAATTTACCAGCATATACATACTCTACGTGTTGGACGAAATCTTTTTCCTCATCAACCAAATAACAAGTGATAAACTTGTCTTCATCTGAGAAGAAGATTCGTTCAATTCTCCCATTTCTTTCACGACGGCTTTCTACACCTTCAAAATAAGCCAAAACATCATCTACCGTCACACTGGTCGGTGCAATCTTGATATCTGTGAAATGAGTGTAGAGCCAGATAACCTGATCATCATCAAAACCGATATTTGCGGTTAAGTGCTGGATATTATCGGCCAAAATCATGTCTGTAAAGATAAACTTCGACGGCAGATTCAGGCTGCGAAAAATACCCGCACGATAAGCTTGGGCATATTCAACACCACTGCTGGCCCAGCCAATTCCTAAATTTATATTGTAAATTGTCATATATTCTCCTTTTATGGAAAATGGGTTACGATTTCGCCCTTAGGTCCCATCTGAACTAATCCCATCAAGATATTCCGTACCATATCTGAACGAATCTGCTCTTTCATGGCTTCAAATCCCATATAGGCTTCTCGGTAGTATTCTACGATAGGGTTCGTTTGACTGGCTGTTTGCCCGCCAATTGCCATCATCAACTGTTGCAGGTAGTCCACCTGTTCTACCCAGTTATCATCAATGGCTTTAAGCATGGAAACTCTCAAAAATTGGTCATATAAATCATGAGGTTCTAACAAGGTCTTCTTATCATTTAACTCATTGTTAATGATTTGAATCAAGAAATTTCTCAACGCTTGTTCATCTTCAATGACTAAATCAAGAGGCAATTCTCTGATATTAAAACTGATATTCGTGACAATATAGTGAAATAATTCTTCTCTGGTTTTTATGTTTTCAGATAAAATTGTTTCAATATACTCGTCAATCATCTCAGATAATACATCTCGAAGATCCCTATCTCCGTTTATTAAACGATTTCTTTCCTTATAGATGAGATCACGTTGGATATTCATACTCTCAGCATATTCTAGTGTTCTCTGTCTGTTTGCACGACTAGCACTATCACTTGCATTTTGAGCTTTCTCAACTAGTCTGTGATATTTTCTTCCCTCAAGGATTTGTGGTTGAGTAATATCAGCAACACTATACTCTTTGTACATTCTGTGAACCCAGGATGGACCGAACTTCTTGATGACATCATCTTCTAATGATACAAAAAACTTCGACAGTCCTGGATCTCCTTGTCTACCCGAGCGTCCTCTGATTTGCAGATCAATTCGCTGACTTTCCATTCGTTCTGTACCGATGACTACTAGGCCACCAAGTTCAGCAACACCAGGTCCCAATTTAATATCTGTTCCTCGACCTGCCATGGATGTTGCAACCGTCACGGCTCCCATCTGACCTGATTCAGAGACAATTTGTGCCTCGCGTGCAGCATTATTGGCATTCAAGACGTTATGGGCGATTCCTTCCCGCAACAGTAGGGACGAATAGAGATGCGACATCTCAACAGATCCGACAAAGACTAGTAGTGGGTTTCCTTTGAGATGGTATTCCTTGATACACTCAAGTGAAGCATAAACCTTTTCTGGTAGTGTTACATAAAGATTATCTGGATAGTCTTTTCGGATTAAGGGACGATTGGTTGGAATTCGAATAACAGACATATTATAGGTTTCCAAAAATTCCTTCTCTGCGACCTTCCCAGTCCCAGTCATTCCTGATATCTTATTAAACATTTTGAAAAGACTTTGATAGGTGATAGAAGCCATTGCCCGCGTTTCAGGAGAGAGTTTCACATGCTCCTTGGCTTCGATGGCCTGATGAAGTCCTCCCTGCAACTTGGTCATTTCCATCAAGCGACCAGTTCCTTTATCCAGGAGAATCATCTCATCATCCCGAATGATATATTCCTTATCTCTCGTAAATAACTTATGCGCTCTCAAGGAATAGACTAGGTGTCGTACATAAGTGGCGTATTCTTCCTTATACAAGTTATCAATTCCTAGGAAGCTTTCAGCAGTTTTAGCCCCCTTTGTAGTCAACCATATCTCTTCTTTTTCTTCTTTAAAGATATAGTCTTCATTTTCAACCATGGTTGTTACTAAAGTATCGATGATTCCATAGTAGTTGGACTGAACGCGAGGAGATCCCGCAATGATGAGTGGTGTCTGTGCACTATCTAGTAAAATATCATCAATTTCATCAATGATTACATAGTCAAACGGACGTAAAAACTTATCTTTACTACTGGAAGCTAGATTATCATTTAGATAATCAAAACCTAGACCATTATTTGTCAAATAGATAATATCTGAGTTATAGATTTCTTTTTTTTCTTTGGATGTTAATTCCTCTTTAGGATCATCAGTGAAAGGTAAACCTAAACTTAAACCCAAGAAACGATAAACCGGCCCCATTTCCTCTGAGTCACGCTTAGCTAGATACTCATTGGTCGTAATCAACATAGCACCTTTACCAGTAAGGGCATTGAGATAAAGAGGCATAGTCGCAGTCAAAGTCTTTCCTTCACCGGTATTCATCTCGGCAACATTTCCTTGGTGGATGACAATCCCCCCCATAACTTGAACATCATAAGGAAACATTCCTAGGATTCGCTTATCAGCTTCTCGTACAACTGCAAAAGCTTCAACAAGTAAATCATCTAAGGTTTCCCCCTCTGCTAAACGTTGACGAAACTCTACCGTTTTTGCTGCCAAGGCTTCATCGCTAAGAGCTGCCATCTCATCTTTAAGACCATTGATCTTTTTTAAAGTAGCTCTGACTTTTCTAAGTTTTCTATTTTGATACAAACTATTAAACACGATCATACTCCTTAATTAAGAAAGAATAAAAATCGAGTGACTCAAACCCAGCAGCAATGAGAGAAACTCTATATGTATAAGCCTCCTCAGGATAAATGAAAGAAAAAGATAGGGTTTTCTCCACTTTTTCTTCCAGCACTTCTTCGTAACGGTCCAAGAAAACTAGTTTGATGTAAATGCTATTTTCAGGATAACAAGTCATATTCATGGTGAATTGATAGCGATGATTTCTTTTTAAGAGAGGTAGGCTGGGTTGGCTTCTATCACCTTGATAATTCGAGCTTGAAAGCCATGATTTGAGAACTTCTCCTGAAGCTAGTAATGGATTTGAAAGACTGATATGGCCATCTTCCCAAAACTGAACTCGAGTTCCATACAGGTAAGTTGCTCCCATATCCTCCCAGAGTATGTCTTCTCTTTGATTTATAATCATGTCTCACCTCTTCCAAATTCTGCTTGTAATATCATGTTATAAAAATGGATAAACCAGGTAACGTTGGTTCCTGTATCATCATTGTGTCGACCGGCTGTTCCTTTTGATAAGATCTTCGCTCCAGTTTGACAGAGCGTAGTGACTAGCTGATCATAAGCATGACTATCCATATCTTCATCCTTCATGTAAGAAAGACCAAACGTCGTTTGAGAAAAATCTGCTTGTTTGAAGGCAGACCAAAAACGGTTATCCAACTCATCCATGTGGGCTGGGCTGATTCCTCCAGTTTGATGATGAAGCACGTCGAATCCTGTTGGAAAGACACCTGGTGCTTCCAATCTACCACGTCTTGCAATTGTTCCTAAATTTGCTAAGGGTTTACCCACAACGATTCCTTTCGGTTCAAAGAATGAGCCATAGTAAAGAGAAGGGAAAGTTCCCATTGATAAACCTGATAAGATTAGATCTTTTTTATCAAAACCTAAGTATTCCTGATAATGTTCAATCGTTTGTTTGATTTTTTCTTCCAGTTCTTCACTACCCAGGTAAAATGCTCCACCTTCTAATCGAGGATCAGAGAACAGAATGAAGGGACACTTGAAATTTAGCATCATTCTGTATCCTTCAAATCCCTCGGCAGGTCGAAATCCTGAAAAGTAGACAGCCAATGGTGGTTTAAAATCTCCAGGATGGAAGAAGTAGTTAATCTCATCACGCTTATTATCGTGTAAGATATTCCCCCCAAGAACAAATTTCCCAAAGTACTTCCGACTCCAACGTTGATGTAGACTTCCCAACTTTAGAGTTCCTTGACCACGCGCCTCGACAGACAGACATAGGTAGGCATTGTAATCCTGATCCATGATTAGGGCTGTCTTCAGGTCTTCTTCTGTAAAGATCAAGTCTTCCACAATATCTGAAACCGAACCTTCAGGCATTTTTTTAACCCGAAACTGAAATTCTACACCTTCACTTTTTTCATACTCTAGCCACAACTCGATTGGAAGTTTTGTTGCAGAGACAAAGTTGTATTTCCAATGAGCTACTTGAGAAAACTCAGAACCAAAATCCCCCTCTAAGAGCAGATACTCAAAGCCTTGATAAGAAACAGAGCCTTTAAAACTTGGATGAACTTCTATTGTAGCTGGTTTCATCTTATCCCCGTATCCACCACCGAATAAGGAAGTGGATAAATCTTTTAAGAGCTTCTGTGGGTCTGAAAAGTCAATTGCTTGGGCACAGCGTTTTTTGATTAAATCCGAAATAAGAGGATTGCTTGTTTGAAACTCTTGGTTATAGAAAACCGTATAGGGCTCAATTATTTTAATGATTGGTAATAGGTCAACCAAGTAACGGCCATCTTCGATGAGAATGGCATTGAACTTGCGAATCTCATCCATTTTTATCGTTTCTTTAAGAGCCTTAGGAGAATTAGGATAAAAATAATACCAATCCATCTTTTTAGGGATCTCATAACGATGCTTCCAATTTTCTGTCCCTATCTGTAGGATTTTAAGATCCTTTGACATTTGTACTCTCCTCTATCCATTGATCTAGTTTCCCCACAAATTTTTCACCTGTATGTTCCTTGATTTTATCAACCGAGTAGATCAAAGACTGATTCCATTCTTTTAGGGTATCCAGGTAGTAATGGGCCGCTTTCTTAAATTCTGTGATAGTAGAAAGCAAGTAGCCATTTTTCAAATGGTCAACATAGACAGTCTCTACTTGATTCACCTGAGGAATTCCTGCACTAATTCCCGCTATTTGGGTATATAGGTGAGGTTGTGGATTCAAATCAACAATCAAACGAACATATTCTAAGGTCTTAATCATTTCCAATTCATCATTGATGTTTAACAAGCGATAGCGAAGTTTCTGTTGGACATTTTCCTTCAAAGGATTTTCAGCCCCTTCATAGTCGATTGCTTTCTCAAAAATTTCTGCCGAGAATTTTTCATTTATAATTTCCTGAATGGCCTCTGCGACTCTATCCATCTGGTCGTTACTGGCAGCAAAAGCACCGAAAATTACCTCAGTGTCTTTGGTCTCTGCAAGGAAGGATAAGATTTGAAAAAGACCTTCTTTGTCCAATTCTTCTTCAAAATTAAGTTGATAATAAATTATAGATTCTCTCTTTGTCTGACTTTTTCCCAATCTCAAACGAGTATCAAATGGCGATAAATGTTTGAAAAGATTGTATTTATCTGGATACAATTCCTGCAACAGCTGAAGGCTATCCTCTCTATCAACTAAGACCAAATCGACTTTGGATATAGACCCAAGTAGATCTCTCATGCTCTCCTTTGGATTACGACCGATGAAAAGGCTCAATATTTTAGGATTTGCTTCAGGCAAGCGATTTAGAACAAAATCGTTATGTCGAGAGTCAGATGGAATAATAAATAAATCACTACTCTCTTTAATCTTTTCGAGTCGTTTTTCAAAGAATTCAGCCACCAACTGCTCCATATCACTATAGTGGAGCGAATCAAAACGAAAGGCAAAAATAGGATTAATCTCTACCCTACCATCCTCTTGTAAATACTCTCTGAACTGCCAAATTCCCTCAGAATTCAGATAATCTTGATAAGATGGATAATTATCCTGATAATAAATGACACTCGAAACCAGGCCACGGTCATCCATAATATAGTGCTCGATCATTTGCCCTTGGGTATCAAAATATTGAATATCACTAATAAAACCTTCCACACCATGCTCAATTTGAGCATAGCGTTTCCCATCTTTGTGGATAACAATAGCGAAAGGACTGTACATAAATTCACAGTCCTTATCCCACTCAATATCTCTGATATTCAGTACTTGTGGAGAAATATCCGTAATATCTTGCATTTCATCAAAAATAGAATATATTTCAGCCTCTAATACACTATGACGATGTAAGAAATAGCGAAGATGTGGTTGATAGGCTAAAACAAAAAGGCTTGACGGCAGTTCTTGTCTATCTAACAGACGAATCTGATTGAAGGTATCGTCAAACTCCAACTTAAAAGAAGACCGATACCAAGGGATGATATCTGCATGCCACTGACGATGACTACCATACCAAGCCGGAATAAAATAATACATAACACTCTCCTAAATCAGTGGTTTATAAGTTTCGTTTAACTTCAGTGCACTAATTTCATCTTTAATGTTAAAGATCATACCACTTAAAATCATAAACAAACCTGGTATCATACTCACTCTCAATAATTGTTCATCAACTAAAACAAATAACATCGGTAGACCTGCGAATAACACATTAAAGATACCACCTACAATAGCAAATTTGAATACTAGATTATTAATAAAATTACTGGTATCCTCACCTGGATAAACGCTATAAATGTACTCACCAGAGCTTTTCATCCGTTCTGCCACTCGTTCCCCACTAATATTGACAAAAGCAAAGGCAATACTAAAGACAAACAAAGTCGCTATATAGGTATAAATCCACAAGGGTTTCCCCGTTGCATATTGGAAAATTATATGTTGATAAACCGTGTTCTCTGGATTTACTAATTGTAGCAAAAGAAATAGGTAAGTTGGTAAGTTAATTAAACTCATCACATACATGAAGGGCATCCCACCTGCAGGATTCAACATAATTTCAAAATAAGAATAACGCTTAAAGCGAGAGTGGAGACCAATCTTATTGACTGGAATCCGATAACGAGCACGATAAAAAATTGCAATGAGATAGGCAAAAACGGCCCCCATCGCTCCAAGTATTACGATAATCCACATAGGAATCCCGAGTTTTTGTATTGATTCCATGATGTCTTGAGGAAGATAGAGAATCATACTAGTCAATAAGATAGCAAGATAGCCTCCAATCCCCATAGTAGAGTTAATATCTGATAACCATATCAAGAAAAAAGTTCCGGCTATCAGCAAGGTTGTGTTTAGTATGAGTACCAAGAGTGTGTTATAGTTGTCCTTGATTGGTAAATTTACTACTAAAGCTAGCGATTGAATCAAGGCAATTGTCAAAGTTAGATACATCTTTCTCCGATCCTGAACCTCAGCAGAGCCAGAAGCAAGATTCAAACGTTTAGATAAGGAGAACATTTGCCATAAAATCATCGATGACATCCAGGGGGATAAACCGACTGAAAAGATTGACAAACTACGTAAATCGCCCCCTGTAATTGCAGTTGAAAAAGCTAAATAAGCAGTAGACCCCCCAAGAAAATCTCTACTATTCAAATCAATAAAAGGAAGAGTTAATCGACTACAAAGAACATAAATAAAAATTAAGAAAAGAGTTATAAAACCTTTTTTTATAACTATAGATGAAAAATAATTTTTCAAAACAATTCCTTCCATTCTATAAATAAACATCAGAAAGTTCAAAAATATATACTTCTTTAGTTTTCTTTATAAATACATAAAACCATGGCACAAAACTACTAGTTTTTAGTATAAAATACTATTTCCCTCCATAAATTCAATGTCATTATTATAACAAAAAAAGCAGAAAAAATCTGCTTATAAGAAAATAAAGATAAATATCGTTGTTTTTCATCAAAGAATTTCTTGTTGTCTTAAGATAAATTTCAGAGTCTGATTGATCGTTTCCACACTTTTATTTGAAATCAATCGGATAATTTGAGATCCTCTACTTCAATCAGTCAAAATAAATAAACAATCATTTTTAACTCTTATTAATAGCACTGGATCAATCTCATAATCACCATTTTCTCATCACAAATTAATAGGAGGCTGGACTATGCAATACAGAACTACATTCTTTGGATAAATTCTTTGTTTAACTTCAGGGAAAGTTTACAATTCTCTAATTAATAATATGATCTAGTTTTAAAGCCTCTATTTTCTGTTCCAATTTTTGTCTTTCTTCCAAGTATCCATGATTTGACAATTCTGTCAACATACGCCTCAAAACATAGTCATACATTTTATAAGTTTTCCCCATATCAATCCCATCTAAATGTCTAGTCTTCTCAATCCGTTCTTCTAGTGCTTCAATGTAGTCCAGATGAGACAAATCAAAATTACTTGTTAGGCCTGAATAATTGATACGATAGGAATAGATAACATGGTTACAAATAGATATTGTAGAAGCCTTCATGTATAATTTCCAAGTTATAAACTGATCTTCTGCATATTTCCCATAAGGAAAACGAATCCCCTCAAATAAACTACGCTTGTACAGTTTTCCCCAGACAGTTGAATACATAATAAATTGGAAGTCCGTAAGTTCGTCCATTTGATTCATAGCAAAGCTTTTATCCACAAAAGTAACAGGTAAACTCGGTAAATTTTCTTTTGAATATAAGAGAAAATTTGGTTCATTAAATCTACAATAAGCTCCCACAACTAGATCTGAGTCTCCTAATAGTGCTGTTGCATATAATTTTTCTATAGCATTATCCATTAAAAAATCATCCGAATCTACAAAAGTAATATACTCCCCTTCTGAACGATCTAATCCATAATTTCTCGTATCTGAAATACCTCCATTTTCCTTTTCAAAATAGCGACATCGGTTATCATATTCCGCAAATTCTTGACAAATTATTCCAGAAGAATCGGTTGAACCATCATTTATCAGCAACACTTCTATTTCTCGATAAGACTGTTTTAAAATGCTTTCAATACACTGTCGTAAATACTGTTCTACATTATATACTGGAACAATCACACTAATCAATGGTCTCATAAATAAATTTTCCTAACTTTCTAACCTAATTTCAATCCTCAGCGAAAAGTTTAAAAACTCATACAATTAGTACAATTTAAACGAGTTTCGAATAATTTCTTTGTATTCATTGTCTAACAGGATTATATATAATAAAGTATTATACACTTAACCCTTATAATTTTCACTACTAATTATATCATTTTTTATATCACTTAACTAACAAAAAAAGTCCCATAAGATCTCTAATGAGAAGCGCCTAAACAACTCATTAGAAAGGATCATTTGAACAATCATATTTTATCACAAAACTGCTTGATATTAAAGACCCAAACATAAAGATTGTAGATATCATCAATTTGGATACACACAAGGAAATCATAGCTAAATTAGACTACAATGCCCCATCTTACCCTGATTACGGAAATCAAATGAAGAAATATGACTTTCAAAAACCGTCTGAGATTCCTTACCTCGAAAAGACTGGTATGGCTGCTAGAATTCTTCTGAAAAAAAGTCGTTTCAAGTGCTATCATTGCTCGAAAATAATTGTCGCTGAGACTTCAATCGTCAAGAAAAATCATTAAATTTCTCGTATCATCAATTAAAAGATTGCTCAAAAGTTAATTAAAATACTTCTATGACCGATATTGCCCATCACCTTGCCATTTCAACTTCAACCGTCATCCAAAATCAATTTCTTCGATATAATAGAGCTGTTAGTTGTCAAGTGAAAATCATTACTATGGATATGTTAGTCCCTACTATGCTTCGCATTCGAATTTCGAGGCTCAGGCTGAAACAGTCTCCCAGACTGTTTCACTTCAAAATGCAAAAATTGTCCTTGATTGCTTTCCCACTTCATTATTATATTTCTAAACTCAAGCTAAAAGAGTTCACTGGACTGTTTTACTCCAACACTTAAGTCGTGCTTTAAGTCGTGTTCGTGCCCAAATCATGAAACAATTCGATTGAAAATCTTGTGAATACAAAGCTATCAAGCGCTACTGGAAACTCATTCAACAGAATATCCGTAAAGTCCGTGATAAACGTTTTTATCGCCCTACTTTTCGTATGCACTTAACGAATAAAGAAATTCTAGACAAACTCTTCAGCTATTCAGAAGACTTAAAACACCATTATAATTTCTATCAACTCTTGATGTTCCACTTTCAGAATAGAGAGCCTGACAAATTTTTTGAACTCATTGAGGACAATCTAAAGCAGTTTTTTCCTCTTGTTCAGACTGTCTTTAAAACGTTCCTCAAGGATAAAGAAAAGATTGTCAACATCCTGCAATTTCCCTATTCCAAGGGCAAATTGGAAGCTACTAATAATCTCATCAAACTTATTAAACGAAGTGCCCTTGATTTTAGGAACTTTGACAACTTTAAGAGACGAATTTTTATCGCTCTGAACATAAAAATGGAGAGAACAATCGTTGTCTTCTCCAGATGTTAGTTTATCTTCAAGTCACTACAGTTGACAAAGAACTCAAAACAAAAGAAATCCTGAAAAGTTAAACTTTTCAGGATTTTTTCTTATCTTGTCGTTATAGAACTACTCTATATAACATAGATATCTTAGATTTCATCTTCATTTTCATCTTTACGACGTTTGGCTACTAAACCTAATCCAGTTAGACCTGCTACAACTCCAAGGAGAGCATTTGCAGCTGAAGCTGTTTCACCAGTATTTGGTAATTGCTTACGGGCCTTAGTGGTATCAGTTTGTGGAGCTTGACTAGTTGAAGTCGAATGAATCATAGATGCGCTTGTTGATGCTGATTCTGAAGCTGATGTGCTTGCTGAAGCTGATGTACTTGCTGAGGCTGACGCACTTGTTGATGCTGACTCAGACGCTGATGTGCTTGCTGAAGCTGATATGCTTGCTGATTCTGAAGCACTTGTCGACACTGACTCTGAAGTAATTACGCTTTCGATGTTTAAACTTTCAATAGAATAGATCTCTGGCATTCCCTTACTTGTAACGATTGTGTCAGATGTTGATTCAGAAGCTGATGTGCTTGCACTTGTTGAAGCTGACGTGCTTGCTGACGTACTTGCGCTTGTCGAAGCTGACGTGCTTGCTGATGTGCTTGCGCTCGTTGAAGCGGATGTACTTGCACTTGTTGACGCTGATGTGCTTGCACTTGTTGAAGCTGATGTGCTTGCTGATGTGCTTGCGCTTGTTGAAGCTGACGTGCTTGCTGATGTGCTTGCGCTCGTTGAAGCGGATGTACTTGCACTTGTTGAAGCTGACGTACTTGCTGATGTGCTTGCGCTTGTTGAAGCTGACGTACTTGCTGATGTGCTTGCACTTGTTGAAGCTGATGTGCTTGCTGAAGCTGATGTGCTTGCGCTTGTTGAAGCTGACGTACTTGCTGATGTGCTTGCTGATGTGCTTGCGCTTGTTGAAGCTGACGTACTTGCTGATGTGCTTGCACTTGTTGAAGCTGATGTGCTTGCACTTGTTGAAGCCGATGTGCTT